>CAZTXA010000018.1:0-4640 GCA_964617945.1 uncultured archaeon
AGGTCGTAGAGAAGCCGGGATAGATCAACGTCTACCTGCGTGAGCTCGCCGTCGTCGAGCTTCGACCGGCAGCCGTTGCAGAGTATGTCATCGTTGTCGAGGCAGACACTGCATAGCGGTGTTTCCATCCTCTCTCCAAAAGACCTGACCGAATCTATTTAAAAGGTGGAAACAGCTCGGGCGACCGCGTTAAAAACGTGCAGCCGCAGGGAGGAGGTATGCGGCTCGGCCTCGTGGGAAAGCCGAACGTCGGCAAGTCGACGTTCTTCCAGTGCATCACGGACTCGGACGCGGAGGTCGGGGACTACCCGTTCACGACGGTCGACCCGAACCACGGGGTCGGGTATGTTGTGGTGGACTGTGCCTGTGACCGGCTCGATGTGGACTGTGACGCGGAGCACTGTGTTGAGGGGCGGCGGAAGGTACCGGTCGACGTGGCGGACGTTGCCGGGCTTGTGCCGGGCGCCGCAGAAGGGAAAGGGATGGGGAACGAGTTCCTCGACGATATGCGGGCCGCAGATGCGCTCATCCACGTGCTGGACGTGTCGGGCCGGACCGACGCAAGCGGAGAGCCGGCCGAGGACTACGACGTGACCCAGGACGTCGAGTTTATCGCGGAGGAGGTGGACGCGTGGCTGGCGTCGCTGCTGCAGGATGCATGGGACGGGCTGACAAAGGCGTTACAGGGGCCGGATGCGCGGCCGGACGCGGTGATCGCGGACCGGCTGTCCGGCCTCGGCATTACCGAGGGCGAGGTGAACGCGGTGCTGGACGCGGACGCTGCCGCGCTCCAGCAGTGGGACGACACAGAGATCGAGGCGTTTGTACAGCGGCTGCGGGGGGAGGCGATGCCGATGCTGCACGCCTGCAACAAGGTCGACGTGCCCGGTGCGGCAGAGAACTTTGCCGGGCTGGAGGACGAATTTCCTGACGAGATGTTCGTCCCGGTCAGCGCGCAGGCGGAACAGGAGTTACAGGCCGCGGCGGCGCAGGGCAAGATCGACTACGTGCCGGGCGACGAAGATTTCAGTATCGTCGGCGAGGTCTCTGACGAGCAGGAACAGGGACTGGAGCAGATCCGACAGCTGCTGGAGGAGTACGGCGGGACCGGGGTGCAACAGGTGATGCGGACCGCGGTGTTCGACCTGCTGGACATGATCGTTGTCTATCCAGTGGAGGATGCGTCCAAGTACGCGGACCAGCGCGGCAACGTGTTGCCGGACGCGGTACTGGTGCCGCGTGGTGCGACACCGGTCGACCTCGCGTACCAGATTCACAGCGATATCGGGGACGCGTACGCTGCAGCGGTGGATGCGGAGTCCGGGCGGGCGATCGGGAAGGAGACCGCGCTGGAGGACGGGCAGGTCGTCAAGATCGAGACCAGCTAGGGGACGTAGTCCGCGGACCACTGGTACGCGTATTCAAGCATCTCCTCTTTGACCTCGCCCAGTATACCGTCCACGTCCGTATCGTCGTACCGGTCGAGGACGTCGTGGAACAGGGCATCTATACGGTGTGACTGTGTAAAGTCGGCGGTGTACGTGCCGGGCCCGTCGGTCCAGTCGTCTGGTGCCGGGACGGTCCGCGGTGGACTGTCAAGGTGGACGACATATTCCGGTTCCTCAACGCCGTCGGCCAGGGGATACCGGAAGTCGAGGCGGAGGATGTCTTCATCGTCCCGCGTATCACGGACTGCGTATCTCCGGCGGTGGAACCGCATACCGTGCTCCAGTTCTTCCCCCTGTAACCGGGTTTCGTCCACGTATTCGAGGCTGAGCACCATACACAGGATTCGTTACTACCCAAGAGTTTTTAATCGGTGCTGAGTTCGACGGTGTCCTCGTCCTGCAGGATATGGTCCTCCCCTACTTTCTGTTCGGGGAAGTCGGCGGAGTCGCCCCAGATGCGGGCGTGCTTGAACCGTGAGAAATCTCCCGCCAGTTTATCCATGACGTCCGCCACGGACGCGTCCTTCTCGATGATGAGTGGTTCGTCGCGGTCGGTGTCCTTCCCCGGCTTCTTCATATACACCCGCATCAGTCCAAGCCCGTCCCATACAGCCTGCTTCAGCTCGTCGAGCCCGTCGCCGGTCTCGGCGGAGATGAACACCGCGTCCGGATACTCCTCGCGGAGTACGTCGCGGCGGTCCGAATCGACCGTATCGATCTTGTTCACCGCCTTGAGCGACGGGATATATTCACGGTTGGCCGTGACCGCGTCGATGAGCCGGTCCAGCGTCAGGTCCTCGCGGAGTGTCACGGACGCGTTCACCAGGCCACGGTCCTGCAGCACCTCGCGGATGGTGTCCTCGTCGAGGTGTGTCTGGTCGACCGTGGACGCGATGTCGAGGCCGCCTGCCTCCGTCTTTGTGATTTTCACGTTCGGTGGTTCGGTGTCCAGCCGGATCCCTGCGTCGTACAGCTCCTGTTCCATCTGGTCGAACCCGCCCAGCTCCTCGGGCGTTGCCATCATGAGGACGAGGTCCGCGTTCCGCACCACGGACAGGACCTGGGTGCCGTCGCCGCGCCCCTCTGCCGCACCACCGATCAGGCCGGGCACGTCAAGCACCTGGATGTTGGCTCCGTTGTACTGCAGCATCCCGGGGACGACGTCGAGGGTCGTGAACTCGTAGGCGCCGGTCTCCGAGTCCGCATTGGTCATCCGGTTGAGCAGTGTCGACTTCCCGACGGAGGGTTTGCCGACGAGGGCGGCGGTCGCGTCACCTTTCTTCTCCACCGCGTAGCCGCCGGTGGACCCGCCGGTCTCCTTTGCGCGTTGCTCCTTCTCCTCCTCCAGCTCTGCGATCCGCGATTTCAGGCGTGCACGTTCCGTCTCGGTCGCCTTGTTGACCGGGGTCTCCTCCAGCTTCTGTTGCAGGTCAGCGAGCTTGTCGTCGATCCCCATCGGGTTGATGGTTGGCGGAGAAACAATAAGAACCCCGGCGGAGAGATGGGTTTAAGAAGGTTCGATGGCCCCATCGTGTACAGCGGATAACCACTGTAAGGTTACAAACGTTTAATTTTTCTGCAGCCTGTTCAACGGACGGAAGACTGTTTATAAAGATTCACGGCGCAGGCCGCGGAGGGGATTCCCGTGACAGCGACAGACGATACGGTAGAGATCGATGAACTTGACCGAAACATCCTGAACGTACTGCTATCCGAGGGACGGAAATCATTCCGGCAGGTCGCCGAGGCAGTCGACTCCACTCCTGCAACCGTTATCAACCGCGTGGACCGGCTGGAGGACGAGGGCGTCATAACAGGATACAGCGCAGACGTCGACTACCGCCGGCTCGGGTACGACGGGCTTGCCGCGGTCGAGGTCGTTGTGAAGGGCGACGCACTGCCCACACTCCGTGACGAGATCGAGGAGTACGACAACGTCGTCACCGCCTACACCATCACTGGAGATACCGATCTGTTGCTCCTGGTCTCCTTCCCTGACCGCTCCGCGCTCACCGACTTTGTACAGGACCGGTTGAGCCGGTCGGACAAGGTGGAGAAGACGATCACCCACGTCATCCTGGACGTGGTGAAGGAGGCCGACAGTCCGGAACTGTAGGATGTTAACGGCTCCGCAGTGAATGGATTTTTATAGCTGCACCGCACACACCTGCATATCGGTGCAACCATGTTCAGGAGCATCAAACGGTTCTGGAACCGACTCATGGGGTCCCAGAGCGATATCTCGCTCGGCATCTACGGACCGCCGAACGCCGGCAAGTCGACGCTTGCGAACCGGATCTCTGAGGACCTGACCGGCGAGGAACTGAGCAACGTTTCAGAGGTGCCGCACGAGACCCGTGAAGTGGAGAAGAAGGAGCGCGCGGTGCTCGAATACGACGGGAAAGAGGTGCAGATGAACCTGCTCGACATGCCCGGCATCTCCACGAAGGTCGACTTCAAGGAGTTCAAGGACTACGGGATCGACGAGGACGAGGCGAAGACCCGCGCCAAGGAAGCGACGAAAGGTGTCGTGGAAGCGATCAAGTGGCTGGACGATGTCGATGCGTGCCTGGTCATCTTCGACTCGACCGAGGACCCGTACACGCAGGTGAATGTGACGATCGTCGGCAACCTGGAGGCGAAGGATATCCCGATCCTGATCGTTGCAAACAAGATCGATAAAGAGGAGGCGGACCCGGAAGCTGTGCGGGACGCGTTCCCGCAGCACCCGTTCATCGAGATCTCCGCGAAGGAGGGTGAAAACATCGAGAAACTCTATGAAGAGATCACCCACCGCCTGAGCTAAAATGGATGGCATCCCGATCGAGTTCGTCGCGAAAAGCCGGTTGCAGGACCAGGAGTTCGACGAGAAGCTTGACCTGATTCTGGAGGAAGTGCGGGACGGAAAGATCCTTGTCCTGGAGGAGTCACTGTCACCGCAGGAGGAAGGCCGGCTGATCCAGGGCGCGATGGAGCGGATCGGCGACGACTTTCCCGGCATCGAGTTCTCGAAGCTGGAGGCGCACGAGGACGCGTTCGACCGCGTCATCAACAACGTGTACCAGGTCGTCGGCAGGGAGCGGCGCCGCGGCCTCACCATCGTCGGGAACTCGGAGGTCATGGAGGAGGTCGAGAAACAGGAGGACTCGGTGTCGCTGCTTGCAACGGCAGGGGACGATTGAGGTGACCCCT
>CAZTXA010000018.1:4740-7284 GCA_964617945.1 uncultured archaeon
ATGCCGCATAGGTGTATGAACTGTGGGGAGGAGTACGACGAGGACGATGACGCGCTGATCGAGGGCTGCGTGGAATGCGGGTCCACCCTGTTCCTGTACGACAAGGACGGCGAGCAGCAGGAGTACGATGCGGAGGAGCTGCAGGAAGAGAAGAAGTCGGTGATGGACGAGATCGACAAGTTCCTGCGGGATGTCAAGAGCAAGGTGACCCCTGCGGAGGACTTCACGTTCGACCTGCAGTCCATCACGGTCGAGGAGGACGGCGTCTACCAGATCAACGTCCGCAAATTACTGGAAGAGGTGCCGCTGATCGTGGAGATCAAGGACGGCGAGTACCGGCTGCACCTCGCCTCGGTGTTCAGCCAGGGCCGGGAGAAGGGGCTGCGGCTGGAAGATCTGGACCTGGACGAGGAGATGAAGGAGAAGATCAGGGAGAACCGGTCCGCGTAACTGATTTAATGGTTGCAACACGTTCTCATGCATGCCGATCCAGTGGCTTGACGACGGCGGGGAGGAGCGTACGGTCGGGAAGAAAGCGGCGTCACTCGGCGAGGCCAGCGCACAGGGACTGAACGTGCCACGCGGGTTCGTGGTGACTGCGCCGACGTTCGAGGAGTTCGTCCAGGAGAACGGGCTTGAACAGCGGATCCAACGGATTCTTGAGCAGACTGATAGCGACGACCTGGGACAGGTGCAGGAGGCGGAGGACCGTATCCGTGCCCTGATCGAGAACGAGGAGGTGGACGACGCGGTACGGGAGGAGATCGAGGAGGCGTACGAGAAGATCAACATGAGCGAGGAGGTACGGAGTGCGGCGGAGGAGGCGGTCGACCTTGTCGGCGGGCAGCGGGAGACGGAATTTGTTGCCGTCAGGAGCTCCCCGACCGGTGCCCGCATCCCCGGCGCGCACCACACGGAACTGAACGTGAACGGGAAGGACACGGTTATCGACGTGATAAAGGAGTGCTGGGCGTCGCTGTACTCTGCGGAGGCGCTCAGCATGGAGGAGCATGTCGGAAACATCCATTCGATGGCGGTGATCGTGCAGCGGATGGACGAGCCAGAGGTGTCGGGCGTCGCGTACAGCGCCGACCCGGCCGGCCGCGAGGACCGACTGGTGGAGGCGGTGTGGGGGCTCGGTACCGCGCTGTCCGACGGTGCGACCACGCCGGACACGTACCGTGTCGGCCAGCACGGGAACGTTGAGGAGATCGACGTTGCATCGAAGGAGTGGAAGATGGTGCGCGACCCGACCTCTGGGAAAAGCCTGAAGCAACGGGTCGCCGCGGATAACCGGGAGGAGCGGACACTGGACGACAGTGACCTGCGGGCGGTCACGGACGCGGTGCAGACAGCGGAACGGATCGATACCGGGCCGGTCGCCGTCGCGTTCGGGACGGGACGGAACGGCGTCACCGTGTTCGACGTGGCACCCGCACATACCGTCGCCGCGCAATCATCCCGGGAACGGGACGGTATCGTCACCGGCCGCGGTGCTGCAACAGGGGATGCGTCCGGACCTGTCAATATCGTATACAGTGATACCGACCTTGATACGATCCAGGCAGACGAGATCATCGCGTCCGTGGACGCGTCGGAACGCCTGATCCCTGTGTTGCCGCGTGCGGCGGGGATCGTGGCGGACCAGGGCGGTGCCTCGTCCAACCTCGCCTCGCTGGCACGCCAGCTCGGGATCCCGTGCATCGTCGCGGTCGGGAACGGCACTGACATGCTGACCCGTGGCGAGACGGTGACCATCGACGGCGGGGCCGGGACCGTCGCCGAGGGCGTGCAGGAACACGGTGAGCCGGAGGCGGCCGTGGAGGAGGCCGGGTCGCAGCCGTTGACAGCGACACACATCAAGGTGGTGAACTCGGTCGCGCCAGAGGCGGACGGCGCGGTCATCCCGGACCGGATCGACCCGCGGCAGGCGGAACAGGTCGCGGACACGTACCACCCCGCAACGGTGTGGGCCCGGACACGAAGCCCGTCGGAGACGCGGGACAACCTCGGCGTGCTCAGCCACGCGGACCGTGTCGACCCGGGCGACGGCGTCATCCTGGACTCGTACGGCAGTGTGATGCGGGCCGCGGACTTCGTCGATGCTGGCGTCGGGTTCCTGGCAGTGGATGTGGACGCGCTGGAGGCGGACGGCGGCCGCGACGCGCTGTTGAACGCGGTTGAACAGGTCGGCGAGCACGGCTCGGACGTGGAGACCGCGGTCATCCTGGAGTCGGCGGATATCGACACCATCGAGACAGCGGTGGCGAGCGGGATCGATACCGTCGCGGTGCCCGAGAGCGAGGTCAGTTCGGCGCGGCGTGCCGTTGCCAAGGCGGAACGGACGTTCATGCTGGACCGGCTGCGCGACCTCCAGTAGCTTCTTTTTAAAACTCGGACGGTTCTGCCGTGGTATGGAGCTGGACGAGGCGTTTGAACGTATAGAGGAAGAAGGGTACGAGTCCGTCGGCGTGCAGGGCCCGGCGGGGCTGAAGCAGGAGATGCTGGACATCGCCGAACAGTTGCGGGAGCGCGACATCGAAC
>CAZTXA010000019.1:0-3779 GCA_964617945.1 uncultured archaeon
GTCCGCACCAGGTTCTGCCGGACCGCCGCCTCGATCAGGTCCTCTCCTGACAGGTCGGCACCGAGCTCCTCCATCTCACGGTCGTACCCGCGTTTCCCCAGGAATCCAGCCAGCTCCGCCAGGTCCATCTTCGCCAGTTTCCGGTACTCCTGGTCTGTCACGAGGTTGGCGCGGCGTGCCCGTACCCGTGCGTTCGTGTACGAGAAGTTCTTGAACGATGCCAGCCGGTCAGCGATCAACCGAACAGCACCTCGGAGGCATCCTTCCGGTGCTCCTGCACTGTTTTATCGACGACCGCGTCGAACGTCAGGTCGAACCGGCGCGTCCCGTCTGCGGACTCTACCACGACGCCGCGGTCCTCCATGGACTCGACGTCGCCGTACTCCGCTGCGAGGTCGTGCAGCTCCTCGCGGACGTGGACTGTCCCGATGTCGATCGTGTCGTCCAGCCTGTCCAGCGCCGCCTCCACGAGCTCCTGTTCCTCGTCCTCGTCCAGGTCGGCGGCCGCGTCACGGAACCGGTCGAACACGTCCTCAAGAACGTCTTCCCGCGCCTCCAGCCGGGCCTGCCGGGCGTCCATCCGCGCCGCGGCCAGTTCCTTCTTCCGCAGCGCCTCTGCCTCCTGTTCGGCAGCGTCCTCCGCTTCCTGCCGGATCTGCTCCGCCTCCTCGCGGGCGTCGTCCAGCAGCGATTCCTTTGTCTCCTCCGCCTCCCGGCGGATCTCGTCTGCCTCTTCTTCAGCGGATTCCAGTATCTCCTGTGTGACGTCGTCAAGCCCCATGAATCTCACGCTACCGGTAAACGGGGGGTGCGGCGGCCAGACCGCGGTTTGCGTGGCCGTGTTCAGATAAACCCGAGCGCGATCAGTGCGACGACCAGGCCGAAGATGACCATGGTCTCCGGGATAACGGTCATAACCAGGCCGCGGCCGAACAATGACTCGTCTTCAGCCATCGCGCCGACAGCGGCAGCACCGATGTTGGCCTGCGCCCACGCCGTCCCCAGGGCTGCCAGACCGATTGCTATCCCAGCACCGATAGCTCCGAATTCAATTGCCATATCAAGTTCACCTCACGTTGCGTGTTGCTCCGAAACGTTTAAAGGGTCTTCTCATTGTGCCGCCCCTCCGCTGCGGCCGAACGGCCGGTAATATTCGCCGCCGCCCTCGAAGAATTTTGTGAAAAATTCCACGTAGTGGAGTCGGATACCCTGCAGTCCGGACTCCATCATCTTCAGGAACGTGTTGAACGTGTGCCCCACCACCAGCACGAGGGTGCCGAGCGCGATCATGGCGATACTGCCGGACTGGAACAGCGGTTCCGCGAGCGTGTTCACCACCGCAGCGAGCGCGATAACGGCCATCACCACGCCGAATATCCGGAGGTATGAGAGGATGTTGGACGCGAGCGACGGGATCTCGACCACGCCTTCAACGCCTTCCCCCTTGAACAGGAGGAGGACGCCGGCAGCGATCATCGGCCCGCCGACCACGCCGCCCAGCAGGAACCAGAGTACCGCTCCGATCTCGATAATAAGCCAGCTCCCCTTGGCGTAGAACGCCTCAAGGATGCCATGATGCAGGTATTCATTGTACATGCCGACGAGGAACCCGGCGTTGACATGGACTGCCCCGATAAGGACGGACATGTAGAGCACCTGGCTCAGGTGCTCGGTCCGGTGGTACAGGATCGGTATCTGCTCGAACACGTGCAGCCCGGTCACCGCCGCCAGTGTCGAGTGGTGTCCAAATATGATGTAGCCGAACATCTCCCCGTACACGATACCGAACGCGACTGTCGCGACGGAGGCGTACATCAGCGAGTACCAGATCCCCTTCGCCGCCGGGAACTTCCGGTACAGTCCGTAGAACACCGCCAGCGTTGTCAGCCCGTACCCGATGTCGCCGAGCATGAACCCGAACAGGATCGGGAAGGTCAGCAAGAGGAAGGACGGATCGATCTCGCCGTACGACGGTGTGCCGTACACGCCGAGCAGGTCCTCCATCGGCTTCACCGGGCCGGGGTTGTCGTGCTTGACCGGGGCCTCCCCGGTCTCCAGTTCCTCGATATAGATACTGCCGTCCGCCGCGTCCTCTACCGCTGCCGCCACCTCCTCGTAGGAATCCGTCGGGATCCACCCCTCCGCGATGAACGCATCGTCCGTGGTCGCGAAGCTGAGCGGGGCCTCCGCCTTCTCCAGTTCTTCAGACAGTTCCGCCTCCTGCTGCTCCAGTTCGTGCCGCCACGAGCCGCTGATCGCCTGCAGCTCGTTCCGCAGCCGCTCCTCTCGCTCGGCCAGCTCCTGCACCTCCTCCCGGAGGTCCGTGATTGTATGGTCGATACTGCCGTCCATCTCGACCAGCGGTGTATGGTCGACCCGGTCGAACCCGGCATCCCGCAGCACCGCTTCAACGTCCAGGTCTGCATCGGCGAACAGGGCAACGGCGTCGCCGTCCGTGTACAGTTCGGCGCGGCCGTCCGGCAACTCCGTCTGGAACGTGGTGCTGTCGACCGTGCCGAGGTAGATATCGAGCGACCGGTAGTCCTGGAAATCATCCAGGTCCAGGCCGAGCCCCCGCACCGTCTCCAGCAGCGACAGCTGCTCCTTCTTCTCCGCCTGCTCGGCGGCGACCTCCTCCAGCTCCTGGTCGATCTCGTCCACCCGCTCACCCAGTTCTTCGATATTGTCCGGCGCCGCCCCCTTCCCGGCTGCACCGCCGTCCGGGAGCTGTGACCTGACCGACCGGATCCGCACCAGCTGGTCGGACAGCTCCTCCGCACCGTCCATCGGGTCGCCGATGTCGACCGTGTCCCCCTCCTCGTCGTACTCGTCGATGTGGAGGACTTCAAGCTCGTGCAGCCGGTCGATGACCGCCTGCATCTTCGACTTCGGTCCGAGAATCGATACCTTCGTCATGTCTTCCGGGTGGATCATCGTTACCCCTCGAACTGCTGCCGGAACCGGTCAAGAAGCAGGTCAACAGCCTCGTCCCGGTTCCCGGTGTCGCGGATCTGTTCGGCCGCGTCCTCGCCGTCCTCCCTGATCTCGGAGACCTCCTCCTCGATATCCTCCCGTGCCTCTTCAAGAAGCTGTTCTCGGCGTTCCACGGCCTCGTCTTCGGCAGTTTCGATGATCTCTTCGGCCTCCTCGCGGGCGTCGGCCACGATCTGTTCCGCTTCTGCCTCGGCCTCGCTGACTTTCTGGTCGGCCGTTTCTTCCGCGTTTTTCACCGATTCAAGGGTTTCTTGATCCATCAATGGGAAGCCGACCTGACGACACTTTAAAATCTTTCTGTGTGGGCTGCCCGAGCCAATTTAAACGAGGGACCCGTAGAGAAGGGTGTGATACACAATGTCAGACGAATCCAAGAAGGACGAGCTGGTCGTGATGCGGCTGATCGCCGAGGGAAAGAACCAGGTGCGCGAACTCCAGAACAACCTGGGCTGGAACCGGGAGCGTGTGGAGGAAACCGTCGACGACCTGCAGGACAACGAATACGTTGAGAAGGCGCAGGAAGGCGGTGACCAGGTCCTGGCTATCACCGAACGCGGCCAGGAGCACCTCCCGAAACTGTTCGGTGAGGTCATGGACGAGACCCGCGAGTTCGTGGATGCTGTCAGCGGCTCGTTCCAGAAGCACATGTCGAAGGTCTTCCCCTCGGTCTCTGTCGACGTGGACATCCAGGAACCGGAGTCCGGCGACGAGTACGAGTGCGACCAGTGCGGTGAGACGTTCGATTCAGAGCGTGGCATGAAGATCCACGCCGGGATGGAGCACTA
>CAZTXA010000019.1:3879-7104 GCA_964617945.1 uncultured archaeon
GCCTGTAACGCTGCCGCACATCCCTCGCCCGCGGCGAGGATCGCCTGCTCCTCCGCGATGTCGGACACGTCGCCCGCGGCGAACAGGCCATCAACGGACGTGCGCTGGTGCTCGTCCGTCACGATCCGTCCCTCCTCGTCCGTCTCCACATCTTCGACAAAGTCCGCGTTCGGGATCCGCCCGATCTCGATGAACGCGCCGGCCACGTCCAGCTCGTGTTCCTCCCCGGTCTCCCTGTCCTCGTACCGCAGCCCCTCCAGCATCTGGTCGCCGAAGAACTCCTGTGTATCCGCGTTATGGATGATCTCGATGTTATCCTGTTCCGGGATCTTCTCCAGCGTGATCGGTTCGCCGGAGAGTTCGTCGCCGTAGTTGATGAGGTAGACCGTGTCCGCGACGTCGGACAGGAACAGCGCGCCCTCCGTGCCCGAGTACCCGCCACCGATGACCGCGACATCCTCGTCCGCGTACAGCGGCCCGTCGCAGACCGAACAGTAGGAGACGCCACGGTTCTGGAACTCCTCCTCGCCCGGCACGTCCAGGCGCCGCGCGTAGGTACCGGTGGCGACGATGACGGCCTGTGCGGTGACCGTGCCGTCCCCGGTCTCCACCACGAAGTGGTCGTCCTCCTTCGCGACGCGTTCCACCGCCTCCCGTTTCGTATCAACGTACTCGTCGTAGTCCTCCACGTGCTCCTGGTACCGTTCGGACAGGCCCTCGCCGGACTCGTGCGGGAACCCGAGGTAGTTCTCGACCTTGTCTGTCAACAGGAGCTGGCCGCCGAAGTCCTTCGTCACGAGCAGCGTGTCGATGCGGCTCCTGGCCGCGTACACTGCGGCGCTGCAGCCGCCAGGGCCGCCGCCGACGATAACGAGCTCCCGGTCCGCGTCTCCGGTCATGGCGTATACCGCGGCCGTCACATATTAAAACCTGGCTCCGGGTCAGGGCAGCGTCCACAGCGCCACGATGACAGCGCTGTACAGCCCTGCACCGAGAACGAACAGGCGGACATCACCCTCTGCCTTCTGTGAGATCGAGTCGCTGATAACGACGTAGAGGAACAGGCCGGTGACCACGCCGAGGAGGAGGTGCACCATCGCGTCCTGCAGCGTCAGGAGGGTGGCGATACCGATCCCTGCGAGGGAGGACAGGATGACAACAGCCTCCACCACGCTGTTCTCCATCACGTCGCTGTGGAGTTCGGCCACGGACAGGCTGCTGATCGCGGTGTGCAGCAGGACAGGGACGAAGAGGAGGGTGCCTGCGAGCACGTCCCGCTCCACGAGGAACTGGATCAGCATACCGATGATGACGTAGTAGGCGAAGATGAACGCGGTGTGTGCCTCCTTGTACTCGTGCCGGATCTCCTCGACCGTGTTCTCGTGCTGGATGATGAACGCCTCCACGACGTGCGGCAGGGAGAACCCGGCGAGGAGGGAAAAGAACCCCCACGACCCGAAGTGTTCGATCCCGGTGTGGAACCGTGGGAGGAGTTCCAGGAACGCGTAGCTCACCGTGACCCCCGCGGATAACCCGGTTAAACGCCGTGTAACAGGGTGTTCTGCGATTTCCTCGCCCCAGTAATGGACGGCGACGAGGATCACGCCGTACACCCACGGGAGCGTGTGGTGGAGCGCCATCCTGGGAAGGGGTTGAAGCTGTCGGTATTTAAACCCGACCGATTTAAAGGTTGGACGCTGCCAGGGCCGTATGGGCAGAGACAAGCAGTTCACCGCGGACCACGGCGACGCGTTCGCTGCGGACGCGGTCACCATCATGCACGGCAAAGGGAAGATCGTGCTCGACTTCAAGTCGACGGTGCCGCGGTTCGACCAGATGGAGGGGGACTCGCAGCACACGATCATCACAGAGCACGACCCGATCGTATTGAACCCGCAGACCGCGAAGATGCTGCACTCGTTGCTGGAGGACAACATCGAGGACTACGAGGAGAAGTTCGGCGAGATCGAGACACCGGAGAAGAACGAATCAGACGAGGAGGACGTCGAGGACCACGGGTACATCGGCTGACAGTCGGCCGCTGAAAGCGTTTAAAATAATTCTCTCACCGCAGTACGTCTAGCGGGACAGTCGCTGCCCCGGTGGTGTAGTCCGGCCAATCATCTCGGCCTCTCGAGCCGAAGACCCGGGTTCAAATCCCGGCTGGGGCACTGAGAAGGATTCCTCTGCTACGCCGGTGCCACGGCGATTCCAAGCACGTGGCCGCGGTGCTGAGTGTAGGTCCAGACCTGTTCTCCGTTCGGATCGATTTTGTGGACCTGGCCGTTGTTGCCGGCGGTGTACGCGAACCCGGCGCTGTCGACCGCCACATCGTTGATCCACACGTCCTGGCCGTAGGTCCACTGCCTGTCGCCGCTCTCTGTGTCGAGCACATGCAGCTCGCCGCTGTCACCGACCGTGTAGACGAGACCGTTCCGGACTGTCACACCGCCCACGTTCGGGCCGCCGTGGCCCTCGTACGTCCACAGCTGCTCGCCGTCGCTACTGACCTTGTGGACGCCGTCTGCTGCGGCGGTGTAGAGGTTCCCTGAACTGTCGACCGCAACATCGTACACGCTTCCTGCGTGCTCGGTGTAACTCCAGACCTGCTCGCCTTCGCTACTTATCTTGTGGACCTCACGGTCATCCGATCCTGTATAGATATAGTCGTCCTGAGGGCCTACCGCCAGACCGTGCACGGTGTCGAAGTGTTCCTCGTACGTCCACAGCTCCTCACTGCCTGTTGACAGCTTTTTCAGGTCGTCGCCGCTGGTGTAGACGTTCCCCGCGCTGTCGACCGCCACTGCGCGCCGCCACCCGCCGGGGTTGACCGCCCATTCCTGAGTGCCGTTGGGCGCCGCTTTCTGGACGCCGCCTGCGCCTGATGAGTAGATGAAGTCGTCAGGCCCGACCGCCACATCCATCACAGCCCGCTCATGACCCTCATACGTTGAAATCTGTTCTCCGTCCGTGTTCACGTTGTGGACTGTGTTGTCCTCGCTGGCCGTGTAGATATCGACCGGGACCTCCACTATCTCTTCGTCCGGGACCTGGTCGTCGCCACCGCCGGAGAGAAGGAGGAGTCCGACGATAACCACACCGATCACTGCACCGCCGATCAGCAGCTTCCGGGCGACCATACATGCCTCTTGAAGCAGCCCTATTTAAAACCTATTCCTGGGGGCGGCGGGAGACGATTCCGCCGCGTCAGAACAGGCCGTCCAG
>CAZTXA010000020.1:0-3493 GCA_964617945.1 uncultured archaeon
GTCTTCGGCATCACATCATCCGTCGAGTCCGCCGAGCCGACGTTCTCGATTCTGTTCCCACCAAAGTTGGCGTGGTCACCGGTCACGTTCAGGAACCCGTTCGGAATCTCAACATTGCTGCTGCCGTCGAACGTCACCGTGTCCGTTCCCTCGTTGTCCTGCAAGGCAGACACGTCGACGACGGCGTTCTCCCCGACGTTCACGACCCCGCTGGACACGTTGAAGTACCCGTTCGGCACGTCGACACCGCCGGACGACGACAGCACCAGCGTCCGCGCCGTCCCGTTATCCAGCGCATCCACGTTCTTGATATCGTGACCGTCCATCTTCAAATCCCCCGACATCGTATCGCCGCCGGAATCCAGGAAATTCGACTGGATGTTATCCTTCCGCATCACGTCATCGCTCGAATCCGACGCCTGCACGTCCTCGATCCGGTTGGAGTTCATGTCGAGGTCGCCCTGGCCGTCCGTGAGGTTGATGTTCCCCTCACCGACATCCGTGATATTGTTGCCGTCCATGTCCAGCTCGCCGGACATCGTGTCACCGGAGATGTTCACGTACGTGGTCGACACCTCGGACGCGATATCTGTACAGGTCAACGTGTCGCCGACCTGGGTCACCGCCTCGCCGTCCGGGCACGCGTCCGGGTACGCTGTCAAATTACCGAACCCGATGCCGTCCGTGTCCGCGAACACCTGCCCGCCGACATCTATATCGCCGGACACCGAGAGCCGTCCCGTCGTATCAGTAATAGCGCCGCCCTGCACATCGAGGTCGCCGCCGGACACGTTCAGGTAGCCGTTCGCGATGTCCACGCCGCCGGAGGAGGAGAGCTGGATGGTGCGCGCCGTCCCGTTCGAGAGAGAGTCCACATTGACGAGGTCGTGCCCGTCAAGCTTCAGGTCGCCCGTCATCGTATCACCGCCGATGTCCACAAAACTGGACTGGATATCCGACTTGGTCATCGCATCGTCCGTCGAATCCGCCGTCGCCAGGTTCTCGATCCGGTTCGAGTTCATCCCGAACGCGTTATTGACCTCGATCCTGCTGGCGTCGCCGCCGAGCGACTTGATGTTGTCGATGTCGTTCCCTGACATGTCCAGGTCGCCTGACATCGCGTCACCGGACTCGTTCACGTAGTTGTCCTCCACGCCCGACGCGAGATCCACACAGGAGAACGTTCCAGCGTCGTCCACGTCCTGCACCGCCTGTCCCGAGCCACATGCGGAGCCGAAGTAGTTGAACAGGTTATTGTTCTGCAGGTCCAGGTTCGACGTGACCCCGAGGTCGTCCGTCCCGTTCCCGATCTGGTTCACGTTCCGCAGGTCGTTCCCGCTTAAATCCAGCTTCCCGGTCATCGTGTCGCCTGCCGTGTCGACGAACGAGGACTGGATGTCCGCCTTCGGCATCGCATCATCCGTCGAATCCGCCGACTGCAGGTCCTCGACCCGGTTCGACTCCATGTCCAGGTCGCCGTCGCCGTCCGCGATCGTGATACCGCCCGGACCGATATCGGTGATATTGTCCCACGACATGTTCAGCTCGCCGGTCATCGTGTCCCCGGCCTCGTCCACGTACACGTCGTCAACATTAGAGGCGCCCAGGTTCTCACAGTCCGTGCCGTTGATGAATGCACAGTTCGTGATGTTCAGCTCGCCGAGGTTGATGTTGCCGCCTGACCGGATCTCCTGCCCGTCCGCGTTCAGCCAGTCCAGCGTCGTGATATTCCCGTCGTTCATCACGATGCGGTCGTCCTCCAGCTGGATGGGCTGTGCAGCGGCTGTCACAGCCAGCGCTGCGACCATGAATAGAAGGAGTACAGCACGGTCTGCAGCCCGGGAGCCCGACATGGCGTATTGTTCGGTGGAGTGGTATAAATAGGTTAGAGGGTGCGCCCGGTGAACAGGCCTGCGTATCACTCCACGTAGACGAACCCGCCGGCCAGGGATTCACCGGTGTCCGTATTGTTCAGGTCGTAGTCGGCGTCGGCACGGAACCGCATCTCCAGGGTGCCGCCCGGTTCGATTGTCGGGGTCTGCGACGTGGACGAGAAGTACAGCTGCACAGGGAAGTCGTTCGTGTTCTCCCACCGCACCGCCTCTCCGACCTTGATCTCTGCACGGCCCGGTGACACGCCCGCGTCCTGTATCTCGACGGTTGCGCCGACCTCCACGTCCTCACCGACGTCCGTCGTCCCCGACTCCTCCTCCGGCTGCGCGTACTGGTCGAACTCGTCCTGCTCGCCCTCGCCGGTGTCAAAGCCGTCCTGGTCACCGCCCGGGAGCGAGACGTCGCCCTGCGTGACGAACACAGCGATCCCGGCGGCAGCGATGAGAACGACCGCCGCGAGAACTAATTTCCGGCGGTTACCAGAGGTGCCGGATCCGGACGGGTCGATAGCAGCCATACAGTGACAATGCGACGGCCTGTTTAAATAATATGCGGGATGTAGCGGTGCAATTTATATGGAAGGACGCGCAACCGGTTCCTGTATGGAGTGGCAGGGCGCGGTATCCGTCCTTGTACTGGTCGCTGTTCTCTCGGTGAGTGCGTCCGCGGTCGATGTCGGGAGCGGCGTCCAGTTCAACCTCTCCGAGAACAACGCCGCGCTGGAGTCCGGCAACGACTACAGCTTCGACACCATCACAATACACGACGACGCGGTCACGTTCGACGGGAACAACGTGTCCGTCGTCCACGACGGCAGCGACTTCATCAACGCCACGCTCTGGAACTACACCACGCAGGAGATCGTCTCCGACCCGTCCATCAAGATCAGTTCCAACACGTCCGACGGGAACACCGTCACGTTCAACTTCACCGGGATGGTGCCAGAGCGCACGTACCGGATCGACAAGGATACCAGCCGGATCCTCACCCCGGAGACCGGAGAAGAAGCGGTGTTGACGTGGAACGAGTCGGACTGGAGCGGGCCGGCCAACTTCACAGCCACGCTGCTCGAGACCCTCCAGAACGCCACGGTCATCCTGAAAGGCAGTTTCAACCACCCGCAGGACACGGTCACCATCGACGATACGGACAACCCGTCGACCGGCGTGTTCGCGCCCGGTGACGTGGACTTCGGGTACGCCGCGTTCGCGCTCTCCAACGAGGTCGCCGGGATCGTCCCGGCAGGCACGTTCCAGGAGCTCGAGTTCACCAACACGTCGAGCAGGTACGTGTTCGCGCAGACGCAGGAGATCGGGGACAGTATCTTCCTCCTCCCGCTGACCGAGGGCGACAGCAGCACCATCGAGAACCGGCAGACCGCGATCCAGGGCAGCCTGTTCGGCGGCAGCAACTTCCTGTCCTTCCCTGACCCGTCGTTCGCCTACGAGATGAGCGATGACAAGACCGTGCGGGTCGCCCTGTCGTACGACGCGTTCGACCTCGACGGCTTCGACCGCACCGTCTCGCCGGGGACGTACACGCTCATCATCACCAACGAGGGCACCGAGGACGGGACGACACAGGTCAACCTGACCGTGCA
>CAZTXA010000020.1:3593-7021 GCA_964617945.1 uncultured archaeon
CGGCCGCGTGTAATCATTTATACGAGGCGCCGTAACCCCTATGGCATGAAGGGACAGGCCGTCTCCATCGACTTCCTGGCAGCGATGACCATCTTCATCTTCATGATCGCCGCCGGGTTCTACGTCGTACAGACCAGCATCATCCCACAGGCCGGGTTCACCGAGCAGGTGGAAGCCGCCGCGGACAACGCGCTGGAGAACTTCCAGGACGAGACCGACTGGACCGTGTACCGGACTGCGGTCCCTGTCCGCTCCCCCGCCAGACTGGAGAACGAGCCCGTGGTCCTCGACACACCGTACCCCGGCGGCATCGTCGCCAACTCCACCGTGGTCATGAAGGACAACACCGAGCTGCGGTCGCAGCACAACCTGTCCAGCAACCAGACCGTGGTCGTCACCGACCTGCGGAACGGGACCACCCGGCTGGACATCGTCTACACGCGGTCCGGGACGATGGACGACCGGGCGTACACCTCCGACCTGGTGCAGTCCGGTGACAGCGCGTGGCACGACGACCTGAACGTTACATTCACCGCCAACGGGCTCTCCCAGCTGGAGCTGGACGGCACCGGCCTCCTCGAGACCAGTGCGCACCTGGCCGGCGGCGCCGACCCGGAGTACGACGCCGACCTGTTACAGGTGAACGCGACGTACAGCAGCGGCAGGAAACACGTCCGCGTGTTCGAGGACTCCGGGAAGATCAGGGTGCGGGAGTTCTTCTCCGGGGAGCGGGAGTGGAAGCTGAACCTGTCCAGCAGCTTCGACACCATGTACTCGTCCGCCGAGGACGGCCTGGTCAACATCGACCAGGGCGGGACCGGGATCTACACCGCGTCCACCGACTGGGTTGACTTCAACGACTCCACGAACGGGCTCAGCATCGTCGGCGAGGGGATGTACGTCAACGTCTCCCGCGACACCGCGTCGTCAGAGGTCGACGTACGGGTGAACTTCTCCGACACCGACGGGCGGAAAGACATGCTGCTGTACGCGCACAAGGGCAACTACAGCAACGCGTCCGCGGTGAAGACCGCGTTCCTCCAGGGGTACGACACACCGGTCGGCATGCCGGAACCGGTGGACGGCGTGTCGACGGAGGAGGCAGGCAAGCTCGAGTCCAACGACTACGAGTCCGTGAAGAACACGCTCGAACTGTCCGGGCTCGAATACAATATCTCCGTCGAGGACGTGTTCAAGAAGGGGAAGAACGTGCAGACCGACCGGACCGTGTCCGTCCTCGACTTCCCTGTCCCTGTCGTGCAACGGTTCGGGAACGCGTCGATCAACACGATGGTGATGCGGATATGGAACTGACCCGGCGGAGCGGGATCATCCACACGCTCGAATCACTGCTCGCCGCCATCCTGTTCCTTGTACTCGTGGTCGGGGTCTCGCAGCAGGTGAACGTGGACGCGCAGACCGGGCCGGACGTCGTCGTCCGCGCCGAGAGCACGGTCGAGGCACTGGACGTCGGCGGCGAGCTCCGTCCGCCGGTAGCGAACCGGTCCCTCGAGCTGTTGCGTGACCGTGTGGACGACCGGTTGAGCGGGCTTGACGTCGAGGTCTCCGTCCGGTACCTCAATGCGACGGCCGACACCGTCACCATCAGCGACAGCCACACGGACACGTTCCACGTCAACCAGTCCAACGTGCAGCAGGAGACGCTGCGGCTCTGGTTCGACGGCGCAGCGGCGCCGAACGTGTCCGTCGGCGGCACCGATATCACGACGCAGACCGGTACCGTGGACGGGTACGAGGAGTACGACATCAGCAGTGCGACGTCGGACGGGGATAACACGCTGCAGATCGATGTGGCAGGGACGTCCACGGTCAGTTACAGCGTGGATATCGAGGAGCTGTACAGGACAGGGGAGCCGCCGGCAAACACTGACGTGGTCGCCGTCCCGTACCCGATCAGCGGGAGCAACGTCTCCTTCCACCCAGCGGAGGTGTCAGTCCAGGTATGGCAGTAGCCAGGCAGGGGCAGATGTTCATCGTCGGCACCATCCTGTTCGCCTCGGTCGTCGTCGGCACCGTGTTCCTCACGCAGACCGGGAGCATCTCGTCCACGGCCGCCGACACGCCGAAGACCCTGTTCGACACCGCGACAGACGAGTTCCCGCGTATGGTCAACCTCGCGGCGGCGGAGAACGACTCCGTCCGGCACGTCCGCAGCCGCACCGTCTCCTACCTCGCACACCACCGGTCAACCGTGGGGCGGCACGGCGCGACCGCGTCCGCGCACACGCTTATCACCGTCCCGAACAGTACCGGCGTGTCAGCGGTCGTCGCCAACTTCCGCGGCCAGGACATGGAGAGCGTGGAGGTCGATATCGGCGGCCAGACAGCATCGATCGGCACCATCCCGGACGGGGAGGCCCGGATCCGCACCTTCACCGGTGTCGGGCCACAGTTCCGTGCCAACCTCACGTTCACGGCGGAAGAACCGTTCGACCACAGTATGACCGCGTCACGGAGCCGTATCACCGCGCTGTACCGGTTGACCATCGACGGCGTGGACCAGACATGGCGCGGGCTCGAAGTCTACTGAACGAGTTCCCAGACCGATACCGGGCTGCGGCGGCGGTACTGTTCTTTCCACAGGTAACCGAACCCGAGGCCGACCGCCAGCCCTGCAAGGTGTGCGGCACTCCCGATATGCGCCTGTGGCCCGAGCAGCAGCTGGTACGGGCCGGCAACACCCATCACCTGTGCAGCAAGGTTCCACAGGTCGACGGCGGCGAACCCTGCCAGCGCGTGGCGGATGCGTAACGGGATGATGAAGAACGCGAGCACGGTCACCTCCGGCCGCACCACCGCGAGGAACGCGACCAGTCCTATCAGCCCGCCGGACATCCCGAGACCAGGGATCTGTGGGCCGACCGAGATACTGAACGCTGCGAGCGCTACCGTCGACGCGATCCCGGCGGTGAACAGGACGGTGAGGAACCGTTTCGCCCCCATCATGGACTCGAGCTGGCGGCCGAACGACCACAGCACGATACTGTTCACTAACAGGTGGG
Source organism: uncultured archaeon (assembly GCA_964617945.1). GTDB lineage: Archaea > Nanohalarchaeota > Nanosalinia > Nanosalinales > Nanohalalkaliarchaeaceae > JALIDP01. Next base: position 6,617 of record CAZTXA010000020.1, read on the forward strand.
CCAGCCCGCCGTGCAGGAATAACGCTGTCAGGAGCCGCCACGGCTCAGTGAACGCCGTCATATCCGGCGGGAGGATGAACGCGTCGAAGAACCCGGGAACGGTGTACTGCATGACAAAGGCTGCGGCCATGACCCCGAGCACCGTGACCGTGGCGCTTGCCGGCAGCACCTCCTCGACATCGACATCAAGGACGCTCCTGTCCGGTGTCTCGCGGCCGACCTCCACGGTCCGCTCCGCCTTCTCCTCCTTCATCACATCGTACCCGACCTTGCCCTCCTGCCGCGACCGGTCCTTGTAGTCCCGCAGCCCCTCGCAGTCGTGGTTCTCCGGGAGCCGGTGCTGTGAACAGAACACGTCCTCGCAGAACTTGCAGCGGAACGGCATCGGCACGTCGTCGCCGCACT
>CAZTXA010000021.1:0-6577 GCA_964617945.1 uncultured archaeon
GAGGCGTTCGGCGAGGAGGGGGTGTGGGAGCACCACGTCGAGACGCATATCCCCGCGTTGATGGAGGTGCCGTGGCTGGAGGTCGACGGCGTGGCAGAGCCAGAAACCGGGTAGAACCTGATTCTACAGACCTATCGAGTGTACAGCCGGGCCGCGTTGTCGAACAGAATCCGCTGCTTCACGTCGTCCGCGATGGCAAGCCCGTCCACCTTCCCGAACTCGCCGGGGAATTCTCCCCAGGGCTCGTCGCTGGCGAACAGTAACCGGTCCAGCGCGTCCCGCTCCTTGAGTTCGCGGGCGATCCACCGGGCACCGAACCCGCGCGTCCACGAGGTGTCACAGTACACGTCCATGTCGAGCCGGTCGAGGAACCGGGGGACAAAGGCGAGGTGGCCGCCGCCGGTCCCGCCGGCATGGACGCAGTGGTACGTGACATCAGGGTACGCGTCCACCAGTTCGAACAGGTGCCGCGGGTCCGACGCGTCCGAACCGGTGTGGAACTGGATCGGAAGGTCGTGGTCGGCAGCGAAGTCAAGCATGTCCTCCATCTCCCTGGTCTGCGTCGCGTTCCACGAGGCCGGATCGTAGCTTCCCGTGTCCCACGCGTCCGCGCTGGTCTTCAGCGCCACCACGTCCTCGGACCGGGCGAAATCCCGCACCTGTTCACATGCCTCTGGGTAGGCGGGTGCGAAGAAAAGGGCGGCGTAGACACCGTCCAGCTCGGCGAGGTCGACCGCGAGGCTGTTGTCGTCGAACGTCTCTGCGAGGTCGGGATGGTAGTGCGGCATCACGATCTGCTTGTCGATCCCGTACCGGTCCATCTGGTCGCGGAGCCCCGCCTGCGAGGTGATCGGGTCTGTGAACGGCGAGACCTGTCGCCCCTTCACCTCCCACGTTCCCCATTCCCCGACGTGGGTGTGTGCGTCGAACACCTTGTACCCGTTTCTCACTAATCTTTCACCTCCTGGAACGTGTCCTCGACCTCTCCTGCCAGCTCGTCGCCGCGGACATCGTCGCCGTACTGGTCGAGGCGGGCCGCGATCGACGCCTTGTTCGCGAGGACGCGCGCCATCTTCCCCTGCTCCCCGCTCGGCACCTTCCGGACGTACTCGTGCATGAACAGGACGCCGTGCTTCGGCGCGTCACCCTCTCCCTCGAGGTGGCGGAACATCGCCTTCTCCGCGCCCAGCACCTGGACAGTGGAGGACGGCATCTTCGCCAGCTCCTCCAGCGAGCCTGCCAGCGACACCAGGCGGGCGGCGAGCACCGGGCCGACCACCGCGGACAGGTTCGGCGCGACCTCCTCCGCCAGCTCTTTGACGTAGGCTTCGATATCGTCCCGGATGGCGTGGCTGTCCCGGACGTGTGCGGCAAAGTTCTCGAGGATATCCGCATCCCTCCCTGTAAGCGGAATCCCTGTACTCTCCGCCGCCTGCTCCTCGTATTCGTCCATCTCCTCCCTGTCAGCATGCTCTGCGACCAGTTCCGCGAACGTGGCGTGGTCATCGACCTCGTCCTGCAGTTCCGGGAAGTGCTGGGCGTGCCACGGCCGCAGCCGTTCCGCCAGTTCGTTGTTGATCTCGTCCAGGTCTTCCAGGGCGCGGACCGCCTGCACCAGTAGCTGGTCGCGGCCGCCCGCGTCCTGTAACGCCTGCCGTGCAAGGTCCTGTGCTGCGGCGCGCTGCCGTTCCCGGACCTCGTCCGGTGTCAGGCCGGCAATCTCGGCAAGGCGTTCCGTCGACAGGACGGTGCGTTCTGCATCCGGGTATTCATCCTCCAGCGGGTGGTCCTCCTCGAGTGCGTCGGGTAATTCGTCGGTGGAGAACGTCTCGCTGTCGACGATGTCGTCGCCGTCAAGCACGAATATACCTGCAACCGTCTTCGCCCGCTGCATACCCGTGCCACCGGCTTCAACACTTAAATGAAGTCTCTGGCAGTGGACGAAGGGTTTAAAAGAATCTCGCGGGTCTCCTGAGGTGCGATGGGACGCGTCAGGCCAAAGCACGTGAAGCGGCTGTCACGGCAGCTCGTGGAAGAGCACGGTGACAGGTTCGAGCAGGACTTCGACCATAACAAGGAGCAGCTGAAGGAGATGGATTTCGTGGAGAGCAAGAAGCTGCGGAACCGTGTCGCCGGCTACATCATCAGCGTCCTGCAGAACAAGAAGTTCTAGGGAGTGTACCGGAGTAATTTTCCCGTTCACATGGCGGACGACGCCTCAAACGGTCTCGAAGGAGCGTGAGCCGGCGGTATAGGCTACGCGTATATAATATTATTGTTACTAATGTAGAGTAACATGGGAAACGGCATCCGTGAGACCGATCTGGTGGCCGAACCAGATCCGCCCAGAACGGTGGAAACGGCCTATTCATCCGTCCTGAACGGCGTCATGAATCACGGCTGTAAGATAGTGACCGCGCTAGCCCTGGACGACCAGCCGGCGTCGAAATCCGGCATCTACCGGGCGACAGTAACGGAAGCAGGCTATGTACCGGGGCCAGAGGGCGTGGGTGACGGCGAGGAACCGTACCTCCCTTCACGACCGGTCCCTGCGGGCTATTGTGCGGACAGTTTCCTCCCGATGGGGATCGTCGCGGAGGAACGAGTCACGTCTGCCGAGGACGGTCGCATCGAGGGTGCTGCCGCGTACCGTCTCACCGCGTTCGGCCAGGACATACAACCCCTTCTCGCCTACACGGCACGGGAGGTCGCGGAGTCCCCCCACCTTACAGCACCGAACGATATCCTCGGCGCCACAAACAGCACCACCGGGGAGCGGGCCCCGACGCGCTCTGAGAAGGTGCTGCGGGCGATCGACGAGGGAACAGCCACGGAAGAGGAGCTTATCGAGGAATACGACCTGCCGCAGGAAGCCGCCAGGGCGACGACGGACCGGCTCGCGGAGGGCGGGGCGATAGCGAAACGGCGGCCGACACGGGACGGCGGGCGGTACTATCAGGTCCCTGATGATATCGATTACGACAGTGTCGAGACGGTGTATGGACGGCAGTCACTGACGGAGGCGGTTATGGACGTGCTTGAACCTGGAGCGGAAGTCAACCGGGAGAAAGTGGCCGCGCTCATCGGTTCTGACCAGAAGGAGCACATCTCAACCACGCTCTCCGGACTTGCCGACCAGGGCGTGCTCCACCCCTCCCCGAACTACGTGATGCGGGAGACGGGACAGGATTTCCTGACGATACTGGACACTGTGAAAGAAGGTATAACTGACTATATAGAGGCTGCTCCATCAACACGTGAAGCGGCACTTGACGTGATGCCCGCGGATGTCACGGACGCATGGCGCGAATATACCAGCGAGACCCGGCGGTTCCAGGAGGAGTATAACCGGCCACTGTGGAACGCTGCACGCGAAGCGTCAGGGCACGTCGGGCAACTGCCGCGGGAGGAGGCCTACAACCGGGTCACCCGGATCGTGGGCGAGCTTGGGGAGGCGGCGACGGACACCGTCCATGAGCGGTGGACTGAACTGTTCCTTGAACCGCGGAAGCGGCGGACAATCGGTATCTACCTGGATGAGAGCCCGCACGTTTCCGGCGAGGCCGGCGGGGCAGAGGGGGGGCAGAACCTGTGGCGCCTCGAGGCTGCGTTGGAAGTACCAACAGGGAGAGACTGACTGGCCACTATCGAGTCCGAAAGTTTTTTCTCCACCAGACCCGCTTCCATACGCATGGAGACAGTGATCGTCACCGGTGGCTCGTCCGGGATCGGCCGCCACACCTGCTTCCGGTTCGCCGACGACGGCTACAACGTGGTCGTGGCTGACGTGCGGAAGGACCCGCGGGAGGGCGGGCCGCGCACCCACGAGAAGCTGAAGTCAGAGGGTCACGAGGCACGGTTCTGGGAGACCGATGTCCGGGAATGGAGCGAGGTGCAGGAGGTGGTGGCGAAGACCCGGGAGTGGTACGGCACGGTCGACGTCATGGTGAACAACGCCGGGTTCGCGGAACGGGCACTGATCGAAGACCTGTCGATCGCGGACGCGCGGAAGATGTTCCGCATCAACGTGGAGGGCGTGTACCACGGGATGAAAGCCGTTATACCGGAGATGAAGGACCGGGGGAGCGGAGCGATCGTGAACGTGGCGTCCGGCGTCGGGAAGACCGCCGTCCCAAAGCTTGCTGCATACAGTGGCTCGAAGGCCGCGGTCATCCGGATGACGGAAGCAGTAGCGGGGGAGACAGAGGGTACTGGCGTCACCGTGAACGCGGTGTGTCCCGGACGGACCAAGACAGCGATGACAGATTTTGAAGGTGTGCCGCCGGAGACAGTGGCAGATACTATCTACGAGGTCGCGACCGCAGCGTATACCGGCGAAGCTGTAGATACGTAGGGAAGAATTTCAGCGGTGGATGTGCGCGTAGTCCGGCGTCGCGATCAGCCAGTCCTCGTCGATACCCGCAACGTCACCGTCGATACTCCGCACCGTCTTCTTGATGCGGTCGATGGCGCGCTTCAGGTCGGTCATGTCCTTGTCCCGCAGCGGCTGGATCTTCACCCAGACGATGTTGCCGTCACGGAGCATGTCCTGCACCGGTTCCACGTCGCCGTACTCGTTCAGCGTGTGGACCCGGATCTTGACCTGGCCGGACTCCTCCTGGGTCATCTCGTCCAGTTCCACGTATTCATCTTCGTCGAACTGTTCAACCTGAGAACGGTTCGATCCGAACAACTTGTCAAATGGCACGTTCGTCGTTCCTCCGTTACCACTGGCTGGTTTTGGAAGACTTAAATAGCTTGTCCTAGGAGCGGGCGTGTTCAGTCGTCCGTGTCCGCGCTCTCCAGCATCGATGCGATGTTCCAGATCTCGGTCCGCGTGTGCTGGGCGATGTTGGGATCGTTCGAGACCTCGTCCAGGTGGGACGCCGCCGTGTTAATCCTGACGGAGAAATCCTCGTCCTCGTCCTGTAACGTCTCGATGCACGCGTCCAGCGAGTCCTTCACATTGCTCGGGACGTCGTCATCGTCTTTCAGGTCTTCCATCCGCTGTATCGCTGCGTCCAGTTTCCCCATCTCGATCACCTGCTAGCTGGCGACTGGCCCATCTCCGGACGCACCGCCCTGCATCTTCCCGTGTGCCTCCTGCAGCTTCTCCTTGAGCTGGTCCTCCTTCCGCTGCATCGACTCGACCTTCATCTCGAGCTCGTCCAGCTCGTCCTCCAGTTCGTCGCGGAGCTGCTCCGCATCACGTTCTATCAATAGTTCGCCGACCGACCGGTACAGGCTCCCGTCACCGCCCTCACTGATCTCGTCCAGCGCAGTCTCGATCTCGTCCTGCTGCGTCTTCAGGCTCTCCTTCTGCATCATAACTGTCTGGAGCTGCTGCTGGAGTTGCATCATCTTCTGCTGGTCCTGTTCGTTCATTGGTGGTCACCCGTTCTGCTCGAATTTTGTGGCGGTCCTGGCCAGCATCAACGCGGTGTTGACACCGCCGCGGAGCGTTCCGAGACGGTCTGCCTCGACTGTGATGTCGAGGGTATCGCCGGCAGCGATATCGAACCCTACTGTCCCCCCGTCGCGGAGGGAGGGTCCGACCGCGGCCGCGACCTGTCCCGGCCTGTCGATGTCGAGCGATAGGTCGGCGATCATCTGGCCGTCACTGTCTTCGCATCGTCACCGCGCTTCTTCAGTACTGCGCGGCCTGAACAGTGCGGGCAGATGATCTTATCCTTGAGCGGATCGATATCGACCTCGTTCTCACATTTTGTACATACGTATCCCATTGGTATCATGCCTCCACGTCGTCCTCGATTTCCTCCTCGATCTCCTCGAACTCCTCAAGTTCCTCCAGCCCGTCCTCCTTCGCCCGTTCAAGTCGCTGCATCGCGCCCGTGTCGGGTTCGTAGGCGCCGCCTGCAACAGTTGCACCGCATTTACCGCACTCCCAGACCCCGGCCGCGGTCCGGTCAAGTGCTTCAGCGTTGCATTGCGGGCACGTATGGGTCTCCGGCATATTCAGTCCCCTGACACAGTCTTTTTAAATTCACGTCTCGAGCGCGGAGCGCACCGTTTCACGGAGGAAGTCGGCGTTCTCCTCTGTCATCTGGAGGATCTCCAGGATGTCGTCGCGGGAGATGGACTGCGGCTCGCCCTTCTGTAGCGACACCAGGTTGTCGTCATCGTCCAGCGTCACTGTCAACCGTGCGGTCTCGACGTCCTCTTCTTCCGCGGTCGTATCGATCATAAGCTGGTCGCCAACTTTCCGCCCGGTCAGTGTGACCGGGATACCCTCGGCAGGGATGTCGTCACCGTCCTCCTCCCTGTCCAGCTCGTCCTCCTCTTCATCGTAGGCAGGGAAGGAGCCGTCCAGGAGTGCGGTGACTGCGCCGAGGAATGATGCATCGATAAGGTTGCCGTCGAAGTCCAGGACGTGGATGTCGACGAACAGCAGCCAGCATTTCTCTTCGGACACGATACCAAGGTCTTCCAGGTCGATGATGCTGGACTCGCGGATACCTCTGTCAACGACCCGTGCGAGTTCGACAGCCTCGATCGTCGGCGGACCGGCCTCCCAGTCCTCGGATGCCATCGGCCCGAGCTCCGCGTTCGTGATCAG
>CAZTXA010000022.1:0-6535 GCA_964617945.1 uncultured archaeon
CCGACCAGGTCGCAGTTCGGGTAGTTGATGAGGATGAACCCGTGACCGCCGTCGTCCATCGCATCAACAGCGTACTCCGTTATTTTATCCGCCTCCATCTCTGGTTTCTCGTCGTACGCCGCGACGTCGGCGGACGTGAATATCTGTACGTCGGTCCCGTCGAACTCATGTTCGCGCTGCCCGTCGAAAAAGTAGGTCACATGCGGCTCCTTCTGGCTCTCGCTCAGCCGTAGCTGCCGTATATCGTTCCGCGCCAGTACCTCTCCCACCGTGTCTTCCACCCGCTGCTGGTCGAACACGGTCGGCACGTCGAACCGGTCGTCGTACGGCATCATCGTCACCACGTTGAACACCGTATCCGTGTCGAACCGGTCGAACGACGGGTCCGTCAACGCCCGTGTCAGCTGCCGTGCACGGTCCTTCCGGTAGTTCGAGAACACGACGACATCTCCCTCTTCGACCGCGTCGAACCGGTCACGGATGATGGTCGGTTCGACGAAGTAGTCGTTCCGGTCCTCCCCGTACCGCTCCTCCAGCCCGGCCGCCCATCCGTCCGCCACGTGCCCGTCGCCCGCGGTCAGTGCGCGGTATGCCTGTTCTGTCCGCTCCCAGTTGTCGTCCCGGTCCATCGCGTAGTACCGGCCCATGAACGATGCCAGGTGGCCGGTCCCGAGCTCCCCGGCCCGCTCCTCGACCCGCTGCAGGTACTGCGCCGCGCTCTCAGGCTCCACGTCCCGCCCGTCCAGGAACGCGTGCACCACGACGTCGCAGTCCTCCTCTGCAAAGAACGCCACCAGTGCGAGGACGTGGTCGAGGTGGCCGTGGACCCCGCCGTCGGACGTGATCCCCATGACATGTACCGTCCCGTCCTCTGAAACCCGGTCGGCAGCCTGCTGCAGCGTCTCGTTGTCGAAGAACGATCCGTCATCGATCGCCTGGTTGATCCGGACCAGTTCCTGGGGGATGACCCGTCCCGCACCGAGGTGGAGGTGGCCGACCTCCGAGTTCCCGATGTACCCGTCCGGCAACCCGACCGCCGTACCGGACGCGTCCAGCTCCGTGTATGGATACCTGTCGAACAGCCGGTCCAGGTTCGGCGTCTCCGCCTGCAGGACGGCGTTCCCCTCCTCCGCTTCCCGGACACCGATCCCGTCCAGCACAGCGAGTACGACACCGTTCACGGTTTACACCCGTTCCACGAGCGATTCTTCCCGGCTCCGCACCCGCATGGCCTCGGTCTCCGACAGCACCCGTTCCACCTCGTCGAGGTGGGTGTCGTCCTCCAGGTAGACGGTGAACAGGTTGTCGCCCTCGGTCACGCTGTCACCGACATCCTTGTGCAGTTCTATCCCTGCGCGTTTGTCCTTCGGTGCGCCGCCGCGCCGCGCGATCTCGCTGATACGGTCGTTGCTGATGTGGGAGACGATCCCGTCCCGTTCAGCCGTGACCTCGATCTCGTGGTCGCCGGGCTGGAGGTCGTCCGCGGTGAGCCCGGTGTCGCCGTTCTGTGCGGAGACGATCTCCCAGAACTTGTCAAGTGCTTCTCCTGACGCCAGTATCTCTCCCGCGTCAGCGTCGACATCGCACATCTCGAGGATGATACGTGCCAGCCGGAGACTCTTCAGCTTCAGGTCCTCCGGGCCGTCACCGTCCAGGACATTGAGCACGTCCCGCGCCTCCAGCACCGGGCCGACCCCGTCACCGATCGGTTCTGTCCCCGTGGTGATGGTGCACTCGATCTCCATATCCATATGTCCGCCGACCTGTTTGAACTTCTTCGCGATCTCACGTGCATCAGGGAGGTCCGCTACCTTGGAACCTTCGCCGTACGGGATGTCGATGACCGCATGTGTCGACCCGGCGCTCTTCTTCTTGGAGAGGACCGAGGCGATGACCTGTCCCTCCGGGTCCAGCGACAGCGGGTGTTCTGCACGGATGATCTTGTCGTCGACCGGGGACAGGTTGACTGCGCCGCCCCAGACGATGCACCCCCCGGTCTCGCCGACGATGTCCTTGATCCCGTCGATATCGAAGTCGACATCGCAGAACACCTCCATCATGTCTGCAGTCCCTGCAGGCGAGGTGATGGCGCGGGAGGATGTCTTCGGGATCTTGACGCCGGCCGCCGCCACGATGGGAACGACGATTGGTGTGACACGGTTCCCCGCGACCCCACCGATACTGTGCTTGTCCGCGATCACCGGCTCCGCCCATTCGATGGTGTCGCCGATCCCGGTCATCGCCTCTGTCAGGTACTGTGTCTCCGCCAGCGACAGGTTGTTCGTGTATACACCGGTGACGTACGCCCCCATCTCGACATCGTTCAACCGGTTCTCGTTGATGTCCGAGACGATGCTCTCGATCGCATCCCTGCTCAACTCCTCGTCGTCCAGTTTTTCACGGATGTGCTGGACGGACTCCGGCTTCGGCGCCACCGTCAGGCCGACCTCGCCGTCGAGGTAGGACAGCCGCTCCGTCACCCCGATCTCTCCCGTGTCGATCATCTCCTCGGTGATGTCGACGATACCGATGACCTCCTCCCCGTCTGCTGCTATCTGTACACGGTCAAGTGGGTTGACCCCGAGCTCCTCCGCATCGCCGCTGTTGAGGATGACGATGGGTGCACGCGTCTCCATGTCGACCTGTGTCACTGACAGGTTCATGTGTCCCGCCTCCGCTTCACTTCTACCAGTAAGACGAGCTCAGTCGCCGTAAACAGCACCATCGCGGCGTTGAGGATGATGAACGGGAGGTCCTGGATGGTGAACGCGTGGTACAGGAGGAGCGCGCTGCCGACCACGTAGAGCATGACGAACCGCGGATCGACCGCCTCGATACTCCCGGCCTCGTACGTGCGGTACGTTTCAAGCAGCCATGCGACCGGCAGCAGTGCGGCACCGACCAGTCCGACCGTGCTTACCATGCTGTATCACCGTTCACGTCGGTTCCCGCCCCCATTTATCCAGCGCCCGCTGTAACGCCTCTGCCTCTCCAGCCTTCTCCTCGAGGGGTGTCCCGTCCGCGGCCGCCTCTGCAGCGGCCCGTAACGCTTCGCCGCCTGCCTCGCTGCCGTCCGGGTGGCCGTGGACGCCGCCGCCCGCCTGTACCACGATATCCGTCCCGAGCATGTCGACGATGGCGGGGACGAGGCCGGGGTGGAGGCCGCCGGACGCGACCGGGATCGTCGTGTTGAACGAGTGCCAGTCTGACTGCAGGAATTCGTATATCTCTTCCACCTCTTTCTGCCCTCCCTCCATCTTCCCGACGATGGATCCCGCGTGTAAGTTGTCGACCCCGACCAGCCGGGCGAACTTTGCGATCGAGAGCATCGTCATACCGTGCCGCTCCAGTCTCGTGTACGCTGCGTGCTGTGCCCGGTGTGCGTGGATGCCGATGTCCCGCCCGTCGAGGTATTCCCGCATCTCCTGCACCGCCGACCAGCCCGCCGTAAGGATATCGATCATCACGTAGCTCCCGCCGCTGTCGACGACCAGGTCCGCCCGCCGTTTCATCTCTGCCACGGGGGCGGTGATGTTCGGGAAGTATATCTTCGGCTCCCCGGTCTCGTCTTCGGCCTCCTCTTTCGCGGCGAGCGTCCGCTGCACGCGGTCGTCGAACCGGTTGAACTGCATCGACGCCAGGTTCTCGTCGTCCTTGACGATGTCCAGCCCGCCACGCCAGCTGTCGTACGCGACCGCGGCGTGCTCGTCCGCGTGCAGTCCGAGCTTGGGTTTGACGATGGTGCCGACGAGCGGCCGGTCCACGGCGCCTGCACGCTCCTTCACCGCCTCGATACCGAGCTGCGGGCCGCTGAACCCGGCACTGACCGTGTCCGGAAATGTGACGTCCAGGAGCCGTAATCTCTCCAGCTCTTCAAGCCCGTATATATTACCGGTGATGGAGCTGAGTATCTGGGACAGGTTGCCGGCTTCGAACAGTTCCGGCGGATAGGCCACGGTAATCCTGTTCGCGTCCTCGTCGACACGGGCCACTGTCGCCCGCATCTCGCTGATACGGTCCGTCATCGTTGTCAGCCCGGGCTCCCACGTCCCGACGGACGATTCTGCAGCGACCGCCCCGGCCGCCCACTCGAACTCGACGCTGTCCACGTGTTCGAGGTAGAACTCGCATACCAGCTCCTCGTCCGACGGCTCGTACCCGTCGTCCACGAAGTCCTCGTACTGCATCCCGTCCATCTACAGCACCTCCGGGTAGGTGTCGTGCGCGGCATCCATAAATTCGTTTGGTTCGTGCACGCCGAGCTCCGAGACGATGCCGGTGATGTGCTGTGCGGGGACGTGTTCGAACGCCGGGTTCTCGATATCCACGGCTGCTGGCGCGTCTTCCCATACCTCGTCCGCTCCCCGCTGCTCCACGTCCACAGCATCACCGGCCTTCCACGAGTCCGCTGCGACATACACAGGGACGTCGTGTTGTGTCGCGGCGGCTGCGAACACCCCGCTCCCGATCTTGTTGATGACCGTGCCGTCCGGGAGGATGGCGTCCGCCCCGATGAGCATGATGTCCGCGGCCGACAGTGCCTGGCCGGCCGCCCCGTCTACCGACAGGGTCACCGGGATTCCCGCTTCTACAAGTTCTCTGGCGGTGCTACGGCCCTGGAACAGCGGCCGGGTCTCCGTCACCCATACATCGAACTCTGTATCCTGGTACGCCGCCTCCAGGATCCCGGTCACGGTCGAGGAGTGGCAGTGCGTGTAGACGGTGTCGACACCGTCCACCAGTCCCGTCCCGTTGCGGGTGATCGCGTCCTGTGCCTCCTCTATGTGTGCCAGGACGTCGTCGTACCCGTCCGTCTCCGCGGCCGCGATAGCGTTGTCCAGGAGCGGTTCGGTCGGCCGCACCGCCTGCAGCCGCTCCTCCACGTCCTGGATCTCCTCGTCGCTGCGGCCGTCCGCCTCCATCTCCTGCAGCAGTTCGATCCCTGCCTCGGCGACGCTGGTGGCGCCCTGGATCTCGACGTCTCTGATCTTCCGGATAACCTCGTCAGCGTCCATACACTACGCTGCGAAGTCATGGGCATTAAAGCTATCCGTCCATGATGTTGTTGATCGATTCGATGTCCCGGTGCCCGTTCGACCCGAGGAGCGCGGCGAGTTTCTGCCGCCAGATACCGTGCACGATCCGCGCGGGGATAGCGTCCCGTAACTTGCCGTGGAGGCTCTTCCCCGCGGAATCGAAGTCGGTGAGAAGGGTGACCGCGTCGTTCTCGTCCGTGACACGCCGCGCCACCGCTATCACGCCGTTGCTGTCCTCGGCACAGGTGTAGATGTCCCCGGTGAACCCGGCCTTCCGCAGCGCCGCCCGGTCGTTCCCGCCTTCAACGACCGCCGCGTCGACGTCGCGGTCGACCTCTGCAACGAGCTCCTCGACCGCGTCCCGCAGCCGCATGGACACAGGTGCTGCCCGCAGGTTTAAAAACCGTCGCTGCGGTGGGTCTGGCATGGACGAGTTCGGCGGTCACAGCTGGGCGATGCTGATCGGTGCGATGATCGGTATCCTCCTTATCCTTGTGCTGGTGATGGCGTCCATGATCGGGACTATATGAACGAGTCGAGCCCGGACTGCCGTTCCTGCCGCGCCGCCACGTACTTCTCCAGCGAACTTGTGACACGGTCCTCGGAGAACCCGTGCTCCTCCACCAGTACCTCGACGATCCTGTCAGCGTCCGGCTCCTCGAAGGTGAACTCGATATCTTCGTCCACCGGCGGGTCGAGGAAGAAGTCACGGATCTGCTCCGGCGACGTGTCATACTCCCACTCCCACTTCTCGTCCGCCTGCAGCGCGTCGAACGAGTCGTACTCCCGCACGAGGTCGAGCCCTGTCTTCGGACCGATACCGTGGATGCCGCCCGGGTTGTAGTCCGTCCCGACCATGATCCCCAGCCAGACGAGTTTCTCCCGGGTGATCCCGAGACTGTCCAGGACCGCTTCTGCATCGATCCGTTCCGGCACCACTTCCCTGTATTCCTGCTTGCCCTGCACCTTCCGTTTCCCGGTGATAGTGAGGTTGCGGACCATCCGGTCCGCGCCGAACAGGAGCGAGTCCCAGTCCTGCCCGCCGACCGCCCACACCTGTCCGGCCCGGTTCATCGCCGCTGCCTGTGCCTCGCCCTCGCTCGGCGCCTGTACCCAGGGGACGCCCATCGCGTCCAGCAGCTTCTTCGCCTCCAGGATCATATCGTCTGTCAGCTTGGAGGACTGTGTCGCCTTCGTGAACGCCTCGTCCATCTTCCCCTCCTCCTTCAATTTCTGCCACTCCTGTCGCGCTTCCTCCCGCTTCTTCCGCCGTTCCGCGGTCTCCTTCGCCTTCAGGTCGGGGACGTCGCCGTCGAAGACATAGACGATGTCGATGTTCTTCCGGAACAGTTTCCCGGTCCGGTAGAACAGCCCGGACAGGTGGGAGGTGACACGGCCCTGCGAATCCTTCAGCGGGGTGCCGTCGGGGCGGCGGATGATGCTGAGGAACTGGTACATCGTGTTCATCGCGTCGACCGCGACGGTCCGGTCGTTCATCT
>CAZTXA010000023.1:0-6408 GCA_964617945.1 uncultured archaeon
AGGAGCGCGGCGGTGCCGTCGCAAAATACTACACCGTCGAGGACTACGCGTACGCGCTCGAACTCCCGTACGGCGACGAACGCCTCGCCGACTTCTCACTGGCCGAAGAACCTGAGCACCTCCGTACCTTCCTCCACCCGTTCGTGGCCAACGGTGAGGTGAACGCGGATATCGTGGTGGGCTCCCCGGACCCGCACGGCCCGCACCAGGTCCGCGCCCGCGACGCCTACCTCGCCTCCGACATCTCACTCTTCCTCGGCCAGTACGGGTCGTACGACCGGATGCGGACGCGGGAGGACGTGGCCGTCAAGAACAGCGGCGACTTTACGGGGAATATGATCCTTGTCGGCGGCCCGCTCACAAACATGGTCACGGCCACGGTCAACCCGCACCTCCCGGTCAAGTTCGAGACAGAGAACTTCCCGTTCCGCAAACTCGTCTCGGAGACGAGCGGCGACACCTATGACGACGACGCCCACGGGTTCATCGCCAGGACACCGAACCCGGAGGATCCTGAGTCGCACGTCCTCGTCCTGGCCGGGGTCAGGATGAAGGGTACGCGCGCCGCCGTCATGGCGCTCACTGAGCACCACGACGATGTCCTGTCCGGCTACGACGGGGAGGACAAGTGGGGAACCGTCGTCCGCGGGAAGGACATGGACGGCGACGGCGAGATCGACGATATCGACATCCTCGAATAGGCTAGAAGAACCGGTCGGCAACCGTTTCAAGATCTATCTCCCCCGCCGTGTGGAACACGCCGCGCAGCTTCGGTGACGTCCCTGACGGCCGGATCAGTCCGGTGATCTCGTCGCCGCGGAACTTCACCCCGTCGACCCGGGAGACCACGTCGTACTGCTGCGCTACCTCCTTTTTCACGTCCCCGAATGCGGCATCCCGCTCCGCCTCGCTGTCGAACACCGCGGTGCGGCGGAGCGACCGGTACTCCTCTACAGGTGCGAGTATCTCCGGGAGGCGGTGGGCGTTGGCGGCGAGCAGCGCCGATGCCAGGAGTCCAGAGTTGTACCAGGAGAAGGACGGTACCGCGTAATGCCCGTTCGGCTCCCCCAGCATATCAGCACCCTGTTCGATCCCTTCCTCCGCCACGAACACGTCGCCGACCCGTGTATACTCGACCGTCGCCCCCAGTCCTTCGATCATCGGGGACGTATCGATAGATGCAACGATCATATCGGCCGCGGTGATCTCGGCGAGCGCGTACAGCAACCGGTCGCCGTCGATCCATCCCAGTTCGGGATGTACCGCGTACACCCGGTCACCGTCCGGGTCGTACCCGACCGCAAGGCCCACATCGTCAGCCCCGTCCAGTATCTCTTCCCGCGTCTCAGGGAGAGGTTCCGGCGCAGGCCGGTCACCCCACTCGTGCTCGCTGACATCTGCCCCGAGCTCCTCCAGCACTGCAGCCGCTGTCCTCCCTCCCGCTCCCGTCGGGTCGACGAGGACGCGCCCCTGGATACCGTCGCCGGCGATCTCCTCGACCGTCGATACAACTCGGTCGGTGTACATCTCGTCGAACTCGTGCTGCTCCCGCAACAGGGTCCCCTGCCCGTGTTCGAACGACGCCGCCTGGAACACCGCCTTGATACTGTCCATGTCCTCGTTGGTGAACCCGTTCCCTGCCTCGTACAGGAGCTTGAACCCGGTCCGCTGCCAGTCGTGGTGTGAGGCGGTCACCATCACACCGGTCCCCCCGTAGTGCCCGGCGGCGACGGCCACCCTGTCCGTCGGCCCGATCCCGAC
This sequence comes from uncultured archaeon, assembly GCA_964617945.1. Lineage (GTDB taxonomy): Archaea > Nanohalarchaeota > Nanosalinia > Nanosalinales > Nanohalalkaliarchaeaceae > JALIDP01. Next base: position 1,762 of record CAZTXA010000023.1, read on the forward strand.
GTCCACCACGTTCGCCCCGGTCGACCGGACGCCATCGAGGAACGCGGTGTAGATGGCGGCGGACGCGTCCCGTGTATCGCGGCCGACGACCGCCTGGCCCCGCCCGTTATTCAACGTCCACGTCCCGACAGTCTTCCCCATCCGCCGTGCAAATTCCTCATCGATCTCGTCAGGGTAGTCGCCGCGGATGTCGTACCGGTTGAACACTGCTTCAGCGTTCATCGGATCTCCTCCATCACCGATTCGAGTTCAAGGATGCTGTCGATCCGGTGGTCCGGGTGCGGTTCTGTGTCTCCGTCCGGTTCCAGCGGCTCGTCGGAGGTGTCTGCATCTATCATGACAGTTGTCATCCCGAGCTGTTCGGCAGGTGCGAGGTCACGGGTCCACGAGTCTCCGACCATGACCGCGTCCCCGGGATCGATGCCGTGACTGTCCAGGATACGCCGGAAGAACTGTTCAGATGGCTTCATCTCCCCGGTGTCCTCGGGCGTGACAACGTCGTCGAACAGTGACGCCGGGTCGTTGAACACTGTTGACAGCTTCATCTCCAGTGCTTCCGGGAACTCGTCGGTCGCGATCGCCAGCACCTCGAACCGCTGGTTCAACCGGTGCAGCATGTCGGCGACCCCGTCTTCATATGTCAGGTCCTCCACCACGGTGTCCCAGAACAGGGCGTACGCCTCATCGACAAGCTCGTCCGCCGGCTCGATTCCGACCTCCTCCAGCGTCTGGCGGATAAGGTCTTTCCGGTACACCGTCGATGAATCCCCGTTGGCCTCGGCCACGGCGCCACGCCAGGCAGCCGACAGCTCCTCCGCGGGAACGCCGGTCTGCTCTGCGAGGAACGCAAATTTCTTCTCATACGCCCGGTCCGCCTCCGGCGTGTACAGCGTATGGTCCGCGTCGAATATGATGCTCTTCATCGCCTACCGCTCCATCGCTTTCCCGTCCACTTTTGTAAAATACCGCTTCTCCTCGCCGACGTTGGTGCGTACCATGGTCGACGGCCCGATGAACGTCCCGCTCCCGATGCACACGCCCGGCATCAGGTTGGCCTGCGTCCCCACATCTACGCCGTCCCCGATCAACGCACCCAGCCGGTCCCGGCCGGTGTCTACGGACTCGTCCGCTGAACGGACATACACGGAGATGTCCGGCCGCTGACTGTTGTCGTCCCGGACCCGGCGGTTCGCTGTGACGGTCCCGGCCCCGACGGCGACGTCCCGCCCGATCACAGAGTCGCCGATGAACCCGGAATGGGTCGAAAGCTGTTCCTGTGCCACGGTCCCCCGCATCTCCATGTTCGCGCCCACCCGGCACCCGTCCTCAAGGTTGGTGTAGGCGCGGACGAGCGCGTTGTTCCCGATCGTACAGTCCTCCCCGATATAGCAGGGGCCGCGGATGACGGCGTTCTCGTATATTGTCACGTTGTCCTCGATAACGACGTCCCCGTCGATCACTGCGCTGTCCGCGATATCGGCTGTATCCGCGATGCGACGCTCCTGGTCCTCCAACAGCTGTTCCGCGAACGCCAGCGCGTCCCACGGGTACTTGAGCGACGGCGGCGACTGGTCCAGCCGGGCGACACCGACCTCGTGACGGTCCATGTACCGGTCGAGCGCGTCCTCGAAGCTGTACTCGTGCTCCGCCACGTCGTCGAGCTCGGTGAAGAGCGCGTCGGTGAGGAGGTAGGTGCTGATAACACGGTACGCGGACGGCGCCGCTCCAGGTTCTGGTTTCTCCACGATCCCGGTCGCGGCACCGTCATCTATCTCCAGCACGCCGTACTGGCCCGGCGTACTGGTTTCGGCGGCCGCCACCGCTCCGTCCATACCGTCCGCCGCCTGCTGTAATGTGGTGAGGAGGCTGCCGGCGTCGATCCTGTACGGCCCGGTGACAAGGAACTCGTCGTCAACGTGGCCCCGGGCCTGCTGGAGGGCGTCCCCCATCCCCCGCGGCTCCTCCTGTACCTCGAACGTCGTATCCATCCCGGGCGGCGTGTCCAGCTGCTGTTCGATTTCCCGTTCAGCGCCCTGGACGATGACGACGTCATCGACCCCGGCGTCTGCGAGGCTATCGAGAGTGTGCCGGATCAACGGCTGTCCCTGGATCCGGAACAGCGATTTGTGCCGTGTGTTCAGCGGCCAGAACCGGGAGGATGTGCCGCCGGCCAGCAGCACTGCTTGCATGCCGCATCACATCCGTCCGAGCATTTAAATACGTGGTATAAACTCTGTTTTCACTACACTAAAACCTGTTTTATAATTATGTGTCGGCTGGTCTCCTGGCGGCAGGTGTGATATAAATCTCTGTGGTCGTACACGGCCTGTATGCGCCTCGCCTGTGAGACGGTGGTCAACCAGATTCTACCCGCCGTGCGGTCACTGGTCGCGAAAGAACTGAAAGAACAGGGATACACGCAGACCGAGATCGCCGACACGCTCGAGATCACGCAGCCCGCGGTCTCCCAGTACCTGAACGCTGCACGCGGCAGCAAGGTGCAGCGGATCGAGGACGACCCGGACTCGTACACGGCCGTGCAAGAACTTGTCGACCTCCTCGTCAGTGACGCACCGTCGGACGAGGTGTCAGCAGCGCTGTGCGATACCTGTCTACAGATAAAGGCCAGCGGCCTGTTCGACGACGCCAGTCACCCCAGTGAGGACGGGCCGTGCCTCTTGCAGGACGCCTAACTGTTGTACCCCTGCCACCGTTCAACCGTCTTCTCCTTCGGATTCTCTGGTTCAGCGTCCTCTGCCTGCATCCGACGCCACCAGTCCTCGATCTGCAGCCGTACCGGGTGCTTCCCGCCGGGCCGGTGGACGTACCCTGAATCAGGGTCGTATCCCTCCTCTTCAGGGATCAACCGGTACCCGCCGTAGACCAGTCCCGCCAGTGCAAGGACTGCCAGGAGCTTGGCAGCTGTCGAGGCGAGCGTACCGAGCTGCGCCCGCGTGATCTCCCCGCTGATCGTGCTCTGGGTCTGCTCGAAGGTGTCCTCCGCCGCGGCCAGCTCCTGTTCCGCGGCCCGGTACCGTCCCTCCTCCAGCAGCGCCCTGACCGTGCTTACCCGTTCCACAGTCTCCTCGAACTGTTCGTCGCCGTCACTGCTCAGCCCCCATCCCTGCCGTGACTCGTTCAGCTCCGCCAGCTCCGCCTCCAGTTCCTGGAACGCTGTCCGGATCTCCTCCTGTCCCTCGGGGTGCGGCTGCCCGATGATCTCGGTGTCCAGCGTGTCGTCGGTGGACAGGCCGTCGGCCGTGACCGTTACGGACTGGTTCCCGAGACTGGACGTGTCGTCTGGCAGCTCCACCTCTACGTTGAACTGTTTCGTCTCTCCCGCGTCTATCCGCCGTCTGGCAGGTGTTACACTCGTATCGGTCCGGGTATCAACGCTGAGGCGCACAAGTTCGTCCACCTCACCGGTGTTGGCCACCGGGACACTGAACGTCTCCGTGGTCCCGATCTCCTGCCGGAATACCGTTTCCTCTATATCGAGAGCAGGTTCCAGGCTGGTGTCAACGTAGAACGGTTTCCCGAACCCGTCGGCGTCGTGGCCTGCGGCGTCTCTCGTCATCAGGAACGCCGAGTAGTTCCCGGTCTCGAGGTCAAGCCCGTCCAGGTCTACCACCCGCCGTACGGTTTCCTCCCTGGAATCAAATTCCCCGTTCACAGCGTTCATCCGGCCGTCTGTGATCGTTCCACTTGCGCCCACCTCCTTTATCCTGTACCGTGCGCCGATGATATCGGTGGCCGCGTCACGGACCGTGCCGGATATCTCGATCCCGTCCTGCGCCGTCTCCGGGTAGAGCTCCAGCGCCTCGATTTCCGGGGGCGTGTTGTCCACGACGATGCTCACCTGTTCTGTCGCGGTATTCCCGGCGGCATCAGTCGCCTGCACGGTAACCGTGGTCTCGCCGTCGGACAGCGAACTGGTGTCATACGAGGCAGTCCATACCTCCCCGTCCTGGTCAGCTGTCAGGGTGTCGTCCCCGACCGTCACGTTGACCTGGTCTACTGCTGTGAGATCGGAAACGTTGAGGTCGAAGCGTTCATCCCCTGCAACGACATCACCGGTGACCGGTGTCTGGAACGAGATGTCTGGAGCGGTCGTGTCAACAGTGAACGTCCACTCCTGCTCGGCCGCGTTCCCGTTGTCGTCTTCCACATGCGCGGTGACCGTGTACTCTCCATCAAGGAGACCGGTGATTCCTGTGGAGAATCGGGCCCCGGTATCAGTCTGGGAGATATCTCCTGGCCGGCCGCCCCAGCCGATCCGCCTGTTCTCCGGCCCGTCGACATCGAGGTAGGAGTCGCTCGTATCGATCGGGGACGGGTCTGCCGCGTCGACAGTGAGGGTGACATCGCTGTCCGTTACCCCCGTCGGCTCGGTCCCGGACAGGACCGGGTTGACCGGGAGGGTGACGTTCCACGTCCCGGACGCGTTGTGATCGCTGACCGTCTCCCAGTACTCGTCAGGGATGTTATAGGAAAAGGTGTGGACGCCCTCGGACAGGCCGTCAAGCGATGCGTTGAACCAGTGCTGGCCGGCTCCCCCGTCGACTACCAGCCCGTTGCGCTCCACCTCGATATTGTCCACGTCCACCGCGGACACGTCACGGTACTTTAACCGCAGCTGTGGGGAGC
>CAZTXA010000024.1:0-6397 GCA_964617945.1 uncultured archaeon
GGCCAGGCGTGCCAAGGAGGTGTTCTGCCAGGCTGAACTACCGGCCCCTATCCACAGCTACTGCAGAGAACCTTTTTGTAACCTTACTCGACCAGTTCGACCTGCACCGCTTCTTCAACGCCGTCCTCTCCCATTTCGACGCGCCACCCCTTCCCGGACTCCTCTGACGCGGCGTTGACAACCACCGTACCCATCAGCGAGTCCTTCCCGTAGTCCTCGTGGATGTGGCCGCAGGCCCACAGCGCCGGTTTTTCGCGCATGATGAGTTCGCGGAACTCCGGGAAGCCTGCACGGTTACCGTTGTCCGCCAGGTCGCACAGCATGTGCGGCGGGTAGTGTGAGGCGACGACACGTTTCTCCTGTGGGGTCCCCTCGAAGAAGTCGTGCGCCTCCTCCATAAGGTTGTCAGGGTACACGGAGCCGAGGAGGAGGAACTTGTACCCGTCCTCGTACTCTACCTTCTGGTAGTTGTACAGGTGCGTGTATTCGTTGTTCTCCGGCGGGTCGAAATCGAAGTCCCAGTTCCCGGTGGTGGCCAGCCACGGCACCTGTAACTGGTCTATCATGTCCTCGTAGAACTCTGGCGTGTCGTAGTCCCCGATCGCGAGAAACATGTCGTACCCGCCGTCGTTCACTTCCGCCACGACAGCCTCCTTCAACTCCTCGCTGCCATGGAAGTCGCCGGCAGTGAATATGCGCATACCGGAGATGGTCGCGGCCCAGTTTTAAATGCGCTGTTATAGCTGGCGCTGCACGGAGTCGATGACGTCGTGGGCCTCCCCGTCGTCCAGTTCGGTGGCGTCGAAGGAGAATGACAGCCCGTCCGATTCGTACCGCGGGATGACGTGGACGTGCATGTGGTGGATTTCCTGCCCTGCCGCCTCCCCGTTCGACTGTAACACGTTGATACCTGACAGGTCCAGACCGCCCTCCATCGCCGCGGCCAGGTCCCGCACCATGCCGAACACCGCGCCCGCGCCGCCGGCGTCGAGATCAGTCAGTTCTTCTGCGTGCTGTTTCGGGACGACAAGGGTGTGGCCCCGACTGACAGGGTTCACGTCCAGGAACGCGAGCGCCTCGTCGTTCTCGTTGACGACATGTGCGTCAATCTTCCCGTTCACGATCTGGCAGAACGGGCAGCCGTCATCACCGTTTCCCATACCCTGTGGCTCCCGTTCCGAAGTATAAATATGTTTTTAAGACTCGGCGCCGGCTGCGTTGGTGTTATGTACGACGAACTGAAACAGGCGGTCGATGAGAAGGGCGAGGTTATGGTCCGGATGGACTCCGGAGAGGACCGCGAGCTCCACAAGCACAACACCACGTTCAAGGGCGACGGCGTCATCAAAGTGGATGCGGACGACGAGATCCACTGGCTGAACGCTGAGAAAGTGGAGCGGTACTGGATTCACAAGGACTTCTGAGTCCTGCCGGTGTTGACTGTCCATGATCCATGAGACACTGGCCGGGTCTGCGGAGATATACTACCAGCTAGCACGGTTCTTCCTTGTTTTCATCATCGGTCTGGCGGTGACGCGGGCGCTCGTGATGCCGGTCGTCTCCCGCCTGGTCGGCGGGTCGGACAAGCGACGGCTGTACTCCGCCGCCAACTTCGTCGGCGTGCTCGGCGTATTCATCTCACTCACCGTCGCGCTCCAGGCCGCGGCGTTCGGAAACCTCGTCACGGTACTCGGCACGGTCGCGGCGGCCCTGACCATCGCTGTCGGGTTCGGGATGCGTGAACAGGTCGGTAACCTTGTCTCAGGCCTGTTCATACAGCTTGACAACCCGTTCCTGAAGGGCGACTATGTGCAGACGGAGAAGGTGGAGGGCGTGGTACGGGATATCAAGCTCCGGGAGACCGAGATACGAGCTCCGACCGGTGAGAAGGTCGTGGTGCCGAACAGTTATCTCTCTAACAACCCGGTGCAGAACCGGACGAAGGGACGGGTCACAGAGGACACGTTCACTGTCGCCGTCCCGATGTCAAAGGCGCACGAGGCCGAGGACCTGTACCACGAGGTCGTTGACGGCATGGAGAACATACTGGCCGAACCGGCGCCTGTCGTCTACTTCTCCGATATATCGGACGATGACGAGGTGGTGATGCACTTCCGGTACGCGGTACGGGACTCGGACAATACGAAGGAGGCCCGGGACAGGATCCTCCGCCGCTTCACCCAGGAAATGGTCGACAACAATATAATCTCTCTAGAGGGAGCGGGAGAGCCGCCGGCGTAGGACCGCGGTGATGTCACAGTGATGGCCGGCCACGCATTCTTCGCATTCATCTTGGCAACGACCGGCGCACGGGTGATGGGTGCGGAAATCCGTCACGCGCTCCTCCTCGGGGCCGCGGCAGGGATGTTCGCCGTCCTCCCTGACGTGGACATGCTATATGCGTGGAAAGAGATTGTTGCCCTATTCGCGACAGGGATTTCAGGGTTCGTGGACTCGTTCTGGACAGCGTCTCAGGCGACGCACCGCGGCATCAGCCACAGCCTGGTGACCGCCGTGGGCGGGGCCACAGCCTTCGCACTCGTGTATACTGGACGACGCTGGTCCGCGGCGTTCGCCGTAACAGGTCTTCTGGCAGGGGCCTTCCTGTTCGGCGGCCTCCTCCCCCTCGTTGTGATGGGGCTTTTCCTTGCGGTCGGCGGAGGGATGACCGCATTTCTCAGACAGGGGTCAGAGTTATCTGGGGCGGAGTTGTTCGCTGCTGCACTTGTCGGCCTGGCCTCCCACCCTTTCGGCGACGTGTTCACCGGAGCGCCGCCCGCCTTCCTCTCCCCGTTCGATGTGACGCTCATCGCGGAACGCGTGGTCCTCCATCCGGACCCTGTCATCAACCTCCTCTCGGTGTTCCTCGTGGAGCTCGGGACGGTCGTTGCGGGGCTGTCGCTGTTCTTCGTGCTGACAGATCGCTCGTTCCGCGGCCATATCCATCCCGCAGCTGCAATCGGCCTGCTGTACGCCGGTGCAGTCGTGCTCGTGCCGGCACCGACGCTGCAGGTGTCGTACCAGTTCGTGTATTCCCTTCTGCTGCTCGGCGCCGCGACCGCTGCCGGTGTCGCCGTCGCCACAGACACAACGCTCACCGTCATCTGGAACGATGTGCGGACGCTGTACAAGGACCCGTTGGATCAATCGAACAGACGGACAGTCCGTGTCGCGGTGACAGGGATTATCACGACTGTGGTCGGGTACAGCGCCTACGTGGTCGGGTACATGATCCTCTGACGCTAGCCGGACCCCGCCCCGCCTGTACCGCCCTGCAGGTAGGCCACGAGTTCATCGGTGATACCGATCAGGTATGCCTCTCCGAACACGCCGACCACGACACCGCCGACGAGGTCGAACACGAGATCCATCATCGTGTCCCCGAGCCCGTACTGTGTCAGGATCGTCGCCGTTCCGGCAGCGCTGGAGAGGATTCCGAGCCCGAACTCCAGTAACTCCCAGATAACGCCGAACGCCATCACGAAGATGAGGATGAAGACGAAGAGGAACTTGGCAGGGAGGTGGATTCCGGTCGAGTGCTCCTCGACCGCGCGCACTCCGGCGTAGCCGGCACCGGCAACGATGGATGAGGACAGGACATGGGTCATGTGGTCCCACCACCACACGGTCTGGTACGGCCCGAGCGCGCCAACCACGTGGAGGAAGACCGCGGTCGTGATCCACAGCACGAGCGCTGGCGCCATGACGATGTCCCGGTCTCGTTCAAGCAGTGCCGGCAGCATGGAGATGACCAGCCCGATGAGGGCGTTCACGACAATGGTCGTCCGCCCCTCGATGAACCCGAGCACAGCGATCCCGGCCAGTATCACTTGCATCGCCCGGCTGGCCCGTGACCGCCACGGCCGCGGCAGACGGACCCGTTCCCGTACCTTCATCTGGTATCCCTCCGCCGGCGGATGATTTTCACGTACTGCGTAAAGAGTCCGCCCGCCAGCAGGCCGGCCAGCGCCGCTGTGGCGAACTCCCACATCAACACCTCTTCGGAAACGATGAATGCGGTGCCCAGCGATAGGTCCGCCGCCCACCGCACGATCGCCCACACCCCGGCGATTGCCATGGTCGTCAATCCAAGCAGGACCACAGTGAAGGACGGCGTGGTGCGGAATGAGGTGAACAGCGTGAGTTCCGCGATGATGAGGAGCGCCACCGCTGCTGCGGACAGGTAGGTCATGGTGTGGGACGCGATGAACCCTGTGTCGGCCAGCTGGAGGGTGAACGGCACCGTCGCCAGCAGCACGATCTCGACCGGCGGCACCGTCAACACGTCCCGGGACACGGCTGCCGGGAGGGACGCGATGACGAAAACGGCAGCAGCGTATCCCGCCCAGACGATGCGTCCCTCCCAGAACAGGAGCACCGCGGTCACACCGAGATAGAAGATAAGGAGGGCGGCGACGATGTCGCTGCGCCGGTCACCGTGGAACAGGTCGTCAAGCAGGCCGGCCGGGGAATCGGTGCCGGAACGGGTCATACATTCGTATCACAGACCAGCTTCTAAAACATGCCTGTCTGGTATTGGACCCGGAGGGACTCGAACCCTCGACCTCCGCCTGGCCCAGGGGCAACACCCCATACCGTGATTTCGGAGTGGTGTCCGTATAAGGACGGCGCTCTTACCGCCTGAGCTACGGGTCCTGAAGGAGCTGTTTATCTGTACTTTTATCTACATTGCTCCGGCCGCGCGGTTCAGCGGTGGAGACGGTAAAATATTAAGTAGTTGGAGCGCCATGCCCCGCATATGTCACAGGGTTCCGCCGTCGAGACGGTGATCGGCCTCCTCCGCAGCGCCGGCTGGCAGCACTCCTACCTGGAGAACCGGTGCTTCGATCTGCTCGCCAGGAGCGATGAGGGCTCACTCATCCTCAAGGTCCACGAGAACGTGGACTCGACCGACAGGGAGACTGCGGCAGAACTGAAGCAGGCGTGCCGCTACCTCGGTGCCTCCCCGCTCATCGTCGGTGAACGCACCAGCCGCGGCGAACTCGAACCTGAAGTCGTATATGAACGGTACGACATCCCGACGGTCAAGACCGAGACGCTGCGCCAGTACCTGCAGCTGCAGCACCGGCCAGCGGTATACAACAAGCGCGGCGGGTACTACGTGCAGATCGATGCGGACCGGTTCGAACAGCACCGGAAAGACCAGGGATACAGTCTCAACGCGCTGGCGAAAGAGGTCGGCGTGTCACGGAAGACCGTGGACACGTACCGGAACGGCGGTTCGGCATCGGTCACGACCGCGCAGCGGCTGGAACAGGTGCTCGGGGACGTGGTAAAGGACGTGGACTTCGTGGAGATCGAGGTGGAGACCCAGCCGGCACCGGACAACAGGATTGCGAAGCGGCTGGTGAAGATCGGGTTCGACGCCTCCAGCTTTTCACAGGCACCGTTCGACGCCGCCGCACGGGATGACGAGGAGCGGTTCGTCGGGAAGCGCGAACAGGATATGGAGGACGCGCTGCTGGAGTTCCTCCACCGGCTGCAGGACCTAGCCGAGAGCAGGACGTTCCTCGTGACAGAGAACGACGAGGAGTACGGCGATCTGTCATCGATTTCGGAGCGGCGGATGCGGCGGCTGGAAGAGAAAGAAGAGTTCAAGGAGGAAGTGCGGTAACCCGCGAAACGTTTATATGGAGGAGAGACGGAGGAAGGGTCATGAGGCAATATACAGACGTTTTCGGGGACTACCACGACGAGATATATGCCGTCTTCCGGATATCGGTCGGGCTGCTGTTCTTCCAGCACGGCGCCCAGAAACTGTTCGGCTGGTTCGGTGGCGAGACCGTTGAACTCGCCAGCCTCATGGGTGTGGCCGGGGTCATCGAACTGGTCGGCGGCCTCCTGATCGCGGTCGGCCTGTTCACCCGCGTCGCCGCCCTGTTCGGCATCGCGGACATGGTCGGTGCACAGCTCCAGGTCCACCTCCCGCAGGGATTCGTCCCGATCCAGAACGGCGGCGAGCTCTCACTGTTATTCCTGGTCTGCTTCCTGTTCCTCCTCACCCACGGCGGGCTGAAATGGAGCGTGGAACGTCGGGTCTGGGGCGAGGAATTCTTCTGATCCTGGACACTCTTGGGAGCTGAAGGAGCCCTCTCCCGGATAACACAAAACTTTTTATAGAACCGCTTGTCGACATGTTTAAAAATCTTCCAGCATTTCTTGCGTACAAGCTCTCAGAAGCTTGAATTCAGATTCAACTCACAAGGTGATTCAACTATGGCACAGCTAGGCGGACAACCGATCTTTGTAATGTCGGAAGACACTGCACGACAAACCGGGCGCGACGCCCAGGAAAACAATATCGACGCATGCAAAACCGTTGCGAACGCGGTGCGGACCACGCTCGGCCCGCACGGCATGGACAAGATGATGGTCG
>CAZTXA010000025.1:0-6378 GCA_964617945.1 uncultured archaeon
GCCGCCGCACCGCCCGCAGCGTTCACCGTCCACGGACGCGCCGCAGCTCTCGCACACCGTCTCCCACTCGATCTGTTCCTCGATACCGTCCTGACCGAAGCCGAGGTAGTCCACGTCCAGCAGGTCTGCAACGTTCTGCACGCCGTAGTCGTCCGTCACCACCGTAGAACCGCGTTCGAGGGCGAGGGCGAGGAGCTGTGTATCCGCCGGGGCCAGGTCTTCACCGAGCTCTTCCACACCGGCCTCGACCCGTTCCACTGCATCTGTACCGGGCTCGTAGACGTCGACGTCGGACAGCTGGAACCGGTCGCGGGCCTCATCACTGTCCAGCTCGTCAACGACCGCGGGAACCGTCACCGCCTCCTCGAATGGGACAGTTCTCGCAGCGGCGTGGATGAAGACGTTGGCGTCGAGCACGTGCTCAGCCATGTCCTACAGGGGTGACGCAAGGTATAAAGGAGTTAGCGGGGAACGGCGGTGTATGGAACTGCCGCTGGCCGTGGTCGAACGGATTATGCGGAACGCAGGTGCTGACCGGGTGACAGAGGGCGCGGTGAGGGCCATGCGTGATTCTTCACAGTCCATCGCTGACGAGGTCGTTGGCGATGCGGCCGCCACGGCACGGCGTGACGGGCGCGATGAAGTGACCGTGGCAGATGTCGAGGCCGCGCTGGAGATCTAGGAGACCATGTTCCCGACCGTGCGCCGGATTTTCTTGCCGTAGTGTCGGAGGCCGCGCCACACGATCTTCTCGTACAGCGGGTGGACACGGTTCCCGTACTCGTTCTGGTATGTGATATCGGTGATCTCGTATTTCCGTGGCTGCTCCGGGCGTTCACCGGGGTAGCCGACGGTGACGATGGAGACCGGTCGCAACCGGTCAGGCACGTGTAACAGGGAGCGGACCTGTTCCTCGTCGAACGCGCCGACCCATGCCGCGCCCAGTCCCTGGTCGTGCGCCATCAGCAGCATGTTCTGCATCGCCGCAGCTGCCTCCTGCAGCGCGTACAGTTCGCCCCGGTCCTCGTAGTTCCGCTCCGCCTTTTCCAGATCGGCGAGGAACACGATGGCGAGCGGCGCCTCACGGACATGCGGCTGGTTCCGGGCGTATCCGGACAGCTGTTCCAGTATCTCGTCGTCGTCGACGATGATGTATTCCGTGACCTGCATGTTGCCGGCGGACGGCGCCCACCGTGCCGCCTCGAGGAGCCGCGCCACTTTCTCCCGTTCCACGCCCGCGTCCTCGTATGCGGTGATGGAGACCCGGCTCGTGATCGCCTCAAAGACGTTCATACCCCCGTGTTCCTCTCGCACGATTAAAAGAGTAACGAGGAGGCGGGCCGAATCGTTTTTATGCGCTGTCCGCCCGATTACTCGTATGCAGTATTCTCGCCTGGTGGACGCCTACCAGGAGCTGGAGGCGACGCAGTCGACGGACGAGAAGAGCAGCATCCTGGCGGACCTGTTCCGGGAGGCAGACCCGGCGGAGGTAGCAGTGCTCGGGCACCTGGCGATGGGCCGTGCCTTCCCGGCGTGGCAGGACCTCGACATGGGGATCGGCTCCAAGCTGATGGTGCGGGCGATCGCCCGCGCGACAGGGAACAGTGAGGAAGCGGTGGAGGACGCGTGGCGGGACACCGGTGATCTGGGGGACGCGGCGCAGGAGTTCGTGGACGGGAAGACACAGCAGACACTGGCGGAGCGGGAGCTTGACGTGGCCGCGGTGCAGGAGAACCTGGAGCGGATCGCATCGATGGAGGGAGAGGGCAGCGAGGACAAGAAGATTTCGCGCATCGCGGAGCTGGTGGCGTTTGCCGGGCCGGAGGAGGCGAAGTACCTTGTCAGGATGGTGATCGAGAACCTGCGTGTCGGCGTCGGCGAGGGCCTGGTCCGGGACGCCATCGTGAAGGCGTTCTTCGCCGATGTGGTCGACGCGTCCGGGTTCACCGAGCGGCTGGAGGAGACCGGGCTGGACGTGGCCATCGCGGAGGAACTGGTCGAGGAGGTGGAGGACTACGGCCTGTACGACACGTTCGCGTCCGAGAACGAGGTGGAGGCGGTCGACCCGGAGGAGCTGGAGCTAGCGGAGTTCTGGACGGTGGACGGGTACGACCTTGTCGTGGTGGAGGAGCCACGGCCATGGACTGACGAACTGACGGAACTGGTGCAGTACGCGTACGACGTCTCCACAGACCTGGGCGCGGTGGCGCGGACCGCGGCAGAGGACGGGGTCCAGGGGCTGGAAGTGATGGAGATGGAGCTGTTCCGGCCGGTGAAGGTGATGCTGGCGCGGAAGGCGGAGACGATGGAGGACGCATACGACACGGTCGGCGGCGAGGAGGGGATAGCAGCGCTGGAGTACAAGTACGACGGGTTCCGCGTACAGGTACATAAGCAGGGTGACGAGGTGAAGGTGTTCTCACGCCGGCTCGAAGATGTGACGGCACAGTTCCCGGACATCGTGGCGGCGGTGAAAGAGCATGTCAGCGCGGATGAGTGTATCATCGAGGGGGAGACCGTCGCGTACGACCCTGACGACGGTTCCCCGGTGCCGTTCCAGCAGCTGTCGAAACGGATCAAGCGGAAGTACAACATCCAGGAGACGGTGGAGAAGATCCCGGTGACAACGTACGTGTTCGACATCCTCTTCCTCGACGGCGAGGTGCTGATCGAGGAGCCGCTGCGGGAGCGGTGGGCCACGCTGCAGGGGGTGGTAGACGGGGAGGAGCAGGAACTACAGATGGCGCACCACCTGGAGACCGGGGACCGCGAGGAGGCGGAGGAGTTCTACCAGCAGGCGTTGAACCGGGGCGAGGAGGGTATCATGCTGAAGAACATGGATGCCCGGTACAAGCCAGGGTCGCGGGTCGGGTACATGGTGAAACTGAAGCCGGTGATGGAGACGCTGGACCTTGTCATCGTGGAGGCGGACTGGGGGGAGGGGCGGCGCAGCGACTGGCTCGGCAGTTTCCTGCTGGCGTGCCGCGACACGGAGACCGGCGACTTAAAGACGGTCGGGAAGATGGCCACCGGGTTCACAGACGAGCAGCTGGCGGAGATGACGGAACGGCTGGAACCACTTATCGTGGAGGAGTCGGGACGTCACGTCACGCTGACGCCAGAAGTGGTGGTCGAGGTGTCGTACGAGGAGATCCAGGAGAGCCCGGCGTATGAGAGCGGGTATGCGCTCCGGTTCCCGCGACTGGTCCAGTTCCGGGAGGATATGGATCCTGAGGAGGCGAACGAGCTGGAGAAGGTCGAGACGCTGTACGAGAGCCAGCACGGATAACGTATAAAAAGATATGTTTCTTACTTTATAGTAACAAACAAATCCGTGTGGCGTTGGGAAAGGATTAATAAACGGCCGCGCGGAACAGTTAACTACGGAAAAGGTGCTACGATGGTAGCCAGCCAGGAGACACTAGACGCGCTCGAAGACATCGGACTGAACATGTATGAGCGCAAGATTTACGCCGCACTGATTTCTCGTGGTGTATCGACCGCCGGAGAACTCTCCGAGATGACGAACGTCCCGCGGTCCCGCGCATACGACGTTCTTGAATCGCTGGCGGAGAAGGGCTTTGCGATCCTCAAGCCGTCGAAGCCGATGCAGTATGTCGCGGTCCCGCCGGAGGAGGCGCTGGAGAACGTGAAGAGTCTCCACCGGGAGGAGATCGAGGAGAAGCTGCAGAAGATCGACCGGTTCAAGGAGACGGAAGCAGTGCAGGAGCTGCAGCAGCTGTACAACGACGGTGTGGAGCGTGTGGAGCCTGGCGAGATGACCGGCACGGTGAAAGGCCGGTACAACGTGTACAAGCACGCCGGGAACGCGTACGCGGACGCGGAACAGGAGATCCGGATTATGACGACGGAAGACGGGTTGAACGATATCTATGAGAACCACATGGACGACCTCCAGGCCGCAGAAGAGAACGGCGTCAACGTCCGTGTGCTCGCCCCGGTGACTGACGAGAACCGGGACGCGTTTGAGGCCGTCGGCGAGGTCGCGGAGATCCGGCACCTCCACGACGAGATGGCGGAACGGCCGGAGGCACGGTTCCACATCGTGGACGAGGAGAACGTCGTGTTCTCGCTGACCAGCGACGACACGCACCCGACCCAGGACACTGCGTTCTGGTCCCGGTCTGAGCACGCCGCCTCTGAAGCACTCGGGCCGATGTTCGAGATGGCGTGGGAGAACGCCGCCACGCCGGAATAAACGTTTGTTTAGTATTCTCCAGTCCTAAATACATTTATAATATTTCCGTTGCGCGGTCTTCCAGAGACCTGTATGGATCGAAAAAATCTATCCGCCGGTTTCTATGATACAGTCCCAGAAGGATCAGAAACATATGAAATAGACGGGATAGGCGAGATAACGTTCCACCGGGAAGCGTTCCGGGAGAGCGTGGCCGACACCGTCCTCTCCTATCTCCCGGATGGCGGGCAGGCACGGATCCCCCTCTTCGGCTATAACGTAGACGGTGATACAGAACCGTACAACGCCGATGAAACCATTATGGACCTGTGGCTTGGGGCCATCGATGCTGATCTAAGTTCATCAGGCTCCAACCCCCTTGAAGTGATGATGGCCCTGTTCGAGGAGGAAGGTAACGTCGTTTTCGCGGACCTGAAAGAAGAAATAACTACCTACGTCCCGCGTGTACTTGAGCAGCACGGTATTCTCACAGAGACCGACGCCTCCTGGGACAGGATCACCTACGAACAGGTCACGCCCTCATCCTACGACGACGAATCTTCCTGGGAACCCGGTCTCGAAACAGGGACCCCTGTGCGCGACCTTGAACGGACGTCAGAGCAACTCCCCCGGGGAACGACCGTCCGCGGAGCATCTGTATCCGAAGACGTCGATGATGTCCCGGTTACCGAGCCGATCGACGAAGAGGATATGACGAGGGTCGTCGGAGAGCGACAGAGCGAGGCCTGGGACGAGGACTAGCTGACGCGGCGCGTCGTGACGCCCTGTTCCCCTTTCATCCCGTCGGCGATACCTTCCCCGATGCTAGAGAACAGGTACGAGAGTACCTGGAACTGCTCCGGCGGCGAGTACGTCGTCGTCTCCAGCTCCGTCGTACCGGTAAGGTTCCGCGCCGCCGCGACCGCGGTGTCCCGGCCACCGAGCTGGTCGACCAGCCCATATTCTAGCGCCTCCTGTCCGAGGAACACCTCGCCGGTCGCTGCCGCTTCCACCTGTTCGTAGGGGACGCCCCTGTTCTCGGCGATATCTTCGATAAACGCCTCATGTGTCTGGCCCAGGATCTCGTTGAACCTCTCTCGTTCGGCCGGGGTCAGGTTCTTGTACCGGGACCCCATGTCCTTGAACTCGCCCGAGGTCAGGTTCACGTATTCGACCCCGAACCGTTCCAGCAAGCCGGAGAACTCGAGGTACGTGGAGGACACACCGATACTGCCTGTCAACGTCAGCGGGTCCGCCACTACCGTGTCACAGGCGGATGCAGCCCAGTACGCGCCGGAGGCGGCGACCTCGCGCATCCGGCAGACCGTCGGCACCTCCGCCTCGTGGATGACCCGTGCTGCCTCCTTTGACGCGACGACCGCACCCCCGCCGGAATCGATCTCGTACAGGAGGGCGTCAGCGCCGTTGCTGACAGCCTCTTCTGTCAGGTCGTCCAGCGTCTCCGGGGACACCCCTGTGTCACGGACACCGTTAGTATAGGATATCGGTCCCTCGACCTCGATAACACCGAGTTCTCCTGTCGACGGGTCGATATCTGTACGGAGGTCGCCGGATACCGGGGACACGGCGACGGCCACGCCCAGCAGTACTGCCAGGCCGATAAGGAGATGGGCCCAGTGCAGCCGCTCAAACACCATAGTGCCGCTTCCTCTATCGGACTTTTATATCATTTGACAGGTCGGTTCAGCCCATGCAGCACGAGTTCGCGCGAGACATCATCGAGAAAGTGAAAGACGGGGAGATCGGGACCGACCGTGAGCTGCAGGAAGCGAAGCGGGAGGTCGCCCGGACAACGGACCTGGAAAAGGTCCCGTCGAACGCGTCCATCCTCGAGTACGCGGAGGAGGACGAAGTCGCGGCGGTGCGGGACGTGCTGGGGCGGAAGCCCACACGCACCATCTCCGGGGTGGCGACGATCGCGGTGATGTGGATGTGGGACGACTTCTCCTGCCCGTACGACTGTATCTACTGCCCGCAGGGCGAGCACGAGGACACGACCGCGCCCAAGAGCTACACAGGGAAGGAGCCATCGGCGCGGCGCGCCATCGACAACGCGTACGACCCGTACGACCAGGTCACCGCCCGTCTTGAGCAGCTGGAGACGATCGGCCACCCGACGGACAAGTCGGAGATCATCATCATGGGCGGGACGTTCCCGT
>CAZTXA010000026.1:0-6356 GCA_964617945.1 uncultured archaeon
TCCTGCAGCCGTGACTGGACCGCGGTCTGGAACTGCCCCTTCCACTGCTCGTACAGCTTCCATTTCTTCCGGAGCACCGCCTTCTCGTTCTCTGGCAGGTCCGCCAGTTGCCCGTCCCCGGTGAGGTCGTTGAGCCCGCTCATCTGGTAGAAGTCCGCCGTAATCGAGGGGAAGATGTTGTTCTGCTGCATCTGCAGGATGCTGTGCCGGCCGGTGTGCTGGTCCACGAGGTCGACGAAGTCCGCCTTCAGCTCGTCCTCGTATCCCTCTCCCTCGACCTCCTGCTCTTCCGGCGCCTCGAAGTGTGCCTGCCGCTCCTCCAGCCGCCGCAGGTCGTGTTCCAGTAACTGTTTCTGCTCGTACAGGTCCTGCAGGTTGGACAGGACACGGTTCACCTGCTGCTCCGCCTGCTGCCGCCGCTGTCGTAACTCGTCGTGCAGGTTGCTCTGCGGCCCTGCCCGGTACCACTCCTTCACCGTGACCGCGTCGAACTTGTAGAACGTCGTCAGCTGGTCGAGGATCTCAAGGTAGGCGCCTGTCGCGTGCGCCTGCGCGCCGACATCAGAGATGGAGACGCCGCGGCGCTTCTTCTTCTCCTCTATCGGGTCGCTCCGATCCATCCCCTCCTCCGGCAGGACGTATGGTTCGTCGCTGGGCTGCGCCTCCTTCAACAGGTCCTCTGCAGCGACTGCGCCGTCCATACCGCCGCCGTTGCGCCGGATGAACTCGCGGAGATCGAAGATGCTGTCGATATGGAACTCCTCGCCGTCGACCTCGCCGGTAAGGCCGCCGCCGTGCCACCGCTTGTCGACGGGGTAACACCCGTGTTGGCAGTATCCTTTCCCCATATCCAGTCTCCGTAACCTTCTTAAGGCGGTTACATGCAGTGTGTCGGTAGAGGGCAATATAAAGTTGTTGTAGGTGGATCACGTGGGACTTCTTGACTCGATACGGGACCGGTTCGGTGGTGGGGAACCTGCGCCGCCGCAGGGAAAGATGCGGCAGCCACCACAGGCACCGCCGGAGGACCCTGTCGGGCCGGGCCGTGATACCGGACCAGAGCCTGCAGGACCGGCCGGTCCACCGCCGGAAAACCCTGAACCAGCGCAGCCACGCGGCCAGCAAGACCGGCAGCCGGACCGCGGCGAACCGGCGCCACCGCCGTCACCGACCGGTGGCCGTGAAGATAGACGGGATTCACCTGCACGCGACCAGCCGGCTGACAGGACGAACCGTGGCCGCCCCGACCGGGGGTCGACACTGGACGTAGACCGGCCGGCCGACACGCCTGACGATGACCTTGACCTGCCGCCGCCGGAGGATGCCGGACCGGGACCGGCGGCCGGCCCACAGGAACCGCGTCCAGGTCAGGACCGGCAGCCGCGGGAAAGAGGGCAACGCACCAGTGAACGCGGAGGATCTGGCAGTGGCGACGTGCCGGACGCACCGCGCGATTATAACCTGGACTTGCCGGAGCCGGAGGCGGAAGGAGATGAGAGATTGGAACGGATCGAACGACAGAATAACGAGATCATCGGACTGCTTGAGGACATCCGTGACCAGATGGTCGGGGGGCGGCGGTGACCGCCATGGGGCTGTTCGATAAGATCCGTGGCTCGGACGACGAGGTCGAGATCAGGCCCCGCAACCAGGACTCCTACGATTTCGGCGACACTGCAGATGATGACGACTCGTCAGACGAGTTTATCCTGCCCGGGATGGATTCTGCCGGCTCTACCAAGGACACACCAGGGAGGGACGAGACACGGGACCGCCGGCAGGGCAGGGATGACGGTGTGGACAGGTTGATCGAGCAGAACGAGCGCATCATCGAACTGCTCGAAGAGTTGACAGGGACGGACGACGATAGCACGGCAGACGTTGAATCGGTGCTGTAGGGATACTATGGCTTTTTATGACTCGGTGAAAGAAGATATCCGTGATGAAACAGGAGCAACGCAGGACGGTGACGACGAGGGAGAGGATGATATGCCGTTCGACCAGTTGAAGGACGAGGCCGAGGATCGGGAGGATCCAGAGGACGCTGCGTCCTCGTCGGACACTGATATCGAGGTGCTGGGGGACGGCGACCTTGCGGACACCGCCGACACTGGGTCGTCCGGCGATAAATCTCCATCTCCAGGCGGTACCGGGGCTCCAGAGCAGGACGATACAGCGGAACAGGGTACCGGCGCATCGAGAGAACACACGGAAGAAACGGTGTCGGATGGGGCGGACCGTGACACGGTGCAGGTGCTGCAGCGGATCGAACAGCAGAACCAGGAGATGCTTGATGTGCTCCGCGGCATCAAACGGAGCCTGGAGTGACGATGCTGTTCAAGAAGCTCCGCCGCGGGCGACAGCGGAACAACATCGCACTGTTTATGGACGGGCCGAATATTCTCCGTAACGAGTTTGACATCGATCTTGACGCGTTCCGCGAACGACTGGACGAGCGCGGTACAGTCACACTCGGGAAGGTGTTCCTGAACCAGTACGCCTCGGACAAGTTGATCGAGGCGGTGGTGTCGCAGGGGTTCGAACCGGTGCTCGGCGTCGGCGAGGTCGAGGACGAGGACAGTGACGTGGACGTGTACGTCGCGGTGGCGGCGATGGAGGCCGTGGCACGGGACGACATCGACACGATCGTGCTGGCGACGCGTGACGCGGACTTCGTTCCCGTCGTGCAGAAGGCACGGGACGCCGGGAAGACAGTGATAGTGGCAGCGGTCGACAACGGTATGTCCGCGGCCCTGAAGAACGCTGCGGATGAAATCATGTTGCTCTAGCGGCTGTACGACCGGCCACGCCTGATCTCGAAGTCTTTGTCTCCCCGCTGCAGGAGCGCGTCACAGAAGTTGACGGTGTACTGGTAGCATTTCTCCCCGTCCTCGCCGTGGACGGTGACGGTCCCGCCGTCGTCCAGCCGATTATATATCTCCGCGAACCGGGAGACCCCGTCGTCCGTCAGCACAGCGCCGTCGTCCCATGTCGGCACCCAGCGGACCTCAGGGTGGTGGGCGCCGAGGACGATGCGGTGCGCCTGCTCGTATCCCGCAGGATAGAGCCCGACTACCGCTGTATCGTCGTTTTCGACATCCTCACGGACCTCCCGGTAGACGTCCTGGCAGTAGTCTGCGTACTCGGTACCGAGGCGTTCGGCCGGGTCAGCACGCTCGTACGCCGCCCGGAGCCCGTGGTACCCGAAGTGGACGAGGACGGAGACGGTGTCCACCGGCTCCTCCGGTGCGGGCTGGTCGGCAGCGCGCGCCCTCACGGCATCGGAATCGTGCACGATCTGCTGTATCTGCTCTTCCTCGGACAGCATAGAGAAATGTTACTACTCTAAAATAATATAAATAGGTGAGTGTCAGTTGATCCGGTACCGGAGCACTGCGGCGATCCCGCCCATGTTCTTCAGCCGCTTCCCCTCCTTCGAATCCGGGGAGATGAGATGCACCTCGGAGTCCATCTGTTCCGCCTTGTCCCGCACCGCCTTCACCAGGTCGCGCTGTTCCACGATGTCGGGAGCAGAGCCGTCCGGACATTCCAGGTCGTCGAGCTCGCTCCGGTCGACGTACTCGACACGTTCGTCGTCCCCGCATTCATAGGTGACCTCCACCATGTCCACATCGTCAGAGATCAGCACCTTCTCGACCGCACCCATCCCGAGCGCCTCCGCGACCTCTTCCAGCCCGTAGGTGGACAGCCCGTTCTCCTCCTTCAGGTTGATGAGGAATTCCTGCACCAGTTCCTGCTCCTTGATCGCCTGTGACTCCTGGATCACGTCCTGCGACTTCTCCATCAGTTCGTGCAACCCCTGTTCGCCAGAATAATTCGTGTCCTTCCGGGCGATAATCTCGTCCTCCAGCTCCTGGTGCAGGTAGTCCTTGTCGATGAAGTCGTCCTTCGCGAACCCTGGGCCGCCGACGATGATTCCCAGCAGTTCATCGTCCCGCAGCTTGCCGTAGAACGCATCCTTCGCCGCCTCCGCCACCTGGTTCAGGAACGTATCATACAGGTTCTCCCTGATACGCTCGAACCGCTGTTGCGACTGTCCACCAGCCTTCGTCTTCCCGGGGACGTTGGAGGACAGGGTCTGTTCGACACGGAGTGCGTTCCCTTTCAGGTAGCCGATAGCGGCCTCACTCCGGTCCAGCACGACCAGTCCATAGATATCGGACTCGATGACCAGCTGCTCGAGCGGTTCAAGGACGAACTCCTTGTCGCACCGGTACCGCCGCGAGCCCACCGGTTCCGGGGGGACGACCTCCCACATCTCGATGTCGGGACGGCCTTCCTGGTCGGAGACGTTGCCGGCGAACACCGCTACCCCGTTCTCAGGAGTTTCCCCCACCTCCTTCAACCGGCGCTGGATCTTGTCCAGCGCGGCCTGCACGTTCTTCCGCGTGGACTTGGACTTGATGTTCTCCGCCTCGGACTTCTCCTCTGTCAGGAAGTTCACGATCTTGGACATCTCGTAGCCCGCGGGAATGTAGAGGGAGACGAGTTCGGTATTCCTGCCCCTGATCGAGTCGAGGCGTTCGATGAGCTGTTCGAGCTCGTACCGGTCCATCTCGCCGCTCATACCACGACGTACGGAGACGGAGCATTAAAAACCGCAACACCATCGATTTATATTGATTTTGTAGTAGTAACGATTGATGTCGTCAGGCGCCTACAATTCGGTACTACCCGATGATGTAGCCGTAGCAGCAGAGTTCCCTGTACTCCTGGACGACGGGGACGCCCGGTACGTCCCGGTCGGAGAGGGCACGGTCGCCACGGAATATACCCCGCACGATGCGGTGGTGACTGGCGGTATCTGGAGCTGTATCGGGGTCGTCCTCCGGTCCACAGACCACCGAACGGCGTATCTCGCCCACTGCAGCGCCGCCGCCGTCGAGGACGGGCGGAACCGTGTTGTGGAACGGTTCCTGCAGGAATCGAGCTCCACAGAGACGGCTGTCGATCTCACCTATGCTGTTTCCCGGCCAGACGGCAGGGATTCCGCACCAGGGTCGACGGAAGACCTGATCGCGGCGACCGACCGGACACTCCGGGACGCTGACAATGTGTCCGTCCACAGCCGCCAGCTCAGCTACCAGGACGCCCCCGCGGGGATCGGCGTCCGGATCGATGATGAACAGCTGTATTCCTATGCCAAGAACTCGGTAGCGACGACAGGCCCTATCGAACGATGACTGTGACCGTATCGGTCTCCACCATCTCTCCCTCGCCCTGGTACGTCCGCTCTGTCTCGACGTCAAACTCGTCGCCGGCCAGGGTCTCCCCCGCGACATGGAGCTCGTCGCCGTCAAGCGTGTAGTCGCCCTCGTCCACCGCGGCCTCGATGTCGCCGACCTTCCCGCCGTATTCCGGCCCGACCTGTTCGTAGTCCAGGTCGATACCGGTGATCTCCTCTTCCACGTCGGGGCCGCCGTCCAGCACCTGCAGCGTGTGGACGTGCATCACCTCCTGCACCGCGTCCTCGAACCCGGTGATATCGCCGTACACCTCTACCGTCTCCAGCTCGTCGGTCGGCGCCATCTGGTGGCTGGTCTTGAACCGGCGCAGGGCATGGATGACATCCATCGCAGCGCGCCCTGCCGCCTGGTCCGCCTCCACACCACGCGGCTCCGGCCAGTCCTCGAGGTGGATGCTCGTATCGCTGTACATCTCGTGCCAGAGCTCCTCTGTGATGTGGACGAGGAACGGCGCGAACAGCTTGAGATAGGTCCTGTGCGCTTCCTGCAGTACGTACTCGGTCGACCGGTTGCGGCCGTCGTCCAGCTTCTGCTTCGCGATCTCCAGGTAGTTGTCGCAGAAGGTGTGCCAGAACTGCTCGCGTAACCGGTTCCGTGCCTTCGCGAACCCGTAGTCGTTCATCTGGTCGGTCATGAACGCGATAGTGCTGTCCAGTTCGGCCAGCATCCACTCGTCGATCGGGTCCAGCTCGTCTGGCGCCTCCACAGTATCAGGTGCAAGCTGGTCGACGAGCTTGGACGCGTTCCATATCTTCCGCATCAGCTTCTGGCCGGTGACCAGGTCCTTCTCCTTGAACGGGAAGTCGTCGCCGATGGACGTTCCCGCGGCCCAGTACCGGGTCGCGTCCACAGGGTACTCCGCCAATACTTCGTCCGGGGCGACCACGTTCCCCTTCGACTTCGACATCTTCTCAGCGTTCTCGTCCAGTACCATGCCGTTGATAGACACCGCGTCGAACGGCACCTCTCCCGTGTGTTCGAGGCATTTGACGACGGTGTGGAACAGCCAGAAGGAGATGATGTCGTGGCCCTGTGGCCGCAGGTTCATCGGGTACAGCTCCGGCTTCTCCATCGTGAACTCCCCTGTGT
>CAZTXA010000027.1:0-6259 GCA_964617945.1 uncultured archaeon
TTGATGCTGTCCATGTTCGCCTGGAGGTTGATAAGATAGTTCGCGTGGTCGACCTCGTTCTCCGACGGCACCGGGACATGCAGCTCTGGATCCTCATTGTCCAGACCGTCCGGGTTGTTTCCGAACGTGACAGAGTCGTTGCCGACGTTCAGATAGTTGGTGATATCGTAGTCAGTCCCTCCATCGTCCGTGAAGGTGGTCTCCTCCAGCACGGTGAGGTCGGTCTGCGTCAATGTCGACCGGACGGTGTCGAGATTATCTCCGAAGAATACGTCGTCGTTCCGCGTGTCGAGTGTCACGCCGTCCGTGGCACTCCAGCCGAACGAGCCCTGTCCGGAGACTGAAACTGTTTCGGTCTGTGTTTCGGTTTGAATCGCGTTTTGTCCGAGTGTCGCCGCCACGTTGATGGCGCCGACGACGTCGGCCTGCTGTCCGCCACTTCCCACAACAATCTGTGACTCTACCTGACCGTCGTCAGTCACATACGGCTGTGGAAAGTCGCCGAGTGTCTGGGCCGCGCCCATGGTCATACCGACCATCAGGGCTGAACCGGCCACAGCACCGACCTTCTTGATCGAGTTCTTGATTTTCATTGTAGCGTCCACCTAGCAGTATCTGCAGTTGTTAGCGGTCGCTTCTCTTTTATAAAACAAACGGTGGGGAGCCGTGTCTCTCCACCGGTACACCCTATGTATAAATTGTGTAGGCCCGAAACTACCTGTCATGTCGTTCCACGCGGTGCTGGACAGTTTCTTCCTCAACCCTGTCGGGCTGCTTGCACTGCTCGCCCTCCTCCCGTTGATCGCTATCTACCTGATGCGGCCGGAACCGGACGAGCGGGTGATGCCGTCGATGGAGTTCTTCATGGAGGAGAAACGGTCCGGCCGGATGCGGAAGGCGTTGCAGACGCTGCAGCGGAACCTGGTGCTCCTGCTCCACATCCTGTTCATCGGCGTGGTCGCGGCAGCGCTCGCCGGTCCCTATATGATGGGCGAGGAGACACCGGAGCAGACCGTTGTCGTGGTCGACCGGTCGGCCAGCATGGCCGACGACCTGGAAGATGTTCAGGACTTCGTGGAGGAGCACGCCGGCAGGACGAACACGCTCGTGCTCGCAGGCGAGGACGTAGCGGTTCCGCTGGAAGGGGCGGACCGGCAGCAGGTGCTGGACCGTGTGGCACAGGTCGAAGCGCGCGACGTGGAGACGGATATCCGCGGCGCGTTGCAGGTCGCGTCAGGGTACGAGGGAACGGTCGCGGTGGCCAGCGACCTCGACCAGACAGTCGGGGAGGGCAGTGGCAGTGACGCTGTAGAGCAGCTGGCCGCGTCAGGCCGGGACGTCGCGGTGATGGAGACCGCGGCCGGGAACCAGTGGGGGATCGTGAACGTTGACGCTGACCGCGGGAACAGCTCGGTCGATGTGAAGAATTTCATGGACACGGAGGCCGAGGTGCAGTTGACGTCGGGGAGGAACGAACGGGAACTGGTCATACCGGCCGGGTCGGTGGAGACCGTGACCGTTGCGACGCCGGAGGGCCGGACGTCGGTGCGGCTGGAGGAGGACCCGGTGCCGGCGGACAACGCCGCATACGTATCGGTACCGGAGCGGCGCAGTTTCGACATCCTTCTGGTATCGGATACCGGCAACCAGTACTTCGAGACGGCGGTCGACCTCATCAACTTCACCAGTATCGAGACCGTGTCGCCGCCGCTGAACCAGGTGCCAGAGGCGGACGTGTACGTCATCGGGGAGAGCGACAGGCTGCTGCGGAGTACGGTGAACGAGGTGGAGGACCGGGTGCGGGACGGCGCCGCGGCGGTGTTCTTCGCGCAGGACACGGTGTTCCAGTACGCGTCCTCGCTGCCCGTGGAGCGGACTGGTGCGCGGCGGAACGTGACGGTGGAGATCGAGCAGCCACGGCGGGTGCTGGTCGGCGAGACAGGGGTGTTCCCGGTGCGGCGGACGGGCGGCGAATCCCTGGCGACGGAGGACGCGCTCGTGCGCGCGGAGCACGGGAGCGGGGACGTGGTACTGTATAATATCAGGGACCGGGACTTCCACTTCGACTTCCTCTACCCGGTGTTCTGGAAGGCACTCCTCATGGACCTGACCGAGCGCCCGACGGTGGAGGACCGGAACCTGCGGACCGGGGAGGAGCTGGACGCCTCCTCTGTCACAACGCCAAGTGGAGAGGCTGTTGACGGGCCGCTCCGGATGACGGCGGCAGGGTTCTACGAGACGCCGCAGAAGACTGTTGCTGCAAACCTGGAGAGTATGGACGAGTCCGGCGAGGAGGTACCGGCCGTGGACGAGGCCGTGGCCGACGGGGAGAATACGACCGAGAAACCGCTGAAACCGTTCCTCACAGCACTGCTACTGGTGCTGGCGGTGGGCGAGTTCGGCTACCTCCGGTGGCGGGGCACGGTATGATGATCGGGTTCGAACGGCCGCTGGCGCTCACGCTGCTCATCCTCGTCGTCCCGTTGCTGTACAGCGCGGTGCGGCGGGAGGACCGGTTCAAGCACGTTACCACCCTTCTGCACGCCGTCCTCGTCGCGCTGCTGGTGGTCGCGGTGGCCGGGCCGACCGTCGCCGGCGAGACGTCTGTCCACCGGGAGCCGACGCTGACCGTGCTCGTGGACGAGTCCATGTCCGCCTCGGTCCTCGACCGGCCGTCGTTCGACTTCGACGGCGTCGAGGTGGAGCGGCGGGTGATCGCGTCCGGGAACACGTCCGACCTGAAGCAGTCGATGCTGCAGCACCTGGAACCGGATACGAACTATCTCGCTGTCAGCGACTTCCAGTCGGAGGAGTCGCTGCAGGGCGTGGCAGAACAGTTCAACGCGGTGAACTCGACGCTGAACGCGGTGGCGCTGGACGGGGACGAGGAGGCAGCGGTCAGGGTGGAAGGGCCGGAGACAACCGTTCCTGGCGCCACCACCCGGTTCACCGTCCATGTCTCCGCTACCGGCGAGGCGCCGGAGCCGCGTGTGACGCTGGACGGGGAGGAGGTCGCCCTCGAACAGGGCGGGGACGAGGGGGTGTGGGCGTTCACGGAGACGTTCACCTCGACCGGGTCGCACCGTATCCAGGCGGAGATCCCGGTCGACGACCGGTACGACGTGAACGACGAGTACGTCAAGGCCGTACAGGTGGCGGAGAAGCCCGAAATCCTCGTTGTCGGGGAGCCGGGCGGGCTGGGCGCGGAGCTGGAGCAGTTCTACGAGGTCACCTACCGCGACTCGGTTCCCGAGAGCATGGACGACTACTACGCCACGGTGCTGAAGGAGGACGTGGACGGGCTGGAACAGTACGCGATGGAGGGGAACGGTATCGTCTATACAGGGGATCCGGGCGACGCGGCGATGGACATCCTCCCGGTCAGGGTGGCGCCCGACGATGACCAGGACAGCGGGACGAAGATCGTGCTTGCGGTAGACATCTCGGTGAGTACCGAGGGGAGCGGGGTGAAGCGGTCGAAACAGATCGCGTACAACCTCGTCGAACTGCTGCCGTTCAACAACCGCCTGGGCGCGGTGGCGTACAACCGGGACGCGTTCCTGGTGGCGGAGCCGCAGCCCCTCTCCCTGAACCGGGAGCAGGTGAAGGAGAAGATCGCCCGGTTGCAGCCGTCCGGCCCGTCGTTCCACAACAACGGGATCACCGGCGCGGCAGAGCTATTGAACGAGACAGGGAACATCATCTGGATCAGCGACGGGAAGATCGGCGGGTTCGGCGCGAACGAGCAGGTCCCGTCGAAGACGCGGCAGGCCGCCCGGGACCTCGATGTACGGCTTATCACGGTCGCTGTCGGTGACGACGCGGACCGTGCCTTCCTCCGGGACGTGACACGGCAGGCGGGCGGCATGTTCCTGGACCCGTCGGACTCCGGGCGGCTGCAGTTCATGTTCAGTGCCGGCGGCGCATCAGGCGAGACGGCGCGGCTGGTGGTCGTCGACCCGAACCACTTCATCACGGAGGGGCGGGAGCTCGGGTCGTCCGTTGCGGCGTTCGACCCGGTCGAGCCGCGGACCGGTGCAGACCTGCTGGTGACCGGGACCGGCGGGCAGCCGTTCCTCAGCGCGTGGCGGTACGGGCTGGGACGGGTGGCGGCGTTCACCGGGGACGACCGGGAGCTCACCCGGCTGCGTCAGCAGGACCCGTCGCTCCTAGTGCGGACGGTGAGCTGGGCGGTCGGAGACCCGGACAGGAAGCGGGAGCGGTGGCTGGACATCGGTGACGCGTACGTCGGGGAACCGGTGGAGGTCCAGGCGTCCTACCCTGTAGAGGGGTTACGGCGGCAGGGGGAGGACCTGTACACCGGTGAACTGGAGCCCGACGGGCCCGGCTTCCACACGTTCGCCGGTACGACGTACGCGTACAACTACAACCCGGAGCTGTCGGCGGTCGGGTACCGTGATGTCGAGAACATGGTGCGGCGGACCGGGGGAACGGTGTTCTCCCCCGACGACCGGAGCGAGATCAGGGAGCAGGCGGTAACGTTCAGCTCCCGGCAGGTACCGACAAAAAGGTCTGCGACCAACTATATACTACTCGGCGCCCTCCTCGTCTTCCTCGGCGAGGTCGGGTACCGGAAGTGGAACGGGAGGCTATAAACGATGCAAGAGTTCCTGCGGCGGCGGTTGAACCCGTTCCTGCTGATCTCGACAGTCGTCGTGCTGACGATCCTCGCCGGCCTGTCGGTCACCTACCAGGACGTGCTGAGCGAGAAAGTGTCGACGAACCAGGAGCTGCGGCAGACGGTGGAGGAGAAGAACGACCGGATCTCCGTCCTTGAAGACCGGAACACGAACCTGACCACTGAACTGGCGACGGCGCGGCAGGACCTGTCGGCCACGATCAACGAGACCCAGCGGCAGGAGGCGGAGATCGAGGACCTGGAGGATACCGTCGCGGCACGGGAGAGTACGATCGACAGCCTGGAGACGACCATAGCGGACAAGAACGCGACCATCGACGATCTCCGGTCAACGATCGATACCAAGGAGGATACCATCAACAACCTGCTGGACCTGCTTGACACGATCTGTACGGAAACGCCTGACGGGAACATGACGTCGGACGCGAACGACGCGTGCGACGACTGGGACGACGGGAACTACTGATGGACGTGCAGGACGCGCTGAAACGGTTGAAACGGGAGTTCATCAAGGTCAACCTGTTACAGGCGAGTCTCGACGCGCTCCTCGTGTTCCTCACCGCGAACCTTGTCCTGTTCCTGTTCAGCATCACCCTGACCGCACGGGTGTCGAACGCGGTGGTGCTCGCGGTCCTGTCCATCGCAGTGTTCCTGCTGGACCTGGCGTACCGTGCCCGGCACTACCGGCTGGAGATCTACGAGGAGCGGAACCCGGAGCTGCGGGAGATCCTGCGGACCGCCCGCGACCACCCGGAGCAGGACACGTTCGTGGCGCGGGCGATGGTGCAGGACCTGATGGGGCGGCTGCGCCGGACGACGTCGGACAGCATCATCCCGACCCGCGCCCTCATCCAGAAGATCCTGCTGGTCGGCGCGCTCAGCTTCCTCACACTGCTGTCCGGGCTGACCAGCTTCCAGCTGCAGGAGCACGGCGGCACACTGCTCCCTGACCCCCCGCAGGTGGACGACGGGGAGGAGCGGCCGGTGCTGCGGAACAGCTCGGAGATATACGGCGAGGCGTCTGACATCTCCGCCGCAGACCTCGACCTCGGGTTCAACATCACCGGGGAGGGAGACTCCGGCGAGGACGACGCCGGTGGTGCGTCGTTCAGGTCCGGCGGCGACGCCGTGTTAGAGGCCGCGGGCAGTGGCCTTGAGGAAGACCTGGCGCTGGCCCGGCAGTACAGCGTGGCGGTGAAGCAGCTGCAGGAACAATGATTTATAGCCCGCATCCGCAACTACAGGTGCGATGGCGTCGGAAGAAGAGAAGTACCAGAAAGTGACGGACACGCTCGGCCGGATCATGGACGAGACCTCAAAGGTCATCGTCGGCCAGGAGGAGGTGCGGGAGCAGTTGCTTACCGCAATCCTGTGCGACGGGAATATTCTCGTGGAATCAGTGCCGGGCCTAGGGAAGACGAAGATGGTGCGGACACTGTCCGAGGTCATGGGGCTGGAGTTCTCAAGGATACAGAACACGCCGGACCTGATGCCGAGCGACATCACCGGGACGCACATCATCGACGAGAGCAGTGATACGAAGGAGTTCGTGTTCCAGGAGGGGCCGATATTCGCGAACATGGTGCTCGCGGACGAGAT
>CAZTXA010000028.1:0-5886 GCA_964617945.1 uncultured archaeon
TATCCTCACCATTGCGGCGTGTATTTTAAGAATCGACCGGGCGGCCGTCCCGGTCGATTGCCCCGGCACGGATCCGTGACGAGCTGATCGGGGCGCCGTCCTCCGCCTGCACGAGCGGGATTGTTATGATGTCCAGCGGCGGCTTCCCCGCATCGGCTCGGTCCGCATTGATGCGGTACGCGCCGTCGGCTGTATCTTCCGTAACGAGGATGGCGTCACCGCGGTCGACCGCTGTCCCCTGGTAGTCGTCGATGGCTGAAATGTGGGCACGGCCACGCAGCCCGTACCGTTCGAGCATCGACTCGAGCTGTTCCCGGCGTTCCCTGTACGGCCGCACGCTGTCCTCCTCGGTATAGGACGCTGTGGTGACCCCGATATCGACCTCGTCACCGCGTTCGAATGCGGCGAGGAGGAGCGAGCGGTGGCCTGCGTGCAGCCGGTCCCACGTCCCACCGACCACGACCCGGTCATAGGTGCGGCGGCCGACCAGCCCCTCCACAAAATCTGTGACGCTGCCGGCGTCGAGGATGACCGCCCCGGTCTCGCGCTGGCCGTAGACGATGAGGGCGTCTGGTTCGGCGTACAGGACGGCGGGCAAGGCCAGCAGGTCTTCCTCTCCATCGATCACGAGTCTGGTGCGGCAGGTCCGCGCAACTGCTTCCCGTACCGCTGTCCACGCCTCGCGGGTGACCTGTCCGGCCGGGTTCTCAGCAGCGACCTGGACGTCGGCCGGGATACCATCAATCCGGTCCTCATCAATAGCTTCTCGCTGTATCTTCCCATCGACGACCGCGATGTCAGGCGGGACGCCCCAGTCCACGAGATCCAGTGACACCCTGTCACCGACCGCGATCACCCGGGTGGACGACCGGTTCTGGAGTTCCTCGAAAAGTTCTCTTCCCTGGACCACGTCTCCCCGGGGCTGCCGGAGCTGTTCCCGGTCCGCCTGCGACGGTGTGTAGACAGTGTCCATGTCACTCCCCTGCCGCCGGCTGGACGGTGGTCAGCCCGGTGCTCCCTTCCCTCTTCGACAGGGTGTACAGGTCGCCGGTGGCCGCTGTCTCCAGCCGCTCCTCGTGTGTTATCAGGAACAGCTGGTCGACGATGTCCGCCACCCGGGTCCGCAGCGTGTCCGCCAGGTCGTCGATCGCGGTCGCGTCGAGGTTGTGGGTGGGTTCGTCCAGCATCAGCACCTGCCACGACGGGGAGAGCACGATAGATAGTGCGATGCGGAGGGTCAGTGCCGCGGCGTGTCGTTCGCCGCCGGACACCTCTCCCTCGACCGTGATCCAGTTCCCCTCTGCATCCATCAGTTCGAGCGCGTATCCTTCTGCAGCGTTCAACCGGATACGCTGGTAGGCCTGGTACGGGTAGACCCGGTCCCACACCTCTTCCATCACGTCGTTGACCGAGCCGACGAACCGTTCCCGGAGCTGTGTCTGCGTGGTCTCCAGCCCGTGCTTCAGGTCCTCCATGACATCGATCTTCTGCCGGTACGACGCGACATCCTCCCTGTACTCGTCAAGCCTGTCCTGCATGTCCTGCAGCTCCGACAGTCGTTTCCTGCGTTCCTCCAGTACGGTCTCCGTGCTGTCGATCTTGTTTTCCAGCACCTCCTTCCGTGTGGCAAGCTCGTTCACGTCGTCCTGTACCGCGTCGAGCTTCTCCGCATCGAACCCGGTGTCAGCGATCTCCTCGGCCAGGTCGTCGAGCTCGTCCTCCCGTTCCCCCTTCTCCTTCTCAAGGTCGGCGGCCGTGGCGGCCGCCTCGATCTGTTCGAGCGTGTCCTCGATCGCCTGTTCCCGGTCAGCATCGTAGGCGTCCTGTGCTGAATCAAGGAGGGACTGTTTCTCCTCCAGCTCCTCTTCTACCTCATCCAGCTGTTCGTCCACCTCATCCAGACGGTCGATCGCGCCTTTCAGTTCGACGAGGCGGTCGCGCTCGTCACGCAGCTCCCCGACCTGGTCAGACAGGTCAGAGATGTCGCCGGCCAGCGCATCGATCCGGTCCTCCAGCTCCTGTTTCGTCTCCTTGCTGTCCTGCAGTACCTGGACACGGTGGTCGTCGGTCAGCTGCTGGCCGCAGGTCGGGCAGGTGTCCGCAGCCCCGGACAGCTGTGCGATGGTCTCCTCAACGTCGTTGAGCTGGACGGTGAGGCGTTCGCGTTCCGACTGTTTCTCCTCCAGCTCCGCCTCCACCCCCTCCAGATCCTGCTCGATGTCGTCCAGCGCACTGGCCTCCTCCTGTTTCTCCGCAAGCTCCTCCCGCTCCTCTTCCAGTTCGTCGCGCCGGTCCTCCAGGGCCGTGATTTCGTTCTCCAGTGTCTCGATCCTGTCCTCCTGCTCCCCCAGATCGGCGAGTTCGTCCTCCAGTTCCTCTTTTTTCGCGGCGAGTTCGTCGGCGTCCAGCTCCGCGAACCCGCCTGCTGCCTCGGTGTGGTCGGCGATCCGTTCCGCGAGGGTCTCGATCCTGGTCTCCAGTGCGGTCTGCCGCTCCTTCATCTCCTCGACCTCGTCACGCTGCTCCTCCAGCTCCTCGAGTTCGTCACGCCGGTCGGCAAGCGTTCCAGTTACGTCGTTATGTTCCGATTCCAGTTCCGCTACGGTTTCCTCTGCCGCCGATACCTGCTCCTCCAGTTCCTCGATCCCGGCGTCGTCCAGGCTGTCCTCAAGCTGTTCGAGTTCCTCCTGCCTGTCCTCCTTCCGGTCCTCCAGGCGGTTGACCAGCGAGACAAGGGTGGAGCGCGCGGTCTCGAACCGGTCCAGGGCAAGGAGTTCGTCGATCTTCTCCTCGCGTTCACCCGCCCGGAGTTCGAGGAAGTAGTCGAGCTGGTTCTGCTCGGAGTAGATGGCGCGGGAGAACAGGCCGTAGTCGATACCGAGCAGGTCTGCGACCGCGTCGGTCACCTCACTGGCCTGCGGCGCCACCTGGAGCTCACCGTCCTTCCGGAGTTCGGATGTGGTCGTCCCCCTGTCCCGTTCCACCTCTCGCCGCACCGTGTACGTCGCACCGTCGTGCCGGAGGTCGACCTCCACCACCGCCTCCGAGGCTGGAGAGGGGGTACGGCGGATAAGTTCGTCCAGTGTCACCGTCCGCGATTTCAGGGCGGGCGTGGTGCCGTACAGTGCGAAGCATATCGCATCCAGGACGGATGATTTCCCGGCGCCCATCTCGCCGATGAGCACGTTGACACCGCTGGAGAACTCGAGCTCGGTCTCGTGGTGGGACTTCCAGTTCTTGAGATAGACCCGGGTAATCATGCCGCAGCACTTGTGAGCGAGTTTTAAATCGGTCAGCGACGTGGCTAGGATGAGAACTCTGTCAACGCTGCCGACCGCTCCGCTGTGTCGTCCTCCGGTGCCCCGGTATCGGCCCCGTCGCCATCCTCCGCAGTGTCGTCGGTGTCAATCTCGAGGGCTTCGACACGGTCGAGCGCCGCGTCCAGTTCGCCATCGGACAGTAGCTCGAACAGGTCCTCCAGCGGGAGGTCGTGCTCCACGTTCTCCTGCAGCGCGGCCAGCCCCATCTCCGCCACGGACTTCTCCTCCTCGAGCCCGTCCGTTCCTGTCGTGGCGTCGGAGCGCTGGAGGGAGAGCGACAGTGAGATGATCGCATCGTCCTCGTACCTGTCCCTGATCTCGGACTGTTTGACCGCGGCACTGGTCTCGCCGTCCAGCTTCAGCCGGACCAGCGGCTTCCGGTCGTGGTCGTTGTCCAGCACGGTGTCCATCCGCTCCCGTACCGCGGTGATGACCTCGTCCGCGGACATGTCGTCCACCTCGATCTCCTCGTAGTACAGTTCTCGCGGCGTCTCCAGTTCGTGGAAGGAGAGGTCGTCGCTGGACGTGTCGACGGTGACGAACCCTTTCGGCTGCTCCGCCTCCACCTTGTTCATCTGCGTCGTCACCGTACTGCCGGGGATCACCAGTTCCTTCTCACCGTCCAGGTGCTGGAACCAGTGGATGTGCCCGTCGACTAGCAGGTCGAACCCGTCCGGCAGGTCCTCCATCGACAGTGCGTCGTGGTCGGGCGAGGTGTACACAAGGTTCTCCACGCTCTGGTGGAAGACGAAGATGTTGTACGCATCCTCCACAGGTTCCGGTGCGAACTTGTCCAGTACGGTCGGTGCGTACCGCTCCGGCACCCCGCTCATGCCGTGGACCGCGACTTTTTCCCCGTCCTGTTCGAACACGACCGCCTCGTTGTGGAGGTGGAGGAGGTACCCCATCTTGTCCAGGAGTTCGATCGGGTTGGTGAACCCGTCACTCCGGCGTTCGTGGGTGCCGTGGATCGCAACAACAGGAGTCCCGTCGAACGTGGCATCGACACCGCTTTCCTCAGCTATCTCGACGGTAGTGTCGCCGCCGCGGTAGGTGTTGAAGCAGTCGACCGCGCGACCGAGTACCTCCTGCTTCGGCACCTTCTTGTCGAAGATGTCGCCGGGAAGGATAACGAGGTCTGCATCGACCGTCCGCTCGAACGCCTCCTGTGCGTTCCGGAACGGATCATCCCCCCGTTCGTTCCCCCACTGGTAGCCGAAGTGGGTGTCGGAGACGATCGCGACCTGCATACCGTCCCGTGGTGTCCAACGTTCTAAAACCTACCTGCTGAACGCGCTGATGTCAGTGCTTGTGGTGACAGGGGATGATTCGAACAGGTATCCGCCGTCAGGCGAGGCGTACACGGTCTGGTTGGATGCCGATGTCCCGCTCGTCACCTGTACCGTGACGGCGTACAGGCCGGAGTCATGTTCCTCTACCGTCATCAGATCGTACGTGACGCCGGGCGGTGCCGTCCGTTCGTAGTGCGCCACCGTGTTACGCCCGATCTCCTCCGGCTCGCCCTGGAACGATGGCGCGGACGAGAACACGACCATCCCGATCACCACGAGCCCGACGAGGAACCCGAAGAAGAACATGTACCGCGGGTTATGGATAGTGGCCAGGACGGTGTCGGCGTCCCCCTCCCACTCCTCGAGATCGTCGTCATGTTCCACGGTGCGGTGGATCGATACCCCGCGTTCCG
Source organism: uncultured archaeon (assembly GCA_964617945.1). Taxonomy (GTDB): domain Archaea; phylum Nanohalarchaeota; class Nanosalinia; order Nanosalinales; family Nanohalalkaliarchaeaceae; genus JALIDP01. The sequence goes on from CAZTXA010000028.1 coordinate 5,026, forward strand.
TGTCGTACTCCCGTCCGCACTCGTCACATCGCGGCATGACACTGGTACAACCGGACACTCTGTTTATAATCCTTGCCTCACCGCTCCGAGTAAGTTATTTAAGCATCCAGCGCCAGCAGGTATGTATGCGGGTTTTACAGCTATTTTACGCTGCAGACAGTGAGGCATGCATGCGTACATTGCGGATGCTGGAAGACCTCGTGGAGCGCCACGACGATGACGTTGTATTGATGGCGCACGACGTCGGGACGGAAGAGGGACGGGCGAAGGCACAGGAGTTCGAAGTGTCCACTGTCCCGACCACGATCGTCGACGGCGACCGGATTATCCGCGGTGTGCCGCAGTCGAAGGAACAGGTCCTCGACGGGCGCTGAACCTGGTACGGTTTCTTCTCCGGCGGTAGTAGGTTAAAAGTCTCGTCGACGTTTCGCTTGTCTATGAACGATATCGAGGAAGGGGACCGTGTCCTGTTCAACGACCGGAAGCAGCCGCTGACTGTGGTCGAGTCCGGGGCGGAGAAGCTGCTGGTAGAGGGGCCGAACGGTGGCGAGTACGTTATCTTTCCGGCACCGGACGACCCCGACGTGCTGCTGGTGGCGAAGCCGGGGAACCGGCAGTACGCATCGAAGGTCGAAGCGCTGCGGACGGTCGGGTACTGGGAGCGCGAGGATCAGAACCGGTGGCGGCACACCGGGACCGGCGCCACTGTCGAGGTAGTGGAGAACAGTGCCGGGAACTGGACGCTGGACGTGGACGGGATCGAACCACCAGAGCTCCCCGGCTACGGGTTTCTTGCAGAGGAGGACGCGGTCGCTGCAGCGGAGAAATTCATCCAGGACAACCCTGACCCGTGACCCGGGA
>CAZTXA010000029.1:0-5822 GCA_964617945.1 uncultured archaeon
ATGAACGGCCAGCCGTGTTCGTCTACGACAGCGACTGGAACTTCCAGGAGCGGATTCCGTTACACGATGAATAGGAGAGTACGGCGCGCGATAGGCTGTGTTAGCCGATGAACGTGTATGCCGGTCACCGAGTTCCAAATAACATATTTATGTGCGTGGCGGTAGGTGGGAGGCAGATGCGACACCGACGGACCGGGACACTCCCTGCCCAGCTGAAAACAGTGACCATCCTGTTCATCGCAGTGGTGGTGCTGGCGATGATCTACGCGATCTTCTCGGGGGACGTGGCCGACGGGATGAGCCGCGGGTTTTCCAACGTGGACGCGTCCCGGATTTACACCGAGATGAACGGGCTCCTCGGCGAGGGAAGCGCCGTGACAGGCCTGACCCTGCGGAACAGTTACGACACCATACAGATAACCCAGCAGGGATGGCTCGTGCTTGAGGCCGACTTTCTCGATAACGGGCAGAAGGAGCAGCGACTCCCGCCGACGTTTACCTACGTGCCGTCCCAGTTATCCGGGAAGGGGGTGTGCATCGTCAAAAACGGTGAACAGATGTCACTGGAGGAACCGCCGTGCCAGGTGTGACAGCGGTGCGACGGAAAGGATTCGGACTGGCAGACATCATCATCGCGGCCATCGTCCTCATCGAGATTATGATTATGCTGTACCTCGGCGCCGACTTCGCCGGGGCGGTGGCGGAACGCTCCGCCGACCGGTCAGTCTTCTTCCACGGCGAACACGCGGTCGGCGAAGTGATACAGGCGCCGTGCGCCACCGTATCACGCGGCGTGTTCTCCGTCGGTGCTGTCCAGAGCGGCAACCTCGACTGCATCGACCCGCTGGACGGCGTCCTCGTCACGTTCGAGGGTGGCAGCGTCTCCGAGACGTGGCGCGTCGAACAGACGGAGAGCGGGGTACAGGTCCAGGAAAGCTCGGAAAGTACGAACTACCCTGAAACGTACCGGATACTGCTGTACAGCGGGGCGACCGAGTCGACCGTCCCCGCCGAACTCACGATCGGGCCGGTGCCGCGGGACCAGAACCCGTACTTCTACGGTGCTGACAGCCCGGCTGGAGGGTTCCTTGCACCATGAGGTGGTTGACGCGATGAGAAAACGGATCGGTGCGATGTGGAGCTGGCTGCCGGTGGCGTTCGGACTGGTGATGGCGGTCGTCCTCGCCATCGTCGTCGGCGTATACCACCTTGTCGGCGATATCCAGCTGGCAAGCCTTATCGGCGGGGGAACCGTCCTCGTCGGGTGTGCCACGGTGGTAGGGTGCGGGCCGACGGTTATCGCGGTCGCCGGCGGGACGGCGGCCTACGGCGGTGCCGGCGTGATATCAGGTATGGGCGGCGCTGACACGACCGCGCTCCAGGTCCAGAACGTTTCGGAACTACGGGCGAACGGGGTGATGCCGCACCTTGTCCTCGCGTCGACCGGGCAGTCCGGGACAGCTCTGGAGGGCGTCCCGCTGGAGGACTCGCTGCAGGAATACGTGTACTGCAGCCAGGTGGACAACGGGAACTGTAACCGTATCAACTTCGAGAGCAGGATTGATAGCGTCATGGGCGGGAAACCATACCGGCTGGAGGTTACCTACGACAACAGACAGGTCCTTGAGACATCGTCCGGGAGTATCGACGCCGGGCCGACCGCCTACAGGTACTATCTCCCGGTGAAGGGAGGAGGACGTGCAACGGTGCGGTTGAACGTTGAAGGCCCGGCCGGCGGGGTGTGGTGGGAGTGAACAGGAAAGGGTTCTACATCATCCCGCTCATCCTCCTCGAACTAGTCGCCGGTCCCGCGGTCGTCGGCGCCATCACGATCATCCCGGCCCACGCCGAGACACGGCTGCAGATCGACGCCTTCGGCCTCCGGAACGCGCCGGCGGCGAAGGACGCCGCGACGGTCGTCCGCCACCACTACATCAACGACAGCATCAACTGGAGCACGTACGAGGCAAGTTACGACATGGGACAGAGCGGCGGGGGCGCCACATGGACGGAACACTCTGTCCCCTCCACCGCTACAATCAAGCAGAACTGGCGCAGCCGCACTGCCAACCAGATCGAAACGTATTTCAGCGGGTCCTTCCCCGAGGAGAAGACCCGGTGCAAGATCAACTTCCCTAGCGTGGTCGTGGAGAACCCTGAAGAGGTGGAGCAGTCCGACACGTTCGGCACCGCCTACGCGGTCGACCCCACCGGCCCGGTTCGGGTGTCGTGCGCGACGCTTACCGCCAACACCACGGTTACTGTCAACGTCCCGCCGAACCAGCGGTTCGCACCGCACCTCCGGTACTTCTCGCTGTACCGGAACATGTCTGTCGTGATACCGGAAGTGGATGAGACCGTTGCAACCCACGAGGACACGTACGACGGCAGCGGCAGCGACTGCGGTTCCTCCTCACAGGCCGCCAGCGAGGCCAGGAGCGATGCACGGTCATCCGCGGAGAACGCGATGGAATCAAGTGTTAACGGTGTTTTCGATGATTTCCGGCCGCCGACGTCCGGCGATGATGACCACGGCACGCTGGCAGGCGAGTACGGCTTCTCCACCACCAGTATCGATGTCGACACAACCTCCACGGTCACGGACGGGCCGGACGACGTCGGGGACTGCGGCTGTGAGACGATTGTGCTGGCGCGCGATGAAGAGGGGAACCCGACCGAGACGGAACGAATCTGCGACACGCAGTACTCGGCCGATGCCGAGGCCACTATCCACGACGCGACAGTGACGATCGGTATCGAGAATAGAGGCTACGAGATCCCGACCAGCGACGGGTACACATACCTGGAGTTCCTCGTGCAGGATACGGAGTTCACGGTCGAGTAGGCTGCAAACATTTATGTACTCATCTCGCCAAACCACAGGCATGAGCCGTCGCGGTATCTCGTTATCGATGAGCTACGTGGTCATCGGACTGATTCTGGTAACGGTGGCCGTGTTCGTCATCGCCTCCGTCCGCGGCGGCATCGACCTGCTGGAGGGGGTCACAGAGGGGCAGATATCGGAGAGTGAGAAAGACCTGATACGGAACCAGTGCCTGGCCGGGAAGTCGACAGAATGTGAGAAGGACGACGTTACCGGTACGCAGTGGGCGGAGAACGTCCACTACGACGGACAGCCGTGCTCCGAGTGGCATAGCCAGAACAATATTTTCGAAGGAGGTGGTATCCCTGCGTGCTGACCGGGCGGGGATGTCCCCCGTGGTGAAGGTTATCGTGGCGACCATGGTGTTCTTCATCGCCGCGGCCCTTATCCTCAGCGTCTTCCGGCCCGAGGTGCTTGGGTTCGGGCAGCAGTCCGGAGCAGTGCAGGGAAACGCGTTCGGGAACCTTACCGGCATCCTCTCCGGGTGACTCCGTAGTGAAGAAAGGATTCAGCGTTATGGGGATTCCGGTCAAGGTCATGGTGCTCCTGGCTGCCGCCGGGCTTATCATGGTGCCGTTCCTCGGTCAGGTCGTGGACCCGATCAGCAGCCTCCAGTCCCCGAATTTAACGGCGAACGGCAGCGTCGACGATGGCGGGGACGATCAGGCCGCGAACCAGGACGACGATAGCCAGCCGTCGGTCGAGGTCGAATCATTATCTGTCGAACTGACGGAACACCCTGGCGGCGCCGAGATAGGGATTGACGATACGATAGATCTGGAGGCGCAGGTGAACATGGAGCGGAACAGGCCGAAAACGGTGCTCGCTGCGTCGGTAACGTTCAAAGCCGGGTGGGACGGGGAGGAAACAGTGCTGAAAGACGATTCATGCCTCCTCTATGAGACGACTGACGGTGTCGGCGACCCGAGCTCCTGCCACGGCGGCCCCCTGACCTACTCGAGTTCGATAGAGGACGACTGGGTAACATGGTTAGGGCTGGCGCCCGACGACAGTTCCGGGCTGGAGCCGCTTGCAGGGGAGGACATCGAACTCTGGGCGGAGGCCTCAAGCGACGATTACAGCGGCGGGACTGTCGAGTCCGACCGACACTCGTTCACCTATAGCGGCCGCCCGCCGTCACCGATCGAGTGGGAGCCGCCGCAACAGGATGAATACGCCGTGGACGAGGAGATACCGATCACTGTGACGCTGGACATCGACACCAACGAGTATCTGAAGAACCCGACCGGCGAGGGCGCTGATTTCAATCATAGCATCGAGATCGGGCTCTGGGACGGAAACGACCCGTACAGCACCGATACAAAGGAATGCGGGACATCGGAAGACGAGACAGACGTGGCCGATGAGTGTACGATAAGTTTCTCTCCCACGCTCGGGAGCTCCTTCACCGATACGGACGGGAATACGCCGGACCTGTCGGCAGGTGACGAGGTGGAACTGGAGGCGACCGCGTTCCTGTTCAAGGATCAGTCCTCCTGGGATGTCCCCTCGACCGACCGGGCGACCGTCACGGTCGCTGAATAAGAAGGAGAGCGCCGAATACGGGCGCGGGCACCACCTTATTTTTAACGCGCAATAGTCAATAACTGTCTTACCAGGTGAACGCGGTGGCAGACGACCAAGATAACACGGTCTATATCGGGTCGAAACCGGCGATGAGCTATGTCCTGGCGGTTGTCACCCAGTTCGAGGAGGAAGAGTACGACGAGGTCCGGCTCAAGGCGCGCGGGAAGACGACTGCGACGGCAATCGACGTTGCAGAGATGGCGAAGAACAAATTCCTGGACGATATCGCCGTTGCAGATGTCGAAATCGGGACGGACACGGTGACGACAGACGATGATGAGGAGATGAACCTGTCATCGATCCAGATCAATCTCGTCCGGGAGTGAGCCGGTTCCAGCGTGGTTGACCCTTGAAAAGTTATTTATACCCGCCGACCGAGGTATGAACGTGTCATGAGACGGAACGGTATCAGCTTCACCTTGACGATCGTTGTCGCCGGGGTCATCCTTCTCATGACTGCGCTGTCCATCATCACGCTCGGCGGTTCAAGCATCTCCCAGTTCTTCCAGACCGTCGGTGGTGAACAGCAGGAGCAGGTGAGAGACGCGGACATCCGCGAGGCGTGTAACGAGCTGATAGACGAGATAAACAATAACTACTGTGAGCAATACGTGCCGGCCACGTACGAGGGGCCGTACGACGATATCGACGGGAGCGACGGGAACAACCAGAACGACCCGGTGCCGTTCCGGTCGGGTGATGCGTACGACGACGGCGCATGGGAGGTCGGAGATACCTGTGGGACGCCCCAGCCGACACGGGCTGCCGCAACCTTGGAACGTGCCAATAACTCAGAGCCTGCATATGAGCAAACGGCCACGCAGGCGAACTGTGACTGGACCAACTACGGCGGCCTGTCCGGCATCCAGAACGAGCCGATGGTCACTGTCGACGGGAACGAGTTCAACTGTCAGGAGGAAGGGTACATCGAGGAAGGCACGACCCAGTGCCCCGCCGAGTGATAGCCGGCAGTCACCTCTTCCCGACAGGTTCTAGAAAAGCGGTTCTCCCATCGTCTCCGGCGCGTCTATCCCCAGCAGATCCAGTACAGTCGGCGCGATGTTGCTGAGGCCGCCCTGTCCGAGCGGCGGCACCTCCCGGTCGGCGACGATGCAGAACGGGACCGTGTTCAACGTGTGCGAGGTCGCGTACGCCCCGTCCATCTCCTCACAGGTGCCGTGGTCCGATGTCAGGATCAGTGCGTAGTCGTTGTCCAGGGCGGCGTCCGCCAGTCGACCGACCATCCGGTCCACCGTCTCCACCGCATCGACTGCGGCGTCCACATCGCCGGTGTGCCCGACCAGGTCGCAGTTCGGGTAGTTGATGAGGATGAACCCGTGACCGCCGTCGT
>CAZTXA010000030.1:0-2716 GCA_964617945.1 uncultured archaeon
CAGAACGATGTCCTGGCGACGGAACAGGTCCGGGACGCGCTGTCCACTGTCGACATCGACCTGCTCGATCATATCATCGTCGGCGACGACTGGTGCAGCCTGAAAGAGAAGGGCTACCTGTAGGAGTGGAGGCCGCGGTCGGCAAGGATGCCGCGGAGGACGTGGCCCGCCCGTCGACGCCGGTAGGCACGCAGGAACTGCTGTCTCCCGACCAGCCAGTCCAGTCCTGCCGCGGTGATGATTATTGCAGGCTGCAACGAGACCCGCTGCACTGCCAGGTATCCTGCGGTGAATACGGCGAGGTGTACGACGAAGCCTGCGGATGCAGTATGCTGCAGCAGTGAGAACGAGGAGCCGGACGAACTCATCATGACAAGCACCAGCTCGATGACCACGACGATGACAGCAACGAGGATAGACCGGGAGACCACCACCTCGTACGGCAGGCCGCCGGCCCGACGCTCAAGCAGCCACGCGTACACGATGTATATCCAGATAACCAGGAGTGCAGAGGTGAGAAGACCTGTCACCATCGCTACTGCGGTGACAGTACCGAGTTTTTTACCGTTTACTGTGTAGCGGCGGTAAAGCGGGCCGCCCTGCCGGATCTGCCCCGGATACGCTGCCACGAGCTACCGGATACCGTCCCCGGTGTATCAGGGCGGCCGCCCACCCCTGCCGCCTTACATTTGAACGGTCTGCCGCCGGGACACCTCCGCCAGGAGGTCCGCAGCCTGGTCCGGCGTGTGCCGGCATGCGGCACATTCCACGGCCTGGTTGTCGTCCGCCAGTTTTCCGTATTCCTTGATTCCCATCGGCAGCAGTGTTCCGCATGTGTCGCAGTACATTGCGAGCCCTGAATGCCCGCTCCCTGTTTAAAAGGGGAATCGGGCGGGTTCCGGCACTTCCGAAACCGCAGTGAAATCGGAAGTATGCCCGTTCCGTTTTTATACCAGTCGCCGCAACACAGCTCGTATGGTCATCGCAGACGCGCGGGTACTCCGGGACGACTTCCTCCCCCGGAAACTCGTCCACAGAGACACAGAGCTGGACCAGCTCACGAACGCGCTTGAGCCGTTGCTCGACGGGGAACAGCCCGAGACGGTACTGATCCACGGGCCGTCAGGTGCGGGGAAGACAGCGCTCTCCCGGTACACATTACAGGAGCTGGAGCAGCAGGCGCTCGGGTTCGACCACCAGTACATCAACTGCTGGGAGGACTACAACCGGTTCAAGGTCCTGTACCGCGCGCTTGAAGGCCTCGGCAAGACGCTCGATGTCCACCGCCAGTCCACGCCCAAAGACGAGCTGCTCACCCGGCTACGGCGGCACGACGATCCGTACGTGCTGGTGCTGGACGAGGTCGACCAGCTGGAAGAAGAGGACGTGCTGTACGACCTGTATTCTATGGACCATGTCCACATCGTGATGATCGCCAACCGCGAGGAGGACGTCTTTGCAGGGATGGACGAACGTATCCGCAGCCGGTTGATGGGGTGCCGCCGTATCAAGGCCGCCCACTACAGCCTCGCGGAACTTGTCGACATCCTGGAGGACCGTGTGGAGTGGGGGCTGCAGCCCGGCGCGGTCAGTGAAACGGTTCTGGAGGAGGTGGCCGACGCCGCTGCCGGGGACGCCAGGCTCGCCATCGCCATCCTCCGCTCCGCCGCCCGGACCGCGGAACAGGACCGGGAGGAGATTACCACGGGGATGGTGGCGGACGCCGTGCCTGATGCGAAGGAGTCGGAACGGCAGAAGAACGTGGAAAAGCTGAACGACCACCAGAAAACAGTGTACGATGTCCTGGACGAGGACGGACCGCTGCCGCCGGGCGAGCTCTACCAGCGGTACGAAGAAACGGTGGAGGAGCCGCGGACGGAGCGCACTGTCCGCAAGTACGTCAACAAGATGGAACACTACAACCTCGTCGAATCCGACGGGGAGCGGAAAGGCAAGCGTATCGATACCGTCTCTGGATGAGCGGCGAACCGGAAGCGACGCCGCGTCGTTCTTAAACCTCGGCCCGCACAGAGGCTATCATGGACCGGAGCGATATCGCGCTCTCACCGACCGCGCTCAACATGTTCGTCGAGTGCGAACGGTGTTTCTGGGAGAAGTACCGGAACGGCCGGGACCGGCCCTCGTTCCCGTTCCCCTCACTGCCGAGCGGGATGGACGAGGCGATCAAGGCCCACTTCGACCGGTTCCGTGAGAAGGGTGCAGTCCCGCCGGAACTGGCGGCCGCGGATATCGATGCGGTCCCGTACCCGCAGGGAGAGTTCCTGGAAAACTGCCGGGACTGGAAGAAGCCGCCGCGGCATGAGCGGGACGGTGCGGTGCTCCGTGGCGGGATGGACGATTTACTGAACACGCGTGGCGGCGATATCATCGTGATGGACTACAAGACGAGGGGGTACCCGCCGAAGGAGGCGAACGGTGTGCCCCACTACTACGAGCGGCAGGTCAACCTGTACAACCTGATGCTGCGTAGCAACGGGTACTCCACCGCGGACTTCGGCCTCGTCCTGTACTACTACCCGGACGGCGTGGCCGAGAACGGGGATGTCAGGTTCCATACGGAGTTCCGCAGGGTACCGATCGACCTCGGCGCGACACGGCAGACGTTCGAGGACGCGGTCGCCACGCTACAGGGACCCGAGCCGTCTCCGGCGGACGACTGCGAGTTCTGCGACTACCGGGACGCGTAGATTTATAT
>CAZTXA010000030.1:2816-5575 GCA_964617945.1 uncultured archaeon
TACTTCCACGGCCGGCTGTGATTATTCCATCCGTTGCCGGCACTTTTCACACCGCTCCTTCAGCTCCTCCCGGTTTGCCGGCACGTCTATCTCTCCCGCGTTGAGCTCGTCCTCGTAGTCCAGCGGGCTCTTGTGGTCGAAGCCGCGGCGGTCCATCTCCGCCACCAGTTCTTCATGTCGCTCCATAATCCTCGCGGTGTCGACCTGGCCTTCACGGGCGTGTCCCTTGACGGAGGCAAGGTTCCCCGCCTGAATTTGTCCAACTTCTTGGTGCAGTTCCCGGTGCTCTCCAAGCAGGTGCTGGTCACATAGTTCCTGTGGTTCGACCATCCACATCCGCGTCATGCCCGCCCCGGTGGAGATGAATCATAAAAATTTCTTCGATACAGCCGTCTTACTTTATCCATTTCCATCTTCAGAACCTTTGCAAACGTGAAATTCGGTGCAAAGAAGTTCCCTTTATAAAAGAGGTGGGCGGGAGGAGAGTGGCACGAGGTGAACCAATCATGACAACCACACGTATCGCGACAGTCGCCGCAGTCCTGCTGCTTGCAGGCATGCTGGTACCGGTGGGCGCGGCACTGCCCGCCCAGGCCAACCCGCACGCGGACCGTGCCCACGACCGGGCGGACAGCGCACCTGCTGATGGGGATGAGGAGCAGTCCGTCGCCCCGGAGATGCAGGGACAGGCTGACGCCGCCATGCGCGGACCTCCGGTCGACATGCCGGGGAACGCTCCGGCCTTCGTGTCGGACATCCACCGCGCCATCAACGGCTTCCTGGACGGCGATATAGCCGTGCAGACGATGGTGGACCGCATCACTGCGGCGACACCTGGCAATGAAACGGTCGCGGAGTAACCTCCCGCGACCGGGTTTTCCTTTCTTTTTAAACTCTCGCCGGTGACTCCTACACATGCCGCCAGACACCGTCCCGCCAGTTACGGGTGCCGCGACGCGGGGCCCGCCGTGGCTCCAGCAGCAGGACCCGAACACGCTTGCGATCATCGCAGCCTCTGTCATCGTCACCCTTGCAGTGCTGTATCTCGCCTACCGGTTCTACTTCCGCGACCAGATGGAGGGAGAACAGGTAACGGTCGCGTCCGACGAAGAAAAACTTCTCGCGGTGCTGGACGACCACGACGGGAAGACGACACAGCCGGTGCTGCAGGAGGAGACCGGGTGGAGCGCGTCCAAGGTGTCGCGCGTGACCGACGCACTGGAATCGGATGGAGAACTGGAGAAACTCAGGCTCGGCAGGAAGAACATCGTCCAGCGACCAGGCAAGTCAGCAGGGAACTGAGACCTGCCGGTTATTCCTCGTCCTCGGAGAGGATCTCGTTGACGCGCGAGATAAGCACCCGTTCGCAGAAATCCGAACCAGGGGTAAGGTGTTCCCGCACGACCTACTCACTAGCACGTACTGGTCAGGCGATAATTTATAAATCAAACGCCGCCCGGAATCTGGACGGAGACGTCGTTTAGTCCTCTATTTTTCCTTCAGTATGTGTTCCCGGGTACCTGGGCCACAGACGGTGTACACCGGCGGGGATCCCGCTATACCTTGGCTTCCAGCGTCCCGCCCTCGTCCGCGTCCAGCAACTGCTGGGCGAAGTCGGACTGGTTCTTCAATGAGATCTTCCCGCCGCGGCCGACCGTCGCGGAGAACAGGAACTCGCCGCCCTTGTAGAACTCGACATCGCGACCACTGTACCGTTCGTCCACCATCACAACGACCTGGTCGCCGGACTCGTCCAGCGTGTAGTTGATCTCCTCCTCGCCGCTGCCCGGGTCCTCGTCCCGGGGCTCGACGGTGATATTGACACCGATCTCGTCCTCGATCCGGTCGATGTTCTCCCCGCCCTGCCCGATCAGTCCAGCGATGTCGCCCTCGTCGACATACAGTGTGATGTGGTCCTCGGACTCGAACTCGACCCGTGGCTCGTCCACGTGCTTGCCGAGCTCGTGCTCCAGTTGCCGCGCGGCGAACCGCTCCATCGCAGAGCCTGTATCCCGGCCGGTGACCGGGATGACCACGGTCTCCTCCCCGTACGTGTAGATCTCGTACTCGGCCTGGTCGGTCTCGAAGTCCTTCACCTGGATGACCGGCCGCGCCAGGTCCGCCTCTGTCATCCCGGTCGGCACCTTCACGGTCAGCTCCAGCTTGTATACCTTGTCGATTTCGGCGTTCTTGATGAAGATAACCGTGTCCACCACCTGCGGAATCACACCGAGCTCCACCCGGCCGATCAACCGCTGGATGGAGTCGAGCGCGTCGGACGCGTGCACCACGCCCATCATCCCGACGCCGGCGAGCCGCATGTCGGAGAAGACCTCGAAGTCGTCCGTCTTCCGCACCTCGTCGTATACCGTATAGTCCGGCCGGACAAGGAGCAGCAGGTCTCCCGTGTTCTCCATCTCTCCCTCCAGCTTCGAGTACTGGGTGATCTCCGGGCCGACCTGCAGGTCCCGCGGGTGCTCCATCGTCTTCACCACCTTCCCCTCCTGCTCGTACTCCTCGGCGAGCGCCTGTGCAAAGGTGGACTTGCCGTGGCCCGGCGCCCCGGACACGAGGATGCCCTCTGCCTTCTCCGTCAGCCGCTTCCGCAGCTTGTCGGACAGGTCGTAGTCGTCGAGGTCAACCTTGGCGATCGGCCGGACAGCGGTAACTTCCCGTGCCTCAGAGAAGGGGGGCTGTGTCATCGCGATTCGGAGGTCGCCGATCTGTACCACGGTCGCGCCCTCCATATCCATCTCGAT
>CAZTXA010000031.1:0-2919 GCA_964617945.1 uncultured archaeon
CCCACCACCAGGAGGCGGAGCATCGACCGGGGAGAACTGTTGAGCAGGTGCTGCAGGAAGAATTTGAGTTTCATCCCTGTCGGCTGCAGGTTGTCGTACCCCTGCCGCTGGATCTGTATCATCCCGGCCCAGTTCTTTCGCCGGTGCCGGAGGAAAGATTTCACGTCTCCCTTGATGTTATGCAGCTTCACCGCGCCCGGGACGTATATTATATCCCGTCCTTCCTCCCTGGCCCGTTGCCCGAGGTACTCATCGTCTATCACTATTTCGGGCGGGATGCGGTCAACAAGGTCCGCAGGGATAAGCGCGAGCTGTGTAGTGAACGTCGGCGCTCTTTTTCCCAGCGCATCGTGTAACTCCCAGAATTCAGCCATAATACGTTGCCCGAAGGTGTCTCCCAGTACAGGGTATTCCCGGCCGTATACCAGTGAATCGCCGTCGTACGCGTCCATCATCTTCTCCATGCTTCCCGGGGTGAACACGCCGTCGCCGTCGATGAGGAACACGGCCTCGGTTTCGACACGGTCGAGTATCTTGTTCTGGGCGGCCGACTGCCCCTCCCTGCCGGCCTCCTCCACCAGCTCGATGCCGCCGTATTCCTCCTGCTTCTGCTGCACGATGTCGACCGTGCTGTCGTCTCCTGCGGCAACCACGATGACCTGGTCGACATCGACCTGCTCTGCGAAGATAGCATCGAGGAGCGGTCCTATCGTCTCCTCTTCATTGTGCGCGCAGATCCCTACCGAGACTCCCTCCGTCATCGCTCAGTCCACCTCGATATCGCTAACCGCCCACGCGAGACACCGCCGGTCATTCGAACTTCCCAGCTCGGCCGGCGTCCTGCACCGCCCGGTGAACTCGAAATTCAGGCTGTGTGGGCTCTGTGATGCCGGCAGGTCGACGCTGATGGTCTTCCACTCCGTCGGCAGGTTTACCTGTCGGAGCGGTTGCCCGTCGCGGTAGAGCTGGAGGGTGCGGGGAGTCTGGAAGCTACGGGCCTTGAACGCCACGCTCTGAACCTCCTCGCCTGTCCGCATCCCGGCCGGCCCGGCCGCCCACTGGTGATCGGTGGCATCCTCCTCGTACCATTCCCCTGTAAACATTACCTCGTCGTCCTGCAGCGGCTGCTCGAAATCGACCTCCTCGATCCCGAAATGGATGCACCGACCGTCCGATACCTCGTAACACCCTGACCCCGTGGAAGCAGCATGGAACGTGATATTGGAGCCGTTCGGTGGGAACCGCATCGCCGGAGTGACGATTTCCCGTCCGGAATCTGGAACCCGCCAGTCATACCTGTACTCTCCGACATCCATCACGAGGCTGGCGTTCCCGTTCGAGTACCCTCTCACGTCGAACTCAAGTCGCTGCCGACCGGGAACGGGGCTCGGGTTCTCCGCGGTGAGCGTGGTTGCGTTGCCCGCCACCCACACTGGATAGGATACATCGTCGAATGAGATCCCGGACACGTCGTGGTCGCCGATCCAGAAATTCTTGATCAAAAAGCTTGTACAGCTGTTGATTCCGGTTGACGGTAACAGTTCGGTAGCATTTTCACATCCAGAGGCCTGGAGGGTGATGGTGTTCCTCCCCTCGAACGCAGTGAACGGGACGAGGACGCTGTCCCAGTTCTTTCCATGGGTACTGGTGTGGAGAACATGGTCGCCCTGTGAGAGGGTGAGGTTTTTCTCTCCCACCGGGAACGACCGTGTCTGGAAGGAGAGGAGGACGTTGTCTGTGGAATCCCTCTCTATCCGCAGCGTCGCTTCCTCAGACATCCAGAACCCGGTCATCCCGGGCGGGCCTTTCTGGAACCCTGATGCCAGTTCTATCTTCCCGGTATGTACGGGATCATCAAGGAAGAACAACGAGGAGAACGGTATCGCGAAGATGCTGTACCCGATCGGCATCGCCGGGTAGTACCGGTCACCGAGTTCTATCCAGCCCTTCCTCACCTCGTCGGTTGAGAAGGACTGGTCCTCCAGGAGGAGTGAGGCGGTGTGGAAGTACACGTTCGCGTCGCTCGTGTAGAACTGTGGGGTGACCCGGAGGAACGGGAGCGTCACAATGACGGCGGCGAGGAAGATGATGAAGAGATGCTGCCGCTCCATGGGAGACCTCTTGAAGATACAAGATTTAAACCTTTAGCCGCCAATACGCTCCCATGCATCTGCCTGACAGGGACGCCCTTACGCGCCACCACGCTATCTGGGCGGGGGTGTTCCTGGCGGTATACCTCCTCCTGTACTTCCTCTCTTCACCCTCACCCGTCGACTCAGCACCGCAGCTGCACGGCAGCCTCCAGTTCCTGCTCGGGATGCGGGCGTTCAATGTCCTCCTGTTTGCGCTGACCGCCGTCCTGACCTACGTGCTCGTGGACGAGCTGTTTGACGATGAACGGATGGCGGTGCTGGCCGCACTCCTCGTCATCGTGTCGCCGCTGGCGAACCATGCTATCGTGGCGTGGACTCACGTCCCGGTGGCGTTCCTCACAGTTCTTGCCTTCCTCGCCTACCACCGGTTTCTGGACGGGTACGAGACGCGGTGGTTCGTGGTACTTGCCGGCTCTGCCGCGTTCATCTTCACCATAAAGTATCCTGATGTCGTCCTGATGCTGCCGATACTCGTCCACATGGGCGTGCTCGTTGTCCGCGACCGTGAGTTCGAAATCGTGCGGAAGAGTCTCCTGCCTCTCGCGGTGCTTCTCATCATCGTCGCACCGACAGCGGCGTTCCACTACGCGTCGTTCGGCAGCGTCACCACCACGCCGTACCATATGCGGCCGCACGCCCTCCCGCCGAACGACAAGCCAAACATCGCTGTCACGTTCGACCCGGCGCGGCTGGTGAAGACCGTTCCGGCCATGCTGTTCCGGTTCGACCCGGGGATGGAGATGCTGCAGCAGAACGTGGAGGACTT
>CAZTXA010000031.1:3019-5299 GCA_964617945.1 uncultured archaeon
GGCGTCGCCCTCGCGGCCGCGGTGACTGCCGCGTTATACCTTGCCGCCCGACGAATCTCCGACATACGCGACGTGATGGCGGAGGTCGTGGACCGTATCCCGGTGCGCTAGCCGGCGGAGGAGAGGTGAAAGGAGTGGACAAGAAACTGGAAGGGATCGGAAAAGGGTCCGCGGCGGTGGTGCTCGGGTTCATCGCGGGAAGCGTGTTCCAGTACCTGCTCAAGATTGTACTGGCCCGCGGTCTCGGCCCTGAGTCGTACGGTGTCTTCGTCCAGGGGCTCGCGGTGGTAGAGGTCGCTGCCGCGGCGTCCATCCTCGGACTGGGGATGGCGGCGGCCAGATTCATCGGGTACTACCGTGGGGAAGACGATGCTGCCCGGGTGTCGGGATCTGTCGTCACATCGGTTGTTATCGGCCTCCCTCTCGCGGTGGTGGTCGGCGCCCTGGTTCACGTCAACGCCGGGAAAATCTCCACGGTGTTCGGCGAACCTGCCCTGGAACCTGTCCTATCGATGTTTGCCGTTCTGGTGCCATTGATGGCGTTCTTCCGCCTGGTGGTCGCGTTCCTCCGCGGTATGGGGAACGCCCGGTACAAGGTGTACACCGAGGACCTGCTGCGGTACGGCACGATACTGGTGCTCGTACTCTTCTTCACCGTCCACGGCCTTCAGCTCCACCACGCCGTGTACGCGTACGTGGCAGGGTTCGCCCTGGTATGCGTGGTCGGCGCGTATTACCTCCGGACGGTGTTCCCCTATAGACTCCGTGACTCCCGGTTCATCCCCGGCGAACTGGTGACGTTCGCCTGGCCGCTCCTCGTCGTCTCCGTCATCGGCGTGCTCAACAGTTACCTGGACGTGCTGATGCTGGGGTGGCTGGTCGACTCTGTCCGCGTCGGGATATACGAGGTGGCGATATCACTCGCCAGCATCCTCTACATGTTCCGGGCCGGCGGACAGTACATGTTCCTGCCCGCGGTCTCGGAGCTGTACGCCGCGGAGTCGATGGAACGGATAGAAGAGCTGTACACCACGATGACCCGCTGGGTCGTCACCCTCGCCCTCCCGGTCGTGGCAGGGTTCCTCATGTTCCCGGCCGACATCCTCCAGCTGCTGCTCGGCACGGATTACCTGCCGGGGACGATCCCGCTCGCCGTCCTCTCCATCGGCGTGTTCATCGCCGTTGTTGACGGACCGTCCGACATGATGCTGCTCGCCACCGGCCGCACCAAACAGTTGATGGCCGCGGTCTTGGCGTTCGCAGCAGTCGATGCTGCGCTGAATCTGGTTCTCATCCCGTCGTATGGGATGGTCGGGGCCGCGGTCGCGATGACGGCGGGCTTCACCGTTGCAGGACTCCTGTCATTCCTGTTCGTGTACCGCGGCGTCGGGATGTTTCCGTCCTCTCCGGTGTATCCACGGCTCCTCGCTGCCGCCGTGATCGCTGCTGTCCCTGTCTACATCGTCAAGACTGTGCTGAACGCTTCGGCCCTTGCAAGTGCGGGGCTGGGCGGGGTATACATCGCCCTCTATTTCGTCACCGCCGACCGGCTTGACTGCCTCGAGCAGGATGAGAAGGCGTACGTACGACGCATGTTCCGATCGGTCTCCGGTCGGTTGAAACGGTAGAACTCGTGTGTTATCTTTTACCGGCAGCGGTCGGTCAGGGTTGGAGCCTGACCACGCCGCTGTAGTCGCCGAGCACCCAGAGCGACCCGTTCCAGAACTCCACGTCCCGGAGGCGGCGATCCATGGAACCCGTGGAGAGCGATTCCCGGGTCACATAGAATATCTCTCCCGTCCCGACGGTCCCGTTCTCGACGGGGAACCGCCGGAGATGTTTCCCCCGCTGTCCGGCGACGAACAGGTCGCCGTGCCACGGGTGGCCGGGCTCGTCAACGAACGTGGCACCCGTCGGTGCCAGCGTCCAGTTCCGTATACAGACTGCTGGCTGCTGACTGGTATCCGCTATCTGCTGGATGGCGGTCGGTGTCAGGTTTATCCGGTCTATCTGTGTATTTACCTGCTCGAATTCGTCCCGTATTTCCCGGCATCGTTCTGTGGAACTGGCCGGGTTCTCTGGATCGGTGCATTCAAGGAGTTCTGCAGCACGGTCTGACGACGGGACATCACATTTCAACAGCGACCAGCCGTACTCCTCCCCCGCCTCCAGATGGTTGATCTCGTCGTACCGCCACGGCCCGTGCTCCGTAGCGTACGGCTCGCCTGTTTCTGGGTTCCATGCGATGCCTTGTGGGTTGCGGTGGCCCATGGTGTAGAC
>CAZTXA010000032.1:0-5268 GCA_964617945.1 uncultured archaeon
CTGCGTCCTCCGGCCCGGTGATGGTGATCGGATCGTCGGCGGTGCCGCTGCGGACGGTGGTCAGCTTCTCCTCGTACGTCCCTGGAGTGACGTGCACGGTCTGCCCCGGCTCCGCGTGCTCGAGCGCGTTCTGGACGCTGGCCATCGGGTCGTCCTCCGTCCCCGCACCGCCGTCTGCGTCCGCGTCCACGAACAGCGTCTCGAGATCATCGGGCGGCGTGACAGTTGGTTGTTCCGTTGCCGCCCCACTATCCCCCCTGCTGCAGCCGGCCAGCCCGCTGACCGTAGCAGCTCCGGCAGCGGTGAGGAACTCGCGGCGGTCCAGCACCCGGCCTCGGTCCGACATGTACCGGTACCTGGAGCGAGAATACTAAAACAATGTCGCTTTCCAGGAAGAAATTTGAACGTATGTGGAGTGGGGACACCCCGATTTGAACGGGGGTCGACCGCTGTATCCACACAAGATCATCGAGCCGTGGAGGCCCTCAGTGTTCCAGAGTCATGTTCTGGAGGCGGTCAGGATGCCGGGCTACCCCATGTCCCCAGTCTGCAGCCCAGTTCCTGATTACAAGTATTAAAATACCATACCTGTTGCTAGGCGGCGAGAAAATAAAAGGGGAAAGGGAAGAAACAGCGTCTTACAGGTCGAATGACCGACACGCCAGGCTATTCCTGGACTTCGATGTCGGTTGCGCGCGGGCCGCGGTCTCCTTCTTCAACATCGAATTCGACCTCGGTCCCTTCTTCGACCGAGTCCTCGTCCAGATCGTCCAGGTGGAAGAAAACGTCGTCTTCCGCCTCGTCGGACTCGATGAAACCGTACTTCTTCCGGTCATGGAAGAAGGCAATAGTTCCGTTCAACAGTAACACCTCCGTTCTGTAGGGCTGAACGGGCGCCGAACCTTTATAAAGGGGGTGTAAAATCACAGATTTAAGAAGCCGCGGCGGGAAATTCCATTCCATGCCCCGGTACAGCGCTGGTATCGTCCTCGCCGCTCTCCTTCTGGTGCTTCCAGGCGTTGCGGCAGGTGTTACATCATACGATATCGCGCTGGACGGCGACCAGGCCGCGTTGAACGCCACCATCGAACTCTACCCTGAGAACCCGGACCGGACAACCCGGTACAGCACGACCTGGCAGCTTCCCGACGGGGCGACGGTGCAGTCCGTGGAGGACTCAGACGGCCCGCTCGAGTACGAACACGTGGGTGATGGTGTATCGTTCACCAGTGTTATCAGCGCCGGGGAGGAGAAGGAGGTCGTCACGATCACGGCCGAGATAGACGATGCGGTCACGGAGGAGTACCGGGAGGTGGACCTGATCAGGTTCCAGCTCTCAGGGTTCAGAGATACCAAGCCCGACGTGCCGGAGGAGGTGACGCAGGTGCGGCTCACGTCCGACCGCCGCCTCCTGGCCGGGTCGCACAGCTTCGGGTTCGACAGCGCTATGGACACCCACAGCGCGAACTATTCAGGGGCAGGCCCGGTCAATGTCCAGCTCGGTGTCAGCGACCAGGGCGAGGAGTACGAGAACCTGGTCCTGTTCGGCCCCGGCAACCTCTCCACTGCGGACGACCTGTACTGGGTCCCGGTCGCGGTCACCGGGTTCCATCCACAGGTCAACAAGTACCCGGTCATCGTGTACGAGGACGACCGGTACGACGAGGTGGTGGACGCGTGGAGCGCGGGCCAGTACCGGACCGGCGGCCTGATCTTTGTCCGGGAGTCAACGATGGAGGAGGACAAGGGGCCAGCGGTCGTCCTGCACGAAGTGATGCACGGCTTCAATGACGAGGCACTGAACTGGTTCGCCGGTGACCGGGCGTGGTTCGACGAAGGCACCGCCAAGTACGTTGAATGGGCGGTGAACGCGAACCGTGAGGTGCCGCAGGCCGAGATATTTGGCGAAGAGGTGTCGTGGCGGTGCGGACCACGGACGCGCTGCAGCTACGACCCCCGCGGGACACCGGACCAGCTGTGGGACTTCTACCAGCGGAACGAGTCCTTCCTCGCCGAATGGTCCCCGCTCAACTCGCCGGATACCGAGACACGGCGGTTCGGGTACGCCCTCTCCGAACTGGTGGTCCGGGACTACGTCCATCGACACGGGGCGGACGGGCTGCAACCGGTCTACGACGAGCTGCTGGCGTTGAACGAGGATATGGACGAGGAGCTGTCCGGGAGGGACGCTACCCGGGAGCTCCAGCGCGTCATGGACACGGATCTCCGGCCGTGTAAGGCAGATGAGAGAGACGTGTTCGACCGCTGTCTGGATGACGTGAACGAGATGGACGCAGCCCTTCCCGACCCCGGCAGCGCCACTCGTGACGTGCAGAAGGTCGAGATACAGCCGATCGAAGAGCCGAAACAGCCGGACCAGACCACGACAGACCAGATCGGACAGACCGTTGAACCTGTGAGGGAGGAGGCCGTGAACGATGCACAGCGTCTGCTGTACGAGCTGCAGCGGTTCGTGCAGTGGCTGGTAAATCTGGTCGGCAACCGGTAAACGGCGGGTTGCTAGTGCTTCACTGGTCTCAGACGAGCTGCATCGTCAGATAGTAGAGCGCGGCAACGAGGACGGCAAGAAGGCCGATCCCGATCGCCCAGTATATCAGGCGTTTCCACAACGGCTGCATACGTTCCCGTCCGCGGCTTCAAATAAAAAGGCGGAGGGTACGCCGTGATAAGAGCCCCGGGCGGGATTTGAACCCGCGCCCTGCCGATTTCTTGATGCTATCATCGCGGCGGTCGCCGCTCATACAAATCGGCGGTGTACAAGTCGGCCGCTATACCAGGCTAAGCCACCGGGGCACGCGTACCGGATACGCCGCCACGCTTATAAACCGTTGTTATACCGTCTCCGCAGAAACCAGAGCGGATGCAGCAGCTATACCTCGTCGGCGTCGTCGTCCGCACCGACTTCCTCACCGGTCGGCCGCTGGATCTTGTTCCCGGACCCTTTCATCTTCCGGACCAGGTTGTTCTCACCGCATTCGCTGCATTTGATGTAATATGGCCTGTTCTCCATCTCCCTCGATCCCTCCGTCACCTCGCCACAGTACGGGCATTCAAGGGTGTAGTGGAAGGTGATGTCGTCGTAGGAGTACATCTGGATGTGGCCGGTCAGCTCTCCGTCATCGTTGGGGAGCCGCCGGTTGGTCACGTACTCGACCCGGTCAAAATCAACATCGTCAGTCATGTTCCGTGGTTGCAGAACGCAGGATTTAAATATTGGGTCAGTGCTCAGATGTCGCCGGCCTCGAGCTGCTGTAATGTAAGGACAGGGACCGCCATCCATTTGCTCATCGGGGTGTACTGTGTCAGCGGGAGCGCCCAGACTACTGCAGCAACGAGGGTGCTCCGTAACGCCGCCATGGATGAGTGACGCATCAGGATAGATGGGTAACCCCGGACACTTTATAAAAGTTTTGATTGGCGGTGGCCGGACGGTGTCTGCACCCGGTTATACCGGTCGAGAACCTCGTCTTCCGCCATCCCAGCGTTCGGATGCAGTACCTCAACACCCAGCGACAGCTCCTCTCCGTCTATTTCCTCCGTTGTATCAGGGACCGCTGCCGCGCTACAGTCGTACAGGTCGCATACCGTCGCCAGCGCCTCTTCAGGGCCACTGTCCTGCGTGGTGAGTTTGACCGCGGGGTCGTACTGGCGGAGCAGGGCGAGCTCCTCCCCGACCGCCTCCCCGTCTCCCCCAGGATACACTGGATATACGGTGCAGCCCCGCTTCATAAGCAGGAACGCAGCGACCGTTGCGGCACGGTCGGTCATCAGGACTGCGACGCGGGACTCCCGGCTCACCGGTAACCCGCCGACACCGTCGACCACGGTGGTGGAAAGGTATGCATGCGTGTACCGTGCCTCGATCGCGACCGTGACATCCGGGTCGTCCAGGTCGACGGCGAGGCCGTACCGGTCCTGTACTGCGCTCCCGACTTCCTCCTCGATCTCCTGACTGGTGTAGTCGTGGTCGCCGGCACGCCGTGCGTCGACCGCGAAGGAGTCGACATCTCTCTCCTCCATCAGGTCGACCGCCACCTGCCCGATGTCCTCGAGTTCCAGCGAGGTCTGGCGGACCGGCGACACTGAGACGACGCCGGGTGTGCGGGACAGTGCGAGGACGGCGTCCGCCGCCACCGCCTCATCCACGACCGCGAAGATCCTGCCCTCCTCTTTGCTGATACTCCCGTCCATGCCGTGGTAGTCGAGCTTCTCCGCCAGCCGGTCGATCAGGCGTTCCTCGAACTTGCGGCGGACAGGACTGCTCTTCACACCGATCTCGCCGTACCGGATGAGGATGTGCATACGGGGCACATGCCGCGGAACGTTCATAAACACCGGTCGTATTTATACGCGGTCTCCCACCACAGTGGTCCATGGAGGTACGGAAAAAGGAGGACCTGGCGGCGCTCCTCGTCTGGCCGGTGGTAGCGTCAGGACTCTCCCTCACACTCTCGGTCGACTACCTCGGGCTTATCGTCCTGTTCCTGATGGCTCCCAGCCTCTATCTGACGGTACGGATACCAAGGAAGGCAGAGAAGGCCGCCATGTTCGCCGCCGTCGTGAGTGTCCCCGGAACGATCATCGTCGACTCGTTGATGCACGCGACCGGGGCCTACATCATCAAGACCACGGTCTTCCCGTTCCGCGTCTTCGGCCTCTTTCCCGTGGAGAGTTTTGTATGGGCATTCTTCTCCGTATACCTCCCTATCATGTTCTATGAGTACTTCCTGCATGAGCACGTGGTCGGGCATATCTGGGAGTCGAGGATGCGGTACCTCGTCCCGTCCCTGCTCCTCGCCGCGATCCTGGTCACCGCATTCCTTCTCACATCACAGCGGCCAGTTCAGGTACCGTATATCTATGTCATCCTCGGCACGGTCATGGGCCTCCTCCCTGTCGTGATCGAAGTGCTGGAGTTCCCTTCAACAGCCCGTAGGATTGCAGAGGCCGGGGCGTACTTTTTCTTCTTCACATTCATCCACGAGATCACCGCGCTCAAACTGGGGATCTGGGAGTTTGTCGGCGGCCATACGAGTTTCATCGGATGGGTGTCTGTCCTTGGCGTAACGCTCCCTGTCGAAGAAGTGCTGTTCTATTTCATCCTCGGATCCATGGCGGCCATCGTGTACTACGACCTGTGGGACGACTACCCAAACCATTAAAAGAAATATGCGGTGCAGCGTCAAGAGAACGGGTCCGTGGTCTAGTCTGGTTAGGACGTCGCCTTGACGTGGCGAAGGCCGGCGG
>CAZTXA010000033.1:0-5142 GCA_964617945.1 uncultured archaeon
GCTCGGCGCAGTGAAAGAGGCTGCAGCACGGGCCAACAACGACCTCGATCTGCTCGACGACGAGATAGCGGAGGCGATCATCCAGGCGTCGCAGGAGGTTCAGGACGGGGAGTTCGACGACGAGTTTGTACTCGATCCCCTCCAGGCCGGCGCCGGCACCCCGGTACACATGAATGCGAATGAAGTCATCGCCAACCGCGCCACAGAACTTCTCGGCGGGGATTTGGGCGAGTACCGGGTGCACCCGAACGATGACGTGAACATGGGACAGTCATCGAACAACGTCGTCCCTACCGCCGCGCGCCTCGCCACGCTGGAACGGGCCGGAACGCTGCTGGACGAGCTGGAGCAGCTGGAATCGGCGTTCCAGAGGAAGGCGGACGAGTTTGACGACGTGGTGAAGGTCGGACGGACACACCTCCAGGATGCAGTCCCTGTAACGGCGGGACAGGAGTTCGCCGCGTACGCTGAACACTGTCGGAACGGGAGAAAACGGATCGAACAGGCGCTGGACGAACTGACAGCAGTCGGTCTCGGCGGGAACGCTGTCGGGACAGGTATCAACACGCCACCGGAGTTCCGGGAACGCGTGGCCGCGGAGCTGGCCGATGTCGTGGATCGCGATCTCGAACCGGTCGACGACGCGATCGCTGCCACACAGTCGATGGCGCCGTTCGCGGCGGTCGGGGACGCGGTGGATACGCTTACCCGTGACATGGTGAAGATGGCGGATGACCTGATGCTGCTCTCATCTGGACCTGTGGCAGGACTCGGCGAGGTGGAGCGGCCGTCAGTTGAACCTGGGTCGTCTATCATGCCCGGCAAGGTCAACCCGTCCATCCTGGAGGCGTTCAAGATGAGCTGCCTCCAGGTGCAGGGGAACGCGTCAGTGGTGCGGCACGCCGCGGAGGAGGGCGACCTCGAGCTGAACGTCAACACGCCGCTGATCGCGTACAACCTTCTCAACGCGCTACAGGTATTGGCCAGTGCCTGCGAGATGCTACGTGAACGCTGCATCGACGGTATCGACGTCGATACGGACCGTGTCGCGGAGTTGTTCGACGGAAGTACAGCAACAGCGACTGCGCTCTCCCCGTACCTCGGCTACGACCGTACAGCTGATGCTGTGCACACCGCTGTCGAGGAGGGCCGGCCGGTGCGTGATGTGGTGGAGGAACAGGGCTGGATGACGGAGGAGGAGCTGGACGCGGTGCTCGACCCGGAACGCATGACCGCGCCGCACGGCGTCGACGAGGAGATACAGGAAGTAGTGCAGGAGAGGCTGGAGAACGATGGATGACGAGACACGGGAGAAGTATATCGAGGCCGGCCGGATTGCTAGAGAGGCGCGGGAACTGGCGGTCGAGACCGCGGAGCCCGGTACACCGCTGCTGGAGATCGCCGAGACCGCGGAATCGTTCATCCGTGACGAGGGCGCACAGCCGGCGTTCCCGGTCAATCTCTCCATCGACGACGACGCAGCGCACTATACCCCGGGACGCAACGACGATACGGTACTTGAAGAGCAGCATCTGCTCAACATCGATGTCGGCGTCCACGTCGACGGGTATATCGGTGATACCGCTGTCACGGTCGACCCGTCCGGCGACCACCAGGAACTTGTGGCCGCATCCGCCGATGCGCTGGACGCTGCGCTCGACATAGTCAGACCGGGCGTCACGCTCGGCGATATCGGGGCCGCCATCCAGGCCGCCATCGAATCTCGCGGCTACACCCCGGTCCGCAACCTCAGCGGCCACGGCCTCGGCCAGTACACGCAGCACACGGGGAAGACCATCCCCAACATCGACACCGGGAACGATACGGAACTGGAGGCGGGGGAAGCCATCGCGATTGAACCGTTCGCGACCGACGGTGCGGGAAAAGTCAAAGACGGCCGGCCCGGCAACATCTACAAGCTGGAGAACGAGAACGCCCGGGGACGGACCGGGCGGAAGGTGATGGGAGAGGTGAAGAACAGGTTCCGGACCCTCCCGTTCACCGACCGGTGGCTGGAGAGCGTTCCTGCAGCCCGGGTGAAGACAGCGATGCGGAACCTGGTCCGTGCCGGCAGCATCCATTCCTACGAGGTGCTGACCGAGGCTGACGGCGGCCTGGTGTCGCAGAAGGAGCATACGGTGATTGTCGGAGACGAGCCGGTCGTGACGACACGGTAGGCTTACGTCGTGTGACCGAGTTCTGTCAGTATCTGTGTGACTACGTCTTCCACAGGCGGGTCTGCATTGATAACAGTTGCTCCGCGGTCGCGGATGTCTTCTTCCTCCTCTTCCTTCCATCTGAGGATCCACGCCCGGACGTTGTGATCATGCCCCATCGAACTGGTCTCTCTGGTCCGGAGGCGCGCCCTCAATTCATATTCACTGGGTTTCAGGAGAAACACCTGGTCAAAAAGGGGAAGAAGTTCCGTATGGTCTGTCGCATTCCCGCAGTAGAAGACAACATCCTCGTCTTCGGGTCTGTCCATTAACTCTCTCAGCGCGTCTGTGTCGCAGACATATTTGCTCCGTTTGAGCGCTGAGACATCGCGGGGGTCGAAATCCTCGAACTGCTCGCCAGTCTCCGTGTCGATCATCGTAAACAGACGGTCTCGGGACTCTATATCGAAGGCGGTGTATCCGCGGTCCTGCAGCGCTGAGCAGACTGTTGATTTTCCCGATCCAGGGACCCCGGTGATGAGCACGTCCTGCGACATATACATCCTTGGCCGGACCGGCGTCAGAAATTGTTTTTGTTCCTCTCAGCTCAGCCGAAGTAGTCCGCGGTCGCTTCCTGCGCGGTGTCCTGCGCCTCCATCCGCTCCACTTTCTGCTCGAACTCGTCGATGTCGTCGTCGCTCGCGGTCGGCCGTGCCTCCTCGAACGCATCCTCGAAGTGCTCCATCGACACCTCATCGAGCCCTTCACGGATAGCGTGCATCCCGGCCTCGCGGCACACGTTCTCGATGTCCGCCCCGACAAACCCGTCGGACCGGTCCACGAGGTCGTCGAAGTCGATGTCGTCGCTCAACGACATGTCCTCCGTATGGATCTCGAAGATGCGGCGTCGCGCCTCGTCATCCGGATGCGGAACGTGCAGGTGTCGATCCAGCCGCCCGGGCCGCAGAATCGCGGGGTCGAGGATGTCCGGCCGGTTCGTTGCCCCGATCACGACGACGCCGCTCATATCTTCGACACCGTCGATCTCGGACAGCAACTGGTTCAGGACGCGGTCGCCGACACCTGAATCGCCACGGCTGCCGCGCCGCTGCGCGATCGCATCGATTTCATCGATGAATACGACCGTGGGAGCGACCTGCCGTGCCTTCGAAAATATCTGTCTCACTGCTTTCTCCGACTCGCCGACCCACTTGGAGAACAGTTCCGGGCCCTTGATACTGATGAAGTTCGCGTCCGACTCGTTCGCGACGGCTTTCGCGAGCAGCGTCTTCCCGGTTCCCGGAAGGCCGTACAGGAGCAGCCCTGTCGGGACATCGACGCCCATCTCTTCGAATACTTCTGGCCTGTCGAGCGGCCATTCGACCATCTCCTGCAGCCGTTCCTGTACCTCGTCCAGGCCGCCGACATCGTCCCAGGTGACCTGTGGAACCTCGACCATGACCTCCCGCATCGCCGACGGCTCCACCAGCCGCATCGCCGTGGTGAAATCGTCCGGCCCGACCACCAGCTTGTCCAGCACCTCCTCATCGATCTGGCTATCATCAAGATCTATCTCCGGTAATACGCGGCGTAACGTGGCCATCGCGGCCTCCTTCGCCAGCGCCTCGATGTCCGCCCCAACGTACCCGTGCGTACGATCCGCCAGCTCGTCAAGGTCGACCTCGTCCTCCAGCGGCATGTTCCGCGTATGGATCTGCAGGATCTCCTTCCGGCCGTTCCTGTCCGGGACCCCGATCTCGATCTCCCGGTCGAGCCGGCCCGGTCGCCGCAACGCCTCGTCGATATCCTCCGGCCGGTTCGTTGCAGCGATGACGATCACGTCTTCACGCGCCTCCAGCCCGTCCATCAGCGACAGGAGCTGTGCGACCACGCGCTGCTCGACCTCGCCACGCGCCTCTCCCCGTTTCGGGGCGAGCGCGTCCAGTTCATCGATGAATATGATTGCGGGCGAGTTCTCCTGCGCCTCCTCGAAGATATCTCGTAGCTGCTTCTCGGACTCACCGTAGAACTTCGACATGACCTCTGGACCGTTGATGCTGGTGAACCAGGCGTCTGCCTCGTTCGCGACGGCTTTCGCGAGCAGCGTCTTCCCTGTCCCTGGTGGCCCCTGCAACAGGACGCCGGACGGCGCCTCGATCCCCAGCTGCTGGAATACTTCCGGGTGCTTCAACGGGAGTTCGATCATCTCCCGGACTTTCTGTATCTCGTCCTCCAGCCCACCGATATCCTCGTACGTTACCTCCGGGACGCGTGGCCCCATCTCGCCCGCGGTTTCGACAGCCTGCGGCTTGACCTCGATCTCTGTGTCCTCTGTGATGGTGACAGCGCCTTCCGGGTGTGTGGAGACGACCATAAGCTTGGTCTCGCCGAATGTGAAGTCGAAGAAGTCATCGATATCGAACACGTCCTCGAAGAAACTCCTGCGTCGTTCTCTGCCCGATGATGGCACGATAAGGTCGCCGGACGTGACGGCGCGGTCGACCAGCGTCCGCTTGAAGATTGACGGCGAGGACACCTGGATCGTGACGCCCTCCTCTGCCGGAGCCAGCACGACCTTGTCCGCCTCCTCCAGCTCCGCCTTCTCCACGTCGACCGTCTCCCGCAGCGACGTACCGGCGTTCTTCCGGAGGTATCCGTCCATCCGGACGATGCCGAGGCCGACGTCCGCCGGATAGGAGCGTGCGGCGCGCGCGACCGTTTCCCTGTCTCCTTCGATCCGGACAGCGTCGCCCTCCCGGATACCGAGCTCCTCCATCACGTTGGAGTCGATCCGGACGATACCGGAGCCGATGTCCTCCTGCGCGTTCGGCGGGATCTCCCCGACCTTCAGCTTCACGCTATCGCCCCCGTCTCCGTTCACGTTGTTACCTTCCATCGTCTATCGTGTCTCGCTCGTCGAGTGTTATCAAATATATCTCGGTGCGGATTTTGCCGCGCCACTCCCTGAAGTACTGCCGAAACTTTT
>CAZTXA010000034.1:0-4978 GCA_964617945.1 uncultured archaeon
GCAGTTCGACCGTGACCGGTTCGTCCCCGGGACAGGGTCGCTGGACGCGGAGGTTGTCCTGGTCGGGGAGGCGCCGGGCGCGAACGAGGTGGAGCAGGGCGAGCCGTTCGTGGGGCGTGCCGGCCAGGTGCTGGACGAGATACTGGAGCGTATCGGGGTGGACCGCGGTGATCTGTACATCACGAACATCGTGAAGGTGCGGCCGCCGGACAACCGCGACCCGACGGACGCGGAGATACGCGCGTGGCGGCCGGTGCTGGAGGCGGAGCTGGAACGGGTAGCGCCGGACACCGTCGTGCCGCTCGGGAACTACGCGGCGAAGGAGCTCAGTGGCATGTCAAAAGGGATCTCTCAAATCCACGGCACCGCGTTCCCGGGTGACGGCTACGATGTTGTCCCGGTGTACCACCCGGCAGCGACGCTGTACGACCGGGAGAAACGGCCGGTGCTGGAGGACGACCTCCGCAGCGTCTTTACAGGGTCAGGGACAGGGCAGACACGGCTGACCGACCTCTAGGATAAAAAGAAAAGAAAGGGGGTGGAAGCCAGTTGTCGGCTTCCTACCTCTCTATTCGACGGCGTTCCAGATCTCGTACAGGCCTGCAAGCCCGACGAGCAGATATACAACGTTCTCAACCACCGGTACCGAGCCGAGCAGAAGCTCGACCAGGTTCAGGTTGGAACCCATAAATCCGCCGACGCCGACGAGTCCCCAGTTCAGTGCGCCAACGATGACGAGAACCAGGGACGCCATGCCAACAGGATCGTCCTCACGCATGTTATTCACCTATTTCCGCTCTTGCCGGCGCTCCCTTTTTAAAGTTTCCCTGATTCCGGGGGTTTCGCCGTGGAGACCGTCTATCGGCTCCAATCGCCACATATTTATTATCCGTCCCCACCAGTCTTCGGCATGGTGCTACACGAGTGGCTGCCGGCGTGGACGATAGGCCCGCTCACGGTCGGTACCGCTATCGTTGCGGCATATATTGCGGGACGGGCCGTCGTAAAACCGGTGACGTACCGGCTGCTCCGGCGGAAGAGTGAACACGTCGCACGGCCGGTCTCCCGCGTCCTCCACTACCTCACCATCATCATCGGCCTCGTTATCGGGCTCTCGGCCGGCGGATTCGGGAATACGCTTGCGGTGCTCGGCGCGGTCCTCGCAGCGGGGACGTTCGCGCTCGGGTTCGGACTGCAGGACACGGTGAAGGCGCTGATCGCCGGCGTGTTCCTGTTCATCGACAAACCGTTCGAACTCGGGGACTGGATCGAGTGGGACGGGAACGAGGGCCGCGTGGAGGACATCCACCTCCGGACGACGAAGGTGGAGACGTTCGACAACGAGCTGGTGACGGTGCCGAACGACCAGATCGCGAACGCCATCGTGACCAACAATACCGCAAACGACCGGATCCGGCGGAAGATGACCGTCGGGATCGGGTACGAGGACGATATCGAACAGGCGAAATACATCATCAACCAGGTGCTGCAGAACACCGACGAGATACTGGAGGAGCCGTCGCCGGAGATCGTACTGGAGAGCCTCGGGGATTCAGCGGTCAACATCCAGGTGTTCTACTGGATCGGGGAGCCGAAGAAGGCGCGGCTCCGGAACGTGCGGGAACAGATCCTGGAGGAGATCAAGCACCGGTTCGACGACGAGGGGATCGATTTCCCGTTCCCGACGCGTACCATCGCCGGTGATTCCCTGTCGCTGGAGGAGTGACCGGTGCCATCGTACCGCGACCACCTGTTATTCGGTGCGATCCTCGTCCTCGTGTTCTCGTACCTCGCCGGCGCCCTGCTCACGTTCACACCAGAGGCGGTACTCGTGTCCGCGGTGCTGGTGCTGCTGGCGTCGGTCGCGCCGGATATCGACCATGAAGGGTCGGTCGTGTACCGGAAGACGCGGGCGTTCACCGTGTTACTCGCCGCGGCCGCGCCGGTCCCACTGTTCTACCCCGACCCCGTCGCCATGGTGCTGAGTGCGGCAGGGAGCGGTGGACTGGCAGCGGTCGTGTTCCTCTGGCTGAAGCCGCGGCACCGGACCGTAACGCACACCCTGGAGGCGGCCATCGTCTTCTCCGGGGTCACCGCGGCGGCGTCGTATGCGGCGTTCGAAACAGTCCTGCCTGGGATCTTCACGTTCGTCGCCTACTATTCGCACGTCCTGCTGGACCGGCTGGCCTAGGACCGTTTCACGTCGGCGACATCGCCGATTGTCTGCCCGCCATCGTCAGAACTGGATGAGCCGGTACCGCCTTCCGGCGGGGCCCCGTAGATGTCGATGTCGAGTTCGCGTTCGAACTTCCGGGCAAGGGTGCGGTCAGGCGTCAGTTTCTCGGACTCGACACGGCGCACCACTGACTCCTTCTCCTTCAGCTCCCCGGCAAGCTCCTCTACAGAGAGGCTGCGGGATTCTCGCGCCTGCTTCACCCGTTTCCCATATCCCGGGAGAACGTCTTCGTCCGGCGTCGGCGTGGTGCCAGTGCTGGTCCGTGTCGACGGGCTCGAGGAGGCGGACCTGTCCACGACCTCGCCAAACTCCTGGCAGTCCTCGCAGAGATCCAGCGTCGCGCCCTCGACCTTTGTCCGTTTGAGGGCGCCGTCCTGCCCGCACATCTCACAGGTCGCCATGCCACCGGTACATGGGGCGGCAACGTATAAAACGGTGGCGGCCACCGTCCCTGTATGCCGTTCACCGTGTTCCACCTCGGCCCGGCGCTGCTGCTGGGGCTGCTGCTGTACCGGTACCTCGATTTCCCGACGTTCGTCGCCGCCAATGTTATCGTCGACCTCCGTGCCGCGGTCATCTTCGTCGGCCTGTGGGAGGGACAGATACACGGCCCGATGCAGACGTTCCTGGGGGCCACGCTGACAGCGCTCGTTCTTGCAGCGGTGATGCACCGGTTCTACCGCCCGGTGCAGGAGGTGATGCAGGCGTTCGGCCTGGGACAGGTGCGGCAGCGGCGGCGGATCCTGGCCGCGGCGGTGGCGGGGACGTGGCTGCACGTGGTCATGGACTCGATGCTGTGGCCGGACATGCAGCCGTTCGCACCGTCCGCGTGGAACCCGTTCCTCGGCCTCGTATCCCTTGAAACGATGTACGCGTTCACGATAGTGGCGGGCGCCCTCGCGGTCCCGGTGTACGTGTACGGGGTGTATGCCGGCTGGTACCCGGAGCCCGTTTAACTCTTGTCTCCGCAGTACGCGTGTATGGACGTTGAATTAGAGGAGTGCCGGGCCGGCGGGTGGAAGGCACGGTTCGACCCGGACCGGTTCGACGAGCTGGCAGACCAGGTGCGGGAGAACGTTGACGTGGATTCGGATACCGAACACATGCTCGTATGGCATGTGGACGGTGTGAAGTGTTCGTTCGTCCGCAGCTCCGGCGTGTTGATGGTGCGGACCGAGGACCGGGGGGATGCGGAGGATATCATCGCGGCCGTCCTCGGGTAGATACGCTACCCGGTGTTACAGGTCGTACAGGTGGTTCATGGCGTATTCGCCGAATCTGTCCTGTTCACCGACGGGCTCGGTGTCGAGGGCCAGTCCGCCGTCGCCGGTGATCTCGACGGCCTCGAACGCGGCGTGGTCCATGTAGTTACTCTCGTCCCGCTCGTAACCGACAGGATTGAAGTAGAACTCGTTCACTGCGGTGAGCGTGTAGCTGTCGTCGTGGTCGGTGAGGAAGTATGCCGGGTCTACCTCGTCGAACGCGTCCAGCACGTCGACAGCGTTCCCGGCATCGATATGGAACCCCTCTACAGTCTGGAGCTCGCCGTCCAAATGACGCTTGCCGTCGTACTCGAGAAATGCGGCGTCGTCGACCGGTGGTGCATCCCGGCCGAGTATCATCTCGTGCCGTGCATCCTGGATATCTGAGGCGGCGACCTCGTCACGGATCTGATCGTATGTGGCGGTCACCTGGTCGTGCGCGGTGAGCTCCTGTAGCGCCGACTGCCGGCTCTTCTCAATCCAGGGTTCGACCGCAGCGTGGCCAACGGCTGAGGACCCTCCTACAGTAGCGGCAGCGATGAGTCCTATACCGGCCACAGTGGCTGCAGGCTCACTGCCGCCGCTGCTTATCAGCCCGGCAACACCGCCTGCCCCTCCCCCGGCACCGGCAACTGTCAGCCCGTAGAGGGCGTCGGATAGCTGGCCTGCGCGGCCGCCGGACTCCAGTGTCTGCAGCGATTCGATGTACGAGGGCGTGTCGGCCATGCCTCTCCACTATAGACTCTGTCTTTATAAATGTTATTGTATAGTAGTAACACTTCTCTTGTCCGGGTATATTGCGCCGACAGAACCATATACACCGGAACACGCCACAGCCAGGAACCGGTCATACGTCTTCCGCGTTCTCCAGCCCGTTCTCCACCATCTCCCCGATATCGAACCGTTCCTCGATCTCTCGTATCTCTTCGATGGCGCCGTGCGTCTCCGGGTAGTCGACGGCCGCGGCACAGTCGATCCCGCCGCCGGCGGATATCCCGTACGTGCCAGCGTCCTCGGCGATGTCCCTGATCTCCACCTTGTCCAGTCCGATCAACGGACGGTAGACCGGGAGCTGGACCGCGTCCCCGGTGACGACGATGTTGTCCAGCGTCTGGGACGCGACCTGGCCCAGCGACTCGCCGGTCAGCAGTCCGCCCGCGCCGGTGTCCTCGGCGATGCGTGCGGCGGTGCGGAGCATGACCCGGCGGGAGAACAGGCAGGTGTAGCGGACCTCGTCCTCGTCGACCGCGTCCATGAACTCCTCCTGCACGAACCCGTGCGGGACGACGGTCGTGGGGATGTCGGTGTCGTGCACCTGCTCCAGCTGCTCCACGGTCGCCACCGCGGTGTCGATGTCTTCTGCCGCGGTGAACGGCTGGATGTCGAACATGACCGCGCGGACGTCGTGGCCGTTCCGCAGCATCATATGCATCGCGGCCGGCGAGTCGATGCCGCCGGAGTTCAACGCTACGAGCTCCAT
>CAZTXA010000035.1:0-4883 GCA_964617945.1 uncultured archaeon
TCAGTTCTCGCGGTTGCCGGCCGCCTTTTTGGACGGTCGCGCCTTTTCCGCGCCCTTCCCTTTCCCGTCCAGACCGCGGCCTGTCGTCCCTGCAGAGGTCTTCCCGCGTTCTGCACGGCCCCGCTCGTCCGCGATCCAGTTGATATCGTCGTCGGCCTGGATCTCCGGGTGGTCCGGGTCCACCAGGATCACCTCGAACCATTTGTGGCTGCCGTCCTTCGCGACCTCGTACGAGTTCAGCACCTCAAGGTTCGGGTGCTTCCGGGAGGCACGCTCCTCCACGATCCGCTGGTGTGACTTTCCGGGGGAGAACTTGGTCTGTCCGGCACGTTTCGGCCGCCGTCCAGCGTTCGGTCGCCGCCGTTTCCGGCCGCCGCGCCGGATCCTGCCCCGCACAAGAATAAACCCGTTCTTGGCCTTGTACCCGAGCGAACGCGCACGGTCGATCCGTGTCGGCCGGTCGATCGTGACCATGGCCGGTTCCCGCCGCCACTCGACAAGCCGGTCGCGCCACAGGTCGCCGAGATTCTCTTTCGGATCCTTCCACGCGTCACGGACGTACTGGTACAGGCTCATGCGGTACCCGACGCGAGGAAATCTTTTAAATCGGTGTGGCAGGGGAACTGTTTTAAACCGTACAGCCCCACATCACAGGTGATAACAATGGGACCCCGGAGCAAGATGGTGGTCGGTGCACTCCTCGCTATCGGCGGGGTGTGGTGGTACGTACCAGGCGGACCGTTCAACTCCGCGCTGGTACCGTTCTCAACACTTACCAACCTGCAGGGCCTGTCAATCGCTGTCCAGGGCGGGCTGGGGATCGCCGCACTGGTGATCGGACTCTTTATCGTATGGATCGAACGCGACGAGCTCCGGATCCGCCGGGAGATGGAGTCCCGCGAGTTCGGTGAACAGGTGCAGGAAAGCGTGCAGGCCGTCGCCGAGCAGGCGGGCGGTGGAGCAGAAGACGGGGGCGACGAGTTTACCTGTGACGCGTGCGGAAAATCGTTCGACAGTGAACGCGGCCTCAACATCCACAAGGGTCAGAAACACTAGTGGTGTGAATGGCTGCGATCCGACGCCTGGTTCTCGACGTGCTGAAGCCGCATGAGCCGTCGGTCACCGAACTGGCTGACACGGCTGCAGAGGTGGACGGCGTGGCCGGGGTGAACGCGACATTGATCGAGGTCGACGAGGAGGTTGAGAACGTGAAGTTGACGGTTGCCGGCGACGATATCGATGAAGACGCGGTATATACCGCGGTAGACGAGCTCGGGGGAAGCGTTCATTCGGTCGACGAGGTCGTGTGCGGGGAGGATGTCGTGGAAGCGAGCACGACCCCGCAGGACTGAAGGTGGATACGGTGCTGCAATCGTTCCGGGAGGCGCTGCAGCGGGAGGAGGTACGCTCCATCTCCAGGCGGTACTTCATCTCCAACGGCTTCGACGGCACGCTGACCGCGATCGGGATCACGGTCGGCGCGTACCTGTCCGGCATCGAGGCCGGGCTGACCGTGGTGAAGATCGGTGTCGGTGCGACGGTCGGCCTCGCCACCTCCGGCCTGTGGAGCGTGTGGGAGATCGAACGGGCGGAGAAACTGGCGGACATCCACCAGCTGGAGGAGGAACTGTTACACGACCTTGAGGACTCGGAATTGATGGAGCGGAAGAAAGAGGGGAGAATCGTGAACGCGGTGATGAGCGGGCTCGGCCCGATCATCGCGATGCTGCTTATCATCAGCCCGTTCCTGCTCGCCGGCACCCTCCTCTCCATGCTGCAGGCGACGGTCGCATCGGTCGGGATCGGTATGGCGGTGCTGTTCGGGTTCGGCGCCTACATGGGGGACGTGTCGGAGCAGAACTGGGTGAAGGCCGGTGCACGGATGGGCCTGGCAGGACTGGTCGTCGCCCTGATCAACGTGCTTCTACCGGGGTAGACCGGAGATAGGTCTCCTCGATCGCATCGTCCAGCATCCTGTCGACCGCGGCATCCGCCCCCTCCATGGAGAGGCCGCCGGCGTACAGGTGGTCGTTCGCCATCTGGACGGACCGCATCATCTCCCGTGTCTCGTCAAGTGTCAACGGGATATCGCCGTCCTCCACCGCGGCGACCATGTCGTCGGCCATGAGTTCGTACGGGTCCGGACCTGTCAACAGACGGACGGACGTCTCCGGTCCGTGGTAGGCGATGGCGCCGCGGTCAGTTGTCTCTCGTTCCAGGTCTGCACTCGTATACGAGACATCGACGGCGGTCTCGCCGAGGTCGAACCGTGCGGCCTTGTGCGGGACGTCCCGTGGAAACCCTTTCCCGAGCCGGACGGTCGCGGTCGCCTCGTCGGCGAAGACCTCCCCCTCGAGGTCGTAGGTCAGTTCCGCCGCGGTCGGGTAGTCTGTCCCGTAGGCCTCGGTGGTGGAGAACGCGGTCGCGTCATCCAGCTCCCTGAATCCTGCGCCGCAGGCGTACACCAGTACCTCCATCGGGTGGATCCAGTCCAGCACGATGCCACCGTTCTCAGGGCGGAATATCCAGTTCCGGTCCCGGTCCTCCTCGCTGTATCCCTCGAGGAAGGACATGGTAACGTCCCCAACTGCCCCGGGTCCGACCTGCTGGAACACTGATTCAAGGGCGAGGGTCGGCAGCTTCCGGGTGTAGTGCAGGTGGAGGTAGGTATCGTTCCGCTGCCGTTCCGCTACCTCCTCGACCGCTCGATGGTCCTCCAGCTCCGGGCCGTACGCTTTCTCGGTGACGACCAGCGCGTCCGAGTCTTCAAGCGCCTGCACGGTCTGTCTGCGGTGGGCGTTGACAGGGGACGCGATATGGATGATGTCGACGTTGCCGAACAGGCCCTCCGGCAACGGGTCGGAGGGATCGATCCGGGTGTAGTTGTCGTCAGGGATGTCAAGGGTCTGGAGAATGTCCCGTTTCTCGGCGCGCGGTGCGACATCGACAGCCCTGTCAAAGGTGAGGTCGCCGTCCATGGCCTCGTCGAACTTCGTGGCCCAGTGTCCCAGGCCGACGACGCCGACGCGGTAGGGGTCGCTGTCTGCGGGCACGCCGCCCATTGTTTCGGGCGACGTGTACCGAATTATTTAAACCAGTCGCCGCTACCCGGCGAAGTAATCGTCCTGTTCCTGTTGCTGCCTGTCCTTCTGGCTGCCGGGCTTGTTCGCCCGCGGCCGTCCCGTGTCGGGGTCGCGGCGGAACGTGATATCGAGGTCGGCGAGGAACTGGTTGATGCCATCTGCGGCACCGAGCGGTGCGGAGGCACGGCCCTCGACGCCAGGGTCGCCATCGAACACGATAGCACGGTCCGCGACGTAGTCCAGCAGCATCAGGTCGTGGTCGATGACCATACAGGCCGTCTCCTCCGCCTCGACGAAGGTCCGGAGCTGCTTCGCCAATTGGACGCGGCGCTCCACGTCCAGATATGCGGAGGGCTCGTCCAGGAGGTACATGTCAGCGTCACGGCCGAGGGCGGCCGCGATCCCGACCCGTTGCAGCTCGCCGCCTGACAGCTCGTTCACGTTCTTCTCGTACAGCTGTTCAAGGTCGAACGGGTTCTTGATCCGGGTCTTGAACCGTTGCGTATGGATATCCGCCTCCTGGGACAGGAGCATGCGGACGGTCGCCTCAGTATCCAGTTCCAGGTACTGGGGCTTGTACGAGATCGATGCGGTGGCCGGGACGTCGCCGCTGTCAGGGTCGAGGGCGCCGGCCAGCATCTTGGCGAACGTTGTCTTCCCGAGTGCGTTCCGCCCGAGGACGCCCAGCACCTCCTGCTCGTGGATGCTGCCCGGTTCGGTCGAGAGGGAAAACGTGTCGAACTGTTTTTCCAGGGCGGGGAATGACATGATCTCGCTTTCAGTGTCGACGCGCCGCTCCTTCCGGGTATGGAAGTCGATGGAGTCCTCGCGGATGCGCAGGTTCTCGTCCGGGAGGTGTCCCTCCAGGAACCGGTTGATCCCGTTCTTGACGCTGAGGGGGTTGGAGACGACACCGAACCCGCCGGGTTCACCGTACAGCAGGTGGACCGTATCCGCGAGGAGGTCGAGCGCGGCGAGGTCGTGCTCCACCACGACGACCTTCGTCCCGTCTGATGCGACGTCGCGCAGGACCTCGGCGAGGGAGAGGCGTTGCCCGATGTCGAGGTAGGAGGATGGTTCATCGATCAGGTACAGGTCCGCGTCCTGGAGGAGGGTGGCGGCGACCGCGACCCGTTGCAGCTCGCCGCCGGAGAGGTCGGACAGGTCACGGTCCATGACGGTATCGAGTTCGAGCGCGTCGGCCATCGCTGCCAGCGCTCCCCGTGCATCGTTGTCCTCGAGGAGGTCGCGGACGGTGCCGCTGTGCTGGTCAGGGATGCGGTCCACCTGCTGCGGCTTGTACGCGGCCTCGACCTCGCCGTCCCGCACCGCCTCGAGATGGTTCTGGACCGCGGTGCCGCGGAACCGTTCGATCACATCGTCCAGGACAGGTTCCTCATCGTAGCCGCCGAGGTTCGGTGTCAGCAGCCCGGCAAGAATCTGTAGCGCGGTCGACTTGCCGACACCGTTCCGTCCGAGCAGCCCGACGACCTGTCCCTCGACCGGCGCCGGGAGCTCGTATAGCCGGAACGCGTTCTCGCCATACTGGTGGACGAGCTGTCCCTCCTCCACCGGCAGCCGGAGGATCTTGATCGCCTCGTTCGGGATCTTCTTCTGGATAAGGGTGTGCTCCTCCATGACGTTCTCGTCGTTGATGTGCAGCTCGCCGTCATCGTCCACGTGGAACCCTTCGCCGCGGCCGGACCGGTTCAACGGGTCGTACTTGACTGCGATGTCGCGGACCTCGTCCGTCACCTTGTCCTGGTCGATGACGGCGACGTACCGGTCCTTGTCCATCCC
>CAZTXA010000036.1:0-4800 GCA_964617945.1 uncultured archaeon
ACAAGACGGCACCTTGCGGAGGTGCAGATCCCCGGTTCAAATCCGGGCGGGGACGCTTCTCAGCTCCGTGCCACGGCCTCGCTGTACAGGTTGTCCAGGTGCCGTCGCAGCACCGCGGGCCCTTTCTCCCGTCCACTGTCGCTGCCCACCGCGAGCGCGCCCTCCCGTACCGCGCCCGCTCGCAGCCGGTCCTCCACCTGGCCTGCGTACGGCGCCAGTACCCGTGACAGTCGGAGGTCGTCGTTGCCGGTGTACCGGTCGACGACAGTGTCCCGCATCTCCTCGTACGTGTCGCCGGTCCCGGCCAGCGACTCCAGCTCCTTCAGGTACGCCTCCTCAGCGGTGAGGTCGCTCCCGGTCATCTCCTCCCACGACGCTGCCAGACCGTCCAGCGCCGCGGCCGCGTCCCGTGAGGCCTCGTTGGCCCAGGCGTTCCGCTGCTGGAGGACGAGCAGCGGTGTCCACACCTCTTCCGCGTACCGGTGCCGGTTCCGTGGCTGGAACGCGGAGCCGTCCTCGTTGAACTTCACCATCACCGCGGCCCGGTCCTCTTCCCTGTTCTCGTCGTTCACCACGATCCGCCAGTACTCCTTGTCCCCGCTGTTGGTGGCGTCGTACGAGGCCACTGCCTCCACCCCTCCTGCAGTGTACCGCCGCACGTCACTGTCGTCGTAGCCGTGCCGGTCGAGGAAGTCCTCGAAGAGGTCGGTGGACAGTGTCGGGACGGACGCCTCCCCGATCTCGGTCCACGGGGTCCGCGCCCGGAGTTCAGCCCACTCCTCATCGGTCTCGGACGTTGTCGTGTAGGCAGGGAGGTCGTCGAGGTCCCAGTCCTCCTCCACCAGCCGGAGCTCCGTCCGCCCGCCGCGGTCAATGCTCTGCACCAGGCCGGCGGCGGAGAACGCGTTTATCCCGGTCCAGATCTCGTGGTCGCTGTACCCGCCCCGCTGCATGAACCGGTACACGTCCCGCATCGGCGTCCATTCAAAGTCTGCGTCGAGGAGGAACGCCCCGACCGCGCCCAGTATCTTCTCCCGCTTCTCCTCGTACCCGGTCCGGTGTGTCGAATTCATACCGCTTCCAACGCCTCTCTCGTCGCCTCCTCCACTACCGCGGTCGAGGCTGCCGGGCTCAGCGCGCGGTGCACCCGCTCCCGGTATTCCTCCAGTGTTTCGTCGCCCTGTTCGATCCCTGTCCGGTCCCGGATCTCCGCTGCCTGCTGTTCCCTGACGTGCCGTACCGACT
This sequence comes from uncultured archaeon, assembly GCA_964617945.1. GTDB lineage: Archaea > Nanohalarchaeota > Nanosalinia > Nanosalinales > Nanohalalkaliarchaeaceae > JALIDP01. Next base: position 1,246 of record CAZTXA010000036.1, read on the forward strand.
CGCCGAACCCGAGGATATCGTCCAGTATCGCGTCGCTCACGTCCACGGGGTCGTAGTCCGGCCGGTGCTGTTCGCCCTGGACAGGGTAGTCGAGGACCGGTTCGGCGTCGAGGTGCCAGGCATAGATCGAGGCCTGGTAGGCGTGCCGGTCCGCAGGGATGTCGGTGCGGCCGGTCACCTTCTCCTCCCACACCTCTCGGCCGTCCGCGGTCTCCACCAGCATATCGGCCCGCCCCCAGATTCGCCTGCTGTCCGCGTCCACCTCGACCTCCCGGTCCAGCACCTCCCGCGGTTCCCTGGAATCGGATGCGTAGTGCTGTGACAGGTCGTCGATGAACTCCGAGAACGGTCTCCCTGCGACGTCCTGCCGCAGGATGTCCCCCGTTGAGATGCTGTAGTCCCGGTTCAGTTCGGACAGCCTGTCCCGGAGGTACGCGCTCCGTATATCCTTCCCGGTCACCAGGTCGGTGAGGAATTCCTTGACTGCCGCTTCCTCACCGCCATCGTCCCGGTCGTCGAACTCGACGTAGAGCTGGAGGACTGCGTCGTGCGCGGTTCCGGCGACCGCGACGTGCAGCGGCACGTCTCCGAACAGGATATCCGTGTTCGACGCTGATCGTTCCGGGTCGATCGGGGCGGTGTAGCGTGCAAGCTTTTGCCGGCGTTCGTCCGCCCGGCCGTACCGGTGGGAGACAAGGTCTGTGGCGCGGAACGTCGGGTCGTAGCCGTCGTGCACACGGTCAAACCCTTCTCTGTTCATTATTGACCAGTAGATAGTAAATGAGATTTAAAAAGAGCCGTCAGGTGATGGCAGGGGGGAGATTTGAACTCCCGTCCGGCCGCCCCGAACGACCGATGATAGCCACTACACCACCCCGCCTCGGTGTATTCGACGCTTACCGGGCGAAGATATAACAACCTTTCAACCGCGGTACACGCCATGCGCGTTCTGAACACGGAGGCTGACACCGTCATCCCGGACGTGGAGCCGAAGACCGGGGTCGTGGAGAAGATGGTCGGGCTCCGGCTACAGCGCGAGGGCCGCGCACTGTTCTCGTTCTCCCGTCCGACCCGCTCCGCTATCGACATGTTCCTCGTCCCGCAGCCCCTGGACATCGCGTTCCTCGACGAGGACCTGACGGTGATGGAGATCCACGGGGCACACCCGGTCACCGCCAACCCTGCGACGTGGCGGACGTACCGTCCTGAGGAACCGTACCGGTACGCGCTGGAAGTGGAGGCCGGCCTGTTACCGTCGCGCGGGTTCGACACCGGCCACGAACTCCGCCTCCTCGGATAGGCGGCTACGGTGGGCAGAGGACGAGGATGAAGAACCCGGTGAGCGCGAGGAACGATCCCGCGACCCGCGATATCTGGAACAGTCCGACGAGGAGGACGGCCGTGATCGCCGCGGCCGCCAGCGCTATGGGGTCGCCTGCAAGGACGCCGGACACGATGAAGTCAGTGACCTGGCCCACGGCCGTCGCGACCGCCCCGATACCGCCGCCGACCTCCGACAGTCCTCGACACGTAGCCATACAAGGATACTGGGACTGCAGTCTTAAATTCTACCGCCACCGGTACCGGACAAGGTCCTCGGCAACGTCTTCATAGGCGCGGGCCGCGTCCGGGACGGGGTCGAAGTGGGAGAGCGGCCGGCCCTCGGCCTGCGACGCCACCACCGCGTCACAGTACGGGACGGTGGTCAACCGGTCGCGGAACAGTGCGCGTGCGATCCGCTCCGCCTTCTCCTCGGTCGTCCCGAACACCGCCTCCTTGACACGGCGCACCGGGCCGCGGTCGACCGTGCGGTGGTACAGGGCGCCGGTCGGGTTGATACGGATCTCGTGCCGGTCCGGCAGCCGCCGCAGGAAGCTCTTCAACGCCTGCGACCCCTGCTGCGCGAAGATGCTGCTGTCCAGGACGATGTAGTAGTCCTGCGACGCGCGCAACGCTCCGGCGACGACACGCCGGTACGAGGACGGGGCATCGATGATGACGTGGTCGTACCGGTCCTCGACCTCGTGCAGGGCCTCGCCCAGCGTCTCGTCGATCTCGTCGTGCAGGGCGTTGTACGTGTCGTGCAGGTTCTGCGTCCCCGGGACCACGTCCACGCCGTACGCGGTCGGGTAGACACAGTCCCGCGCCCGCCCGCCGTGTCCGCCCGTGAGGAGGTGGTGGAACGCGGTGTCGAGCCGTTCCGGCTCCAGCCCGAGGTTCCGTGTCGCGTGGCCCTCCGGGTCCCCGTCGACCAGGAGGACGTCCTGGTTCTTCCGGCTGAGGAACCCGGCCACGTTCACCGCGGCCGTCGTCTTCCCGGTCCCGCCCTTGGTATGCACGAAAGAAGTCCGGTGCGACATAGCCTGTTGTTGGGCGTGGTTGCAATTTAAACCTTCACGCACCGCTGCTCACGGCGCCGCGGTGTACTGCGGTGTGAGGTCGAAGGCGTCGAGGTACTGGTCCACGCGTTCGTCGATGGCGTGCCGGGTGATGAACTCCTCCCGGGAGTCGCAGTCGATCACGTCCCGCTTGAACGCCGGGCTGTACAGCTCGCCGAGTTCCGGGACGACGACCTCGTCCCGCTCGAAATCGTAGGCCTGGTTGTACTCGGTCTGTGGGCCGTAGTAGTCGTTCACCTTGGAGGACGCGACCATGCCCTCCGTCACGAGCCGTGCGACCGTGTACCCTGCCTGGGCGAGTTCCGGCCACACTGCTTCCCGCTCGTCCTCGTCCATCTCTGCGGCGAGCGTCATCCGTGTATTGTACTCGCCGAGCAGCGCGGGGTAGGGCCGTCCGTTCCGGTCCGCCACCGTCAACCGGAAGTTGGCGGGGAGCGAGAACCCTTCGCCACCGATCGTCTCGGTGTTGTGCAGCCAGGTGACGACGCGCTCCGCCCGGTCACGCAGTGTCTCGCCGCGTTTCGGGACGAGTGCGATGTACTCGCCGTCCGTGCTGCGGTACACTTCCTTGAACCCGTTGGTCCCGCGTTCCTCCCGCCGGTACCGCCAGAACTCGCGGTCGAACGGGTCGTCGAACGTGGGGACGTCGATGGTGAACAGTGTGCCGTCCTGGTAGTCCTCCAGCGCGCGGTCGAGCTCCTCCCCGAGGGCGGAGCTGACACGGCTGTCCACGTCGTAGTCGTCGTGGATGAACAGGTCCTGCAGGGCGCGTTCTGCCTCTGGTTCAGGCGTCACGTGGTTCTGTGCCAGCCGTTCCTGCACGAAGTCCATGAAATACGGGATTTCAGGTGCGGGAACGGCGTCCATGACCGCTGCAGTGCGGTCTTCCATATCAGCCATGCAGTATTTTTACTGCATAATAGTAAAAAGGATGACTGTTGGTTGAGAAGGGCGGCCGGGCGAGCGCCACGGGCAGGATTCGAACCTGCGACCACGACGTGGCTGTGCCCCTGTAATATATGGGCGTAACAGCGTCGCGCTCTACCTACTGAGCTACCGTGGCACGGCCACGACTGGGCCGACCAGATTTAAAAAGTCCTCATCTGTCTGGCAGGCGTTCCTCCACGGTGTCGGTGGCGTGGAAATGGTTCCAGGA
>CAZTXA010000037.1:0-4787 GCA_964617945.1 uncultured archaeon
AGATCGCACGGCTCGGCGACCAGTTCCTGCAGCAGGCGGCACCGTGGAACGACGAAGAACACAGGGAAGAGGTGCTGTACCGGTGCCTGGAGATTGTCGCCGGCATCGCGGTCACGTTCTACCCGTTCACCCCGGCCACGTCGCAGCGGATCTGGGAGATGCTCGGCCAGGACGGCGAGATTGTAGACAGCGGCGACCGGCTCACCGCGCTCGTGGCAGGCGAAAGCATTATACACGGCGGTGACGAACTCGGTGACCGGGAGATCCTGTTCGAGAAGGTGGATGCCGACGACCTCAGTGAACAGATTGACGACGCGGACGATGATGGTGAACCCAGTATGGACGAGACGATAAGCTTCGACGAGTTCCAGGAGCTTGACCTCCGCGTCGGCACGGTCGAGACGGTGGAGGAGCACCCGAACGCAGACACGCTGTACATCCTGCAGGTCGATGTCGGCGACGAGACACTGCAGACCTGTTCCGGACTCGTGGACTATTACGATGCAGAGGAGCTGGACGGGAAGCAGGTTGTGGTGCTCGCCAACCTTGAGACGTCAGAGATCCGCGGCGAGGAGAGCGAGTGCATGGTACTGGCCGCAGATGACGGCGATGATGTCGTCCTCGTCACACCGGAACAGGCGATCAGGACCGGTGCTGACGTCCGGTAGCTAGAACCCGAACAGGTCTATCTCTTCCAGCTTCCTGTTCACGTATTCGGCGTCGCGTGGAGCGTCGGCCGCCGCTTCAACGTGCGCGGCTGCCTTGTCTGGTTCCCCGTTCTCCCACGCGTACTGGGCGTCGCTCAACTGGTACAGCGGGGGGAGGATGTCCTGGTCATGGGCTGTTATACTGTAGATACGGCCGTCCTCGACCACTGTTCCACGCCCGTCGACCTTCTCCACGACCGGGGTATCGGGCCCGTATTCTGTCCCGTCCGGGCCTTCCACTTTTACGTGACTACTGTTCTGCCAGTATGTCCCGGTCTGTGGGTGTTCCTGCCCGGTGGACTGGAGGATGATGTCGATGTCTTCGCCGAGCCCGATGTCGGCGACACCGCTGGAAAATACCACTTTCCCGAGACAGTTCCATGGGTCTCCCTCCCAGTAGTTGTCGAGGGCGTGCGCCCGGTGCTCGCCTGACAGCCGTTGCTCCGGGTGGTTGCTGACCGCCGCCTCATAGAACTCGTCGAAGTCGGTGAACTGCTTGCCGAGCTGCCAGAACCGTTCACCGACCTGTCGGTGCCGGGCAGGACCTGCGTCTCCCCCGTACTCTGCCTCGACGATGCTGCCGAGCCAGTCCGGGAGGATGTCGTGTTGTACTGCCATCGTTATAGGGTCAGTCGAGGAAGTGCCCGTCGTCGTCCGGCGCGTCCGGGTATTCTTCCGTCTGCTGGTGAAGCCCGTCTCCAGTAATATAACTGTTCTCGACATCGTACCGGTCGATCTCCCACCCGATCTCAGCGGCACGGCGTTCGTCGATGCCGCGGGTGCGGAACGCACCAGTCAGGCTCCGGATTTTATCCACTTCCTCGCCGCGTTCCTCGCCGAGGTCCAGGGTCTCGCCGAGAAAGGCACGTTCAAAGGCGACGATCGCCTTCAGTGCGGCGTCGACGTCGACGTTACAGTCACTGTACTCTGCTGTCGCCGTCCCGGAATCGTACCCGTCCACGAACTCGCCGATATCGTCCTGCAGCCGCCGGCCGACCCGCTGCCCAAGCTCTTCATAGGAGTCCGGTTGCTGCTCCAGTTCTTCTTCGACAACGTCCAGCAGCGCGTTCGGGTGGCTGCCGACGACCACATTCGCGTTGTTATCCATGTAGGAGCCGAAGACGCCGTCGGCACCGTATGCCTGTGAACTCATGGTCTACAGTGATTCTACTCCGGCCAGCTGGTAGTCCTCCCCGTTTTCAGATGTATCCAGTTCCCGCTCGATGTATGCGGCCGCCCGTTCCGGGTCTTGCGCCTCCTCGTCCGGTACCAGGACGTCGCGGTCGGAGAACTGCAGGTGGTACTCCACCATGCCGTCCCGGACGCCCATGGGGACAGCTCTATCAGTGATTTCCCGGCCGTTGCGCGGGTAGGAGATAGCAACATCGTCCGGCTCATCGACCAATTCCATTGTAATAACTACTTAGTAATTACACTTTATAAGTTTTTGTGTTGTGTGGGCTAGGAAACGGCGGGAAACCGCCTAAAAACACGTCTTTTCCGGTTCACAGCCGGTTACCGCATGGAATCCAGAGCGGTGAAATCGTCTTTTTCGGCATAGAACTGTTGTTCGAGTCCCTCCGAGCCGTCTCGTGCCAGCACCAGCATCTCCTGCAGCTCTATCTCGCCCCATATCTCCTGTTCGATGTCGACCGGGTCGGGCGACAGTTCCCCCGATGTGAACACCGTCATCTGTCCCCTGGTGGTGTCAAGAGAGATGACTGTCCCACCGTCCCTGTACCGCTGCTCCCTCCGCCCGGTCCGCTCGTAGGCAGGGTTCTCTGCAAGGTGGGCGTCCACCTGCTCCAGCACCGCTGGATCGGCCTCGTAGTACAGCCGGGTCCGTGACTCGTCCACTGCGGCCGGCATCCGCACAGTGTGCTGCTGCGTGGCCATGTCGTCATGGGGGACGAGGTTGGACGAGGGCTGGCCCGTTCTCAGCGCCATCCGTTCCTCCGAAACGTATTCATCCACTGTGACCCGAATATTGCCGTCGTCGTGGACGAAGCTGTACCCGAAGTCCGTCGCGACCTGGTCGAACGCACGGCACTTCCGCAGGTCCCGTCGGTTCTGCGGCGTATACCCCTGGTTCTCCACGTTCTTGATGATGTCCGTCGGCATCGGTGTCGACATACCCGCACCAGTATACGGGTGAAGCGTTAAAACAGTCGTCGTCCTCACTGAGAGGGCGGAGCGCTGCCTGCGACGGGGACGTGAGGAGTACCTGTGAGGTGATAGGGCTGTATCGCTGAAACCGGGAAAAACTAAACGTTTGTATATCCGTGCGGTCGGAATGTTTATTAGTATCCCAATGTTTCTTATTGTCCGGTGACACATGTGGCGCAGGACCAGCAACAGGCGCCGGGCGCATCGCTCCCTGACTCGCTCGATGAACTCGGGAACGCGTACGACCCGTTTCTCCGCGACCGTATCGTGGACGAGGTCGAGGCACTCGAGTACACGAACGGGACAGCCTATACCGCGGACCAGCGGCGGGGCATCAGTGAACAGGTCGCGTCCTATGCAGATGCCGATACCGTTGCGATAGGTTACTCCGTTGCGATCGCACTGGTCGGGCAGGAGAAGTGGTGGGACTCGCACACCTGGCGGTTGTACGCCGACCTGATCGACACCGCCCTCGACCCGGACGTTGGAGAGCCGGTGGACCTCTATATCCCGGAGGATACCGGGCAGAAGATCACCAGCCGCACCGACCTATCGTCGTCCGAGATACAGGGCGTCATGCGGGAACTCCGGAGCGCCGCGGAGACGTACCCGGTCGACGGGACACACAGCCAGTCCCTGCCGGGAGGGAAATCGCTCTCTGCCAGTGCCGCCGCGGCGTGTGCGGCCAGTGAGTGCTGTCCCGGGGATACCGTCTTCGCGACCTATAGCGACAACGCCCATACGATCGCCGAGATGTGTCCCGGCCTTGACACGGCCGACCCGGCAGACCTCTATGCCGCGCTCGATATGAACCGGGGGCCATACGATCTCGCACCGTTGAACCGGGTGGCCACGGCTATACAGTGGTTCGGTGAACCCGGGGAGTTCAGGACTGAACGCGTCCCCGGCCCGTTGATGGAGGCGCCGGACGTCCAGGATATCGATGCCGCGGTCGTGGACGAGAGTGCGGGGGTGGAAGTGTCCCTGCAGCGGGACCGGAACCATTCCGACTGGACGGACACACTCGCGTTCCTCGACACCGCGGTACAGGACGGTGACGTCGACGTGTACGTCCCTGACGGACTCCCGGCGGATATGAAGGACAACGTCGGTGGAGAAGCAGGGCGGCGGGTCCGTGACGATATACAGGCACTGACCACAGGATTACGTGTCCCCGCACCAGCATCGCTTGACATCCCTGACCGGTTCGAGGATATGGAAGGGGACTACGCGATCGCGCACGCTGCCAGGGAGCAGGGGGACAATATCCTGGTCGTCACGTACGACGACCACTTCGATGCGATTTCTGGTGTGGCCGCGGTTACACCGGGGCTCGGCGCCGACCTTATCGAGCGGACGTAACCCGTGGTGGACTGGGCGGGCGCCGCCAGATTTAAAAACCAGCGCAGCGGTGCCACAGATATGGCTCCGCACCGGTTCAGTGAGACGGGTGTCAGCGTTGTCGGCGGAGTCGTCAGTGTCGTGCCGGTCCGATGATCGGACCGGTTCCTTCTCCGGGAGCTGGTTCACCATGCAATCCAATAAAAAACTCGTACAGCACGGGCGGTGTATAAACCATGCCTGACGGAGCGTATGAACCGGACGTCGTCGAAGAGAAATGGCAGGAGATCTGGGTCGAGGAGAACACCTACGCCTACGACGGCGCGGACGAGACGGCGGCAGTGTTCGCGATCGATACGCCGCCGCCGACCGTGTCCGGCGACCTGCACATGGGCCACCTGTACGGCTTCACACTGCAGGACTTCGTCGCCCGGTTCCGGCGGATGAACGAGGACACGGTGTTCTTCCCGTTCGGGTACGACGACAACGGCATCGCGTCCGAACGCCTCACAGAGCGGGAACTGGGTATCGAGCACCAGAACTTTTCCCGCCGCGAGTTCCAGGAGAAGTGCC
>CAZTXA010000038.1:0-4760 GCA_964617945.1 uncultured archaeon
TGTGGAGCACGGTGAGCGGGGTGTGCGGGATGCTGTGGGTGATGTTCACCATCTCCAGCTCGATGCTGTCAGAGATGTCTGCCGTGTCGCCCATGTTGACCGGGATGACCTCGTTCCGTACCTGTTCGTCGTCCTGGTCGATGATCCGCTCCACCACCTTCGCGGTGAACGGTGTGGCGTAGATCGGGCAGTCGTACGCCCCGGCGATCTTCGGCAATGCGAGGCAGTGGTCGAGGTGGCCGTGTGAAACGACGATCCCGACAACCTTCTCCCGCAGCTCGTCCTTGATCCGTGAGTCGTCCGGTGCCGCACCGATATCGATCGCCTCGGTGGTCGACATCTCCTCCAGACTCTCTTCGTATTCGACAACTGTTTCCATGTCCGCTCCCATGTCGATGAGAACGACCTCGCCGTCGGATTCGACGGCCGTCATGTTTTTCCCAACTTCCTCGTAACCGCTGACTGTGTGAATCTTCATTGTAAGAACCTTCTAGGTATAGATATTATTCCTCGTCTTCCTCGTCCGCCGTGAAATCGTCAACTGTGAAATCAAAGTCATCGTCGCTGTCAATCACGCCCCGCGCCTTCTGCGTCTCACGGGCGAGCAGGTAATATATGAGCGCGACCGATCCTGCGGCCTTGTTATTCCCCGGTATAACGTAGTCGATGTACTCCAGCGAGTTCCCGGTGTCCGCGATCGCCACAACCGGGATGTTCGCGTCTACGCTCTCCACGACCGCGGTCCGGTCCTCCTCTGGGTCCGTGACCACGAGGATCTCCGGCTCCATGAAGTCGTCGGACTGCGGGTTGGTCAACGTGCCGGGCATGAACCGGTCAAATATCCGCTGTGCACCGGTCGCCTCCGCGAAGGTGACGACGGGACGGTGCCCGATCTCCTTCCGTGACACGACCAGCACCTCCTCCGGGTCGTACCGGCCGAGCAGCTGTCCTGCCTGCTGTATCCGCTCGTCGGTCTGGTCGAGATCGATGATCGCCAGGTTATTCTTCTTTACCTGGAAGATGAACGGGTCCATGTCCTGTACTTTCTGCCGAGAACCGATGTTAACGCCGGCCTCGAGGTATTCGTCCTTCGCTGTCAGCATGTCTTCTACCCGCCTTTCAGTACCAAACTTTTAAAGGGCCTCCACCTGCGCCATCTCCCCACCGTCCTCGTCCCACCGCCGCAGCAGCTGGTTGTTCTTCGCCGTCCTGATACCCGAGATACCGGCTTTCAGCAACGGTGCGTTCCACGCCAGTGCGAGGTCTGCGATGGTCGCGTCACAGGTCTCGCCGCTCCGGTGCGACACGACCGGGGTGAACCCGTTGTCCTGCGCCACGGCAACGGTCTCCCGCGTCCGTGACACGGTCCCGGCCTGGTTCGGCTTGACGATGAGCGCGTTCCCTGCACCGAGATCAATGCCGTGCTGCAACCGGTCCGCGGCCGTGGCAAACACGTCGTCGCCGACGATACGCGTATCGGTGACCCGGTCTGTCAGTTCGGCGAGCCGTTCAAAGTCCTCCTCGTCGAACGGGTCCTCCACGTACGCGAGGTCGAACCGCTCGACCAGTTTCTCCATAAACTTTACCTGCTGGTCGGGCGACAGCTCCTGTCCCATCGCCCCGTACCGGTACTCCCCGTCTTCGTAAAATTCCGAGGCTGCGGCGTCGATCCCGACCCGCGCGCCGTGATCCTCCGCCACCTCGCTGACCGCGTCAAGCGTCTTCTCATCGTTGAAATCGGTTATATACGCGCCCTCGTCGTTGATCCCGCTGATCCGCCGCGCGTACCGGTCGCCGAAGTCGTGGTACACCTGGGACAGGATCTCCGCCGCCTCCGGCAGGGTGGATGCCTCGCCCGGGATCACGAGGAACTCCTGGATGGATGTGTTGCCGCCGTGCTCCCCGCCGCCCACCAGGTTCCCGGCAGGGTACGGGTACCGGTCGCCCAGCTCCGCATCGCTCGCCTTCCAGAACGCGAGGGACGACGCGATCGCGACCGCACCGATCTCTGCAAAGTTATCCGTGCCGTCGACATCCTCCAGCGCAGCGTCAAACTCCTCCTGGGAGAACGAACCATCTGTCACCCGGTCCCGCAGCGCTGTCTCCACCTGCTCCAGGTCGTCGGGGACGAAGCACAGTGCCTCGTGGCTGCCGGTCGAGGCGCCGGACGGTGCCGCCGCGCGGACACCGTTCACCTCCGCCTCCACGGTCGGGTTGACACGGCTGTTGTATATGACGCGGAGCGAGAAATCGTTGATACGCATCGTTACTGCCGCCGTACGCCGATCGGGACCACGCCCTCTTCCAGTTCCTGCCGTGCGATATCGATCGATTTCGTGGTCTCTGTTTCGATCAGTGCGGGCGCGCCTTCAGACAGTTGCAGTGCGCGTGCGCCGATGATCCGGGCGCGTTCGTACCGTGTGTAGCCGTTGAGTTCAACCATAGATACCACCTATAAGCGCAGAACGGTGAGACAAGTTTTAAATTACACTGCCTTCTAGCCGATGTACCCCAGTTCGTCGCCTTCGCCCTCGCCCTGCGCCTGCTGTTGCTGCTGTTGCGCCTGCTGCTGCAGTTCCTGGATGCGCTCCATCACTTCTTCCACTTCTTCCACCTTCTCGTCGAGGTTCTCGTAGTCAAGGTCTACGTCCAGCAGCTCTTCCAGCACCTGGAGTACCTCCTCGGTCGCCTTCGGGTCGGATAACAGGAATCCCGGTGTCTCGCCGAGCAGCGCGATGCCGTCCATCCCGTACCGCTTCCCGATGCCGAGCAGGAGGCCTGTCGCTCCTACAATCTGGCCGACCGAGTGGTCGAAGCTGACGCCGTAGTCTTCATAGTCGTCCTTCAACGCCTTGTCCGTCACCACGCCGAACACGTCAGGCGTCTCCTCCACCATCTCGCCCGTCCCGTATCCCCCGATAGTGATCAGCTGCTCCGTCCCCCAGTCCTCCAGCACGTCCAGGATATCGTGGACAACTTCATAGTGCCCCATCGGGTCGATACTCTGCGCGTCCCCGATCAGGAAGACCACGTCCTCTTCGTCGTCCCGTTCGTACAGGTACAGTTCGTTCTTCAGGATGTCCAGTTCCTTGTCCTCGTTCACGATCGCCCAGTGCGGGAAATGGTGCGAGATAATCTCCCCGACCTTCTCCGCCTCGAGGTGGTCGACCAGGTAGTGGACTGCGGTCCGACCGATGTGGCCGATACCTGTTAACCCTTCGACAACGACAGGACTGTCAAGCGAGGGCTTCTCGTCCTCCCAGATGATCTGTGTCTCTTCACGGTGTTCTACGTCCATGGTGTACCTCCTTACCGGGCTTCCTGCCGGTACTCGGCGTACTGGTCAGGGCTGGAATACGGCGGCGGTGTCGGGTCGATCGTGGCGCCGTGCCCGTCCGGGCACTCGTCGCCGAGTGTATACCTGTTGCACGTCCCGCACTTTTTAACCTTGCTCACAGGCCTCACTTCTTCTCGAACTGGACGGTGCCGCCTGCAGCCTCGATGCTCTCGGTGATAGTGTCCACGGCCGCGTCCATCGTGTCCCGTGCATCCTCCGCGTTCCGCCCCCAGGCGGTGATGGCGTAGTCCGGTGCAGAAATATACGATACTTTGACGTTCTCGCCGACGGTGAGCGCGTCCTTGATCGCGTCGATCCCTTCGCCGCCCGGCACCTCGATCTCCATCTCTCCCTCCATCTCCACCTGCTTCAGGCTGATGTTGTCCTGCGCCACCGCGGTGACCGCGTCGGCAAGGTCTGTATCGATACCAAGGGTGTCGAAGTCGGCCTCCTCCATCGCCGCGTGCTCAAACCCTTCGAACGTGGAGCCGTACTCCTTCTGGAACGGGAACGCGACCGCCTCGTACAGCTCGTCGACAGTGTACCCGGTGCGGTCTGCAACGTTCTGCAGGAACTTGTCCGCCTTCTCCTCCTTGTTCCACTCGTTCATCGCCTCCCGCTTCTGCGCGTCGTTCACACGCTTCAATGAGAGGTTGATGGTGCCGTCCTCGATCTCAACGACCTGGGCAACGGTGCGCTCGCCTTCGTCGACGTGCTGCTTGATGTCCCGCACCCAGGACCGTGACACCTCTGAGATATGGATAAGCCCGGTCTCGTCGTACCCCTTGATCGATGCGGAGGCAGAGTGCTCGTGGATCTCCTCGATCTCGATGACAACGTACTCCCCCTCCTCTGGGACATCCCTGTAGAACTCTATCTCGATCACCTCACGCGACCGTGTCCACGACCTGCGACTTGAAATCGGCCTTGCCACCGGTCGACGCTGCGAGGAGGTCGTCGCAGACAACACAGTTAATATCTGATGCGGGCTTGGAGAACACGACCTGCTCGTTCCCACAGCCGTCACACTTTACCGTCACAAATTCGCCGCGTGCCATTATGGATACCTCTGTAGACAGGTTATTCGATGTCGAACTTTGCCGCGCGGATCGGTTTCCGCGGCTTGTGCGCCTTCCCGCACTCCGTGCACTCCAGCTCCAGGTCCTTCTTCTCACTGGTCGGGTTCTTCCGTCCCCGGGACCGGTGGGCAGGGTCTTCGAACGGGAAGGAACCGTACCCCTTCTCCATCTTCCGCTGGCGCTTCCGGAACTTCTGCTTCATCGCGGACGCGGACCTGTTCGTCGTCTCGCTCACCCTGTGATCCTGGTGTGAATCACAGTGCGGGCAGTACGTCCGGATCTCCTTCGGGATCGTAACCATGACTGTACAGCCCCGCACAACGTTTAAAAAGGACGCGGTCAGG
>CAZTXA010000039.1:0-4753 GCA_964617945.1 uncultured archaeon
ACGCGGTCGGAATCGGGGAGAAAGTGGCGCAGATGCGGCCGGTCGTGAACATCAAGGGCTGATCCCGCTCCGCCGCACCTATTTAAAAGTTCTTTTAACTGGTTGAGTCACGCCCATATTCTGGGCGTGCACGCCTCTCCGGAGGCCTCTGCGGAGCTCCCACCGCGCAAGGTGCCGGTGGGCCGTCCAGGTGTACACCATGGCAGACAAGAACCATCCACGACGCGGATCGCTCGGGTACAAACCGCAGCGGCGGGCAGGACGACCATATCCGACGCTGACGCCGCCGGAAGAGACAGAGGCAGGTGAACCTGTCGGGTTCGCCGGGTACAAGGCCGGTATGACCCGGGTGCTGCGGATCGACGACGAATACGAGTCCCCTACAAAGGGGCAGGAGGTCGCTGACGCGGTGACCGTTGTCGAGGTGCCGCCGCTCGCGGTGTACGGCATCCGCGCCTACGGCGTCACGCCGGAGGGTGAGAACCCGCTGACAGAAGTGTATGCAGACAATATCTCCTCCGACCTCGAACGGGCCGCGGTCGTGCCGGACCGGACCGACGTATCAACACTGGAGGAGCGGGAAGAGGAAATCAGCGACATCCGCCTGCTGGTGCACACACAGCCGCAGGAGGCGGGGATCGGGAAGAAGACACCGGAAGTGTTCGAGCTCCCGATCGGTGGCGACGATACAGCCGAGAAGCTTGACGTAGCGACAGAACTGCTCGGAACAGATATCTCGGTCGAAGATGTTATCGACGACGGCCAGTACGTCGACACGATCAGTGTGACGAAGGGCAAGGGCTTCCAGGGACCTGTAAAACGGCACGGCGTCAAGACCCTGTCGCACAAGACGCAGAAGTCCAACAGGAAGGCCGGGAACATCGGTCCGTGGCACCCTGACCACACCCGGTGGACAGTCCCACAGCCCGGCGGCATGGGATACAACAAACGGACAGAGCTGAACAAGCGGGTGCTCGCGGTCGGCGACGACCCGTCCGAGGTCACACCGGAGAGCGGGTTCAAGAACTACGGCGATGTGGATTCCACGTACCTCCTGGTGAAAGGGTCGGTACCGGGAGCGGCGAAGAGGCTTATAATGCTTCGTCCCGCCGCACGAAAGGACGACTACCCGGAGAACCCGGATATAACGCATATCGAACGGTGAACACGATGGTCGATGTACACGGGACGGACGGCGAGGCAGCAGGCGAGGTAGACCTGCCGCTGCAGTTCAGGGAGCGTGTCCGCCCGGATATCATCAAGAAGGCGGTGCTCGCGGCGCAGAGCAACCGGCGGCAGGCGTACGGCGCCGACGAGGAATCCGGTATGAAGCACGTGACGCACTGGAAGAAGCGGAGCCGCGCCTACCGTGGAATCCGTGGCCGCAGCTACCCGTCGTCCCGCACACCGCGGAAGATCACGTTCCGGCGCGGCATGCAGATGTCAGGTCCTGGTGGCGAGGCACCACAGGCCGTGGGAGGCCGAAAGGCGCACCCGCCGAAGGCTGACAAAGACTTCTCGAAGGATATCAATGAAAAAGAGCGGCGGAAGGCTATCCGGAGCGCTATCGCCGCCACGATGGACGAGGAGACCGTCCGGGAGCGCGGCCATAACATCGGCGATGTCGATCTCCCGCTGGTCGTGGACGCGGACGCGGAGGAGCTGGAGAAGACAGGTGAGGTCAAGGCACTGCTTGAACGGCTCGGCCTCGCGGACGAGCTGGAACGGGTGCAGGAACCTGCAGCCCGTGCAGGGAAAGGAACACGCCGCGGACGGCCAAGCCGGTCAAAGGTCGGACCGCTGCTCGTTGTCGGCGAGGACCGTGGTATCGGCCGCGCGGCACGGAACCTCCCTGGCGTCGAGGTGCGGACGGTCGACGAGCTGAACGCGGAAGTACTCGCACCAGGCACTGACCCGGGGCGGCTCGTGGTCTGGACTGAAACAGCTGTCGAATCGCTGGACGAGGAGGACCTGTTCCGGTGATGCAGATGGATTCCTGGGACGTTATCAAGCACCCGCACCTGACCGAGAAGAGTATGGACATGGTCGACCGGGAGAACAAGTTGACGTTGATCGTCGACGAACGCGCCAGCAAGCCCGACATCACTGGCGCTGTCGAAGACCTGTTCGACGTCGATGTCGCCGCTGTCAACACCGTGAACCGTGGCGACGATAAAAAAGCATATGTAAAACTTTCACCGGAGTACGACGCCATGGACGTGGCGACACGGCTCGGCATGCTGTAAGGTGATGACACGATGACAAAGCGTATCCGCAGTCAACGGCGTGGAAAAGGATCGCCGACGTACACCGCTCCCTCGCACAGAGGCCGCGGCGGCGCGTCCCACCACGAGGGCGAGGTATCAGGCACGGTCGTCGACATCGTTGACGACCCGGCGCGGACCGCCCCGGTCGCAATCGTTGAGTTCGAGGACGGGGAACGGCGGAACGTCCTGGTGCCGGAAGGCGTGGCGGTCGGCGATGGAATCGATGTCGGTGTAGAGGCGCCGATCGAGCCAGGGAACACGCTCCCGCTGCGGGAGATCCCGGAAGGCGTCCCGATATGTAACATCGAGATACAGCCCGGGGACGGCGGTACCATCGCCCGGTCCTCAGGGACGTTCGGGTTCGTTGTAACACATACTGCGGATTCGACGCGGGTCCGACTCCCATCGAAAGAGTTCAAGGAGCTGGACCCGGACTGCCGCGCAACGATCGGACAGGTCGCCGGCGGCGGGCGGACGGAGAAAGAGTTCGAAACGGCGGGACAGGTCCACCACAAGGCGAAGGCGGACGGTAAACAGTACCCGACCGTGTCCGCCGTAGCGATGAACGCAGTCGACCACCCGTTCGGTGGGTCCACCAAACCTGGCAGGCCGAAAACAGTGTCACGTGACGCCTCCCCCGGTTCCAAGGTCGGGAGTATCGGGGCACGACGGTCGGGGAAGAAGAAGGAGTAAGCAATGGCAGACGATTTCACCTTCCGCGGCTACACGCTGGACGAACTCCAGAAGATGAATATGGACGAGTTCGCGGAACTGCTTGACGCGCGGAAGCGGCGCAGCATCAAGCGCGGCCTGACCGACCGGCAGAAGAAGCTGCTGCGGAAGATCCGGGAGAACGATCACATCCGTACGCACGCCCGCGACATGGTCGTGGTGCCGGAGATGGTAGGCAAAACCCTCAGTATCTATAACGGGAAGGAGTTCGTGGACACCGAGATCGAGCCGGAGATGATCGGACACTACCTCGGCGAGTTCACGTACAACCGGGAAGAAGTCGAGCACAGCGCTCCAGGGCTTGGTGCGACGCGTTCTTCCAAGTACATCCCGCTCAAGTGATCATCGATGCAGGTACATGACGACGAGGCAGTGGCCCGCGGCAGGAACCTTCCGATCTCCCGGAAGCACGCCCGCGAGGTCGCCGCGTTCATCAAGGACGAGTCCGTCGAGCAGGCGAAGGCGAAGCTGCAGCGGGTTATCGACGAGGAACAGCCGGTGCCGTACACGCGGCACGACGCGGAGCAGTCGCACCGCAGCGGCAGTATGGACTCGGGACGGTACCCGGTGAAGACCGCAGAGGAGATGCTCGAACTACTTGAAAGTGCGGAGAGCAATGCAGTACACGAAGGTATGAACACAGAAAATCTGCAGGTGACCGGGGTCATGGTGAACCAGGGGAACCGGATGGTAACCCCCAAGCGGCACCGGGGCCGGAAAACCAAGGCAGCGCACGTAACAATCAAGGTCGGAGAACGATAACATGATCGAGAAAGAGTTTATCGACCGCGGTATCACGAAGGCGAAGCTGGAAGAGTTCCTGGAGCGTGAGCTCCGTACCGCCAATTATTCGCATATCGATATCACGAAGACGCCGACCAGTACGAACATCACTATCTACGCAGAGAAGCCAGGCCTTGTCATCGGGCGCGGCGGGTCCCGTATCAACGAGATTATCGATGCGCTGGAGGAACAGTTCGACATCGAGAACCCGCAGGTCGACGCGCAGGAAGTGGAGGAGCCGGACTTGGACGCGAACGTCGTGGCGAAGAACGTCGCGTCGTGGCTGGAGAAGGGCGGCCACCCGAAGCGTGTGGGGAACACCTACATGCGACGTGTTATGGATGCAGGTGCGATCGGTGTCGAGATCGAGGTCTCCGGGAAGCTGAGCGGGTCGCGCGGCCGGACGGAGAAGTTTATCGACGGGTATGTGAAGAAGTGCGGTGACACCGCCAATGACTACGTTGACCGTGCATACGAGAAAGCGGTGACCAAGCCTGGGGCGCTCGGTGTCAAGGTCCAGATCATGACCGACATGCCAGAGCACATGAAGCTGGCATTGCAGAGCGACGAGGAGGAACGACCGGAGGAAGCAGAGGCGGCGGCCGGAGACGCTGACGATGTCAACTACGATAACGTCGTTACCGGCACTGTTGCAGAGGTGAAGGAACGGGTCGAGGACGAAGACCTAGACCCGGGACAGGTCCTGGAGGCCGAGGAAGCGAACAAGAACCGGACGACACTGGTCAGCTGGCTTGAAGGCCGGATCTCCAGCAGCCAGGAGGATACAGAAGCAGTAGAGGAGGAAGCGGCAGACGATACAGCACCAGCGACGGATTACGAAGAACTGGTCGAGGGAACGGTCGCAGAGGTCAAGGACGCGGTCCGGGACGAGGATCTTGTCCCGGAAGACGTGCTTGAAGCAGAGATGGCCGGGAAGGACCGGAAAACGTTGAAGGAATGGCTTGAACGGA
>CAZTXA010000040.1:0-4601 GCA_964617945.1 uncultured archaeon
CTGTCCGACGACGGCATCATCGACCAGCTGGAGGCGATGCGGTACGACGCCGACACCGACTCAGGCGAGCTGGTGGTCGAGGTGCCCGCATACCGGGCCGACGTGATGCACCCGTACGATGTGATCGAGGACGCTGTCATCGGGTACGGCTACGACAACGTGGACGCCGAAATCCCGGACGTGGCGACCATCGGCGGGGAGTCCGACGCGACCGTATTCGAAGACGCGCTCCGGGACGTGATGGTCGGAGCGGGGGCGCAGGAGTGCATGACGTTCATCCTGTCCAACCGGGAGAAACTGTTCGACAGGATGGACATCGAGGAGGGGGAGGTGGCGGCGATGGCGAACCCGCTGACCGAGGACTACACCGTGGTCAGGAACTGGCTGCTGCCGTCACTGATGGAGGTACTGCAGAACAACACGCACAACCGGTACCCCCAGCGACTGTTCGAGGTCGGGACGTGCACCCGGCTCTCCGGGGACGCGGACACCGGTGCCGAGGACACGGCGAAGCTGGCGTACGTGTCCGCCCACGCCGATGCAGGGTTCTCCGAGACACGCGGCGTGCTGCAGACGGTGGCGAAGCAGCTCGGCGTCTCGCTGGAGGTCGAGGAGGACGGGCATGGGAGCTTCACGGACGGGCGGTGCGGGACCGTCGTCGTTGACGGAGAAGCGGCCGGCGTCATCGGAGAGGTCAGCGACGCCGTCCGTACCAGCTGGGACGTGGATATGCCTGTCGCGGCGTTCGAAGTTGATGTCGAGATACTGCGCGACGCCGCCCGGTAATGCTTATCCGAAGAACGAGCGGATACGGTCGAACAGTCCTTCTCGGCGTCGTTCCGGGACGTAGTCGATGCCGGCAAGGTCTGCTGCAAGGCTGCGGAACCGTTCAGAGACGTGGTGGTCTGGTTCGTGGTGAACCACAGGAGATTTATTCGCAACCGCCTCGTCGACCACGTCGTGCTCCGGGACCTGTGCCACGACAGGGTACCCTGTCATGTCCTCCACCTCTGACACGGACAGCTCCGCGTCATGGCTCTTCACCCGGTTCAGCACGACGCCGAGCACGTGCGTCCCTGCCTCCTCTGCGATCTTCGCCGTCTTCAGCGCGTCGGTCACCGCGGGCAGGTTCGGGTTGGTGACGATCAGCAGTTCGTCGGACGCCTCGATCGCGTTCACCGACTCCTGGCCGAGACCGGCTGCGGAGTCCAGCAGGACGAACTCCGGCTCTCCGACCGCATCAAGTAACACGTCGCCGAGATCCTCCGGGTCCGTGTCCTTCAGGTCGTCGACCGACAGTCCGGCCGGAACCACGCGCAGCCCGGAGTTATGGATATACGTCGCCTCGGTGATGTGCGCTTCATCACGTAACACGTCGTGCAGCGTGTTCGGGTACAGCGGGATGCCGAGGTGGAACCCGAGGTTCGGGTTGGTCAGGTTGGTGTCCATCACGACCGTGTCCATCCCGAATTCTGTCAAGGCAGATCCGAGGTTTGACGTCACGGTCGTCTTCCCGACCCCGCCCTTCCCGCTAGAAACGCAGATGAGGCGTGTCATACACGGCATACATGCATCCAATGCTTTTATATCGTACGGTGGTAACACGTCGCGGTGACAACTACTCGTAGCGGAGGGCGTCCACCGGGTCGAGCTTGGCAGCGTTCCGCGCCGGCAACGCACCGGAGACTGTGCCGACAGTGAACGCGAACAGGAGCGCTCCCCCGATAAGCGCCGGGTTGATAGACGCCCTGATCGGGAGGTCGGAATACTGCTGCGCCACGAGGACGAACCCCTGGCTGATACCGATACCGAGTATCACTCCGATGGCTCCACCCAGCAACCCTATCATCCCGGACTCCAGCATGAAGAGGGCCAGGATTTGACGGTCCTCAGCCCCCACCGCTTTCATCACTCCTATCTCCCGGGTCCGCTCCGTTACCGCGGTGTACATCGTGTTCATGATCCCCACGCCACCGACAAGGAGGGAGATGGACGCGATACCGACCACGATAGCCTGCACGATACCGAGCACGTTCTGGAACGATGACAGGATGTCGGCCGGGGTTGACACGGTAAAGTCCTCGTTTCCCTCATCGACGCCGCGCTCGTTCCGCAGCGACCGTTCAACGTTCTCCTTCACCGTCTCTGCATCGAACCCGGTCTGGTGCCGGACAACGACGTAGTCGTACACGTCGCCGGCCTCGAAAACTGCCTGCGCCCTGTCATACGGGAGGACGACTGCGGCGTCGATGGACGGGTCCCCGGTCGGCCCGAGGACGCCGACCACACGGAACTCCTGGCCTGCGAACGACACCTTGCGGCGGAGCGTGACCTCCTCTTCGAACATATCCTCAGCGATGCGACTGCCCACGACCACACCGGACCGGTCAGTCCCACGGATCATCCGTCCCTCCTCCACGTCGAGTGTGAAGCTCTCCTCGATGAGTTCGCTGCCCGCAGGGATGCCGATAGCGGAGACGAACGTCGACTCGTCCTGGTACGTGAGCCGTGTCGACCGCATCAATGCGCCCTCCGCCTCGTCGACGCCGCGCGCCCGTCGCACCGCCTGGACATCACTGTCCCGCAGCACAGTGGAGCTCTGAGAGAACTGTGTCGCACTCGTCGGGTCGCCGCCCGGTGTGACGAACAGTTTGTCCGCACCGATGCTCTCGAACTCGCCGACCACCGCCTGGTTCAATCCCTGCCCGAGTGAGACGAGCGCGACGACGGCGGCGATCCCGATGAAAATCCCGATAACTGTGAGCCAGGACCGCCGCTTCCTGTTGATGATGTTCCGGATCGCCAGAACGACCAGGTCAAGGTTCATCTGTCACCCCTGGATTTGCCGCCGCTTCCGGCGCCCCCAGTACCAGTAGCCGCCGGCCGCAATGACCGCTATGACCGCGAGGATGGGGAGGAGCATTCTGCCGTCGGAAATCCCGAACCGGGACAACTCGGCATCGGAGTACAGCGGGAAGGACACGATGCGTGTCTCTCTCTGTGGTTCGCCGGCCGCGTTCTCGTATGCCAACGCTACGGGGAGTGCCAACTCGTCGGCGCCGGACTCGGCGTATACGTCGAACGTCGCGGTCTGGTAGTCGTCAGGCGCCATATTCCCGAGATAGACGCTCCGTGAGGACAGGATCGTTGCCGTATCGGTCCCGGACACGTTCAGTCCGACGAACCGGGCCCGGCCCTGCCCCCTGTTCACGACCCTGAGCGTTACCTCCCCGCGGTTGCCGGCGGCGAGCAGCGTCCGGTCGTCCACGGCGACCTCGATGTTCGACGCTCCACCGACCACGACACCGGTCGATTCGGTCCGGGAGAACGATGTCCCGGCCTCGTTCTCGTAGTCAAGTTCTATCGGGATGCGGTACACCCCATTATCGGCGGATTCGTCCACCTGCAGGTCGAAGGAAACTGTCCGCTGCTGACCCGGGCCGATGGACTGGACACGGTTCCTGGTCGTGGCGACAGTGCCAAACGGCTGGTCGTCAGCGATGTCCATCGCGACATCGATGTTCTTGAGCTGGGAGTCGGCAAGGTTCGCCAGTGACAGCGACATCCGGTGTGTCGATCCCGGCGTCACTGTTTCCGGGAAGGACACGTCCCGGACCACCAGCGCGGCGTCGTCGGTCCGCACCTCCACCGGGACCTCCTCGGTGATTGATATGCCGGTCGACCCTGTCGATGTGCGGAACTCGAGGTTATTGGTGCCGTGCACAGCGTTCGGGTCGACCCTGACCTGCAGGTGGACCTGGAAGTTCTGGCCCGGCAGCAACCGGTCGTGTTCCCACTCCGTCTGCTCGTCCGGGTCGGTGGAGAACGGGAAGGACTCCTGGAACGTGACCTGGACATCCTCCGCGGTCGCCGACCCGTTGTTCTTCACCCGGAGCCAGATATCCGCGTACTCTGATGTCTGCAGCGGTACCGGCTCTGTCTTGATCGTGTCGATAACAATCTCCGTGTTCTGCCCCTGTGCAGCACCGATCCCGCCCAGTACGATGATGGCGACGAACAGTGCGAGCAGTTTTTTCACATGCATATCAGTTCACCTGCGTCACGCCGTCGGTGATCTGGACGACCCGGTCCGCGAACTCGGCGTCGTGCGGGTCGTGCGTCACCATGACAACAGTCTTTCCCTCATTTTTGTTCAAATCTTCAAGTAACTCCATGATTTTATCACCGGTATCCGTGTCAAGATTCCCAGTGGGCTCGTCAGCAAGGACAACGTTCGGGTCGCTGACGAGGGACCGGGCGATCGACACGCGCTGTTGCTGGCCACCGGAGAGTTCTGACGGCCGGTGGTTCACCCGGTCTCCCAGCCCAACGTCTTCAAGGAGGCGGCGGGCACGGGCGTTCCGACGGTGCCGCGGCACGTTCTGGAAGATGAGCGGGAGTGCGACGTTTTCCTGTGCATCCATGGTCGAGATAAGGTTGAACTGCTGGAATATGAAGCCGACCTCTTGCCGCCGCAGCACTGCAAGTTCTGACCGTGAGAGTGAGGACACATCAACCCCGCCGACCTGCACCGTGCCGGACGACGGCGTGTCGAGCGCGCCGATCATATTCATCAGCGTCGACTTGCCGGAGCCTGACGG
>CAZTXA010000041.1:0-4441 GCA_964617945.1 uncultured archaeon
TGTATGTATCGTACACCTGAGGATTTTGTCCGGAAGTCAATCAGACACGAACTGACCAGTCAGCTGACCGTCCTGGAGGGGCGGGAGGAGCTGGAGGAGGACGGCGCCGATATCAGCCTCCGCTATCTTTCCGACTTCCTGCAAAATACCGGGTCGGAGACTCGCGGTCCGCTCAGTGAATACCGGGACCGGTACCCGCTCGAAGAGAACCTCAGGACGTCCGCAGACTATATCCGGCAGCGGCTGGAGAACGACGAGTTCCGGGCAGAGAATAACAGCGAACGGGCGAGGGAGATCGTCCAGACGCTGGACGGCGCCGCAGACCTCCTGTCAACTCTCACAGGGGACGAACCCGGGACAGTCCGGATGGGCGAGGTGCTTGAACCGTTCCAGGACGACCTGGCCGGTATCGAGTATAACGGGCATCAGGACGATGTCGTGACGGGGAACAGGGGGTACTGGATCCCGTTCCACACGTTGATCAGCAATGCCGAGCGTCACGGCGGCCCCGATGTGGACGTGTATGCTGATGTGACGGCGGACGACTCCTCCGTAGATGTGTCGCTGTGGGACGATGGACCAGGGATCGATGTGATGCCTGTCACCTACGAGAACCTGGACGATCTGTGGGAGGAGGATACTTCCTCAGATGGCGGCGGATTCGGTCTCTACATGGCAAAGACCGTCTTCACAGCCTACGGCGGAGGAATCGAGTTCGACCGGGAGTTGATGCAGGACGACGGTGTCGGATGCGCGTACACCATCGAACTCCCGCGTCCCGCCTACGACCTCTGACAGAGAGAAAAATTATTGGGCCTGACGGGATTTGAACCCGCGACTACCGGGTATCTTTCTATGAGATCATCGGCACGAAGGGCATAGCCCTTCTTACACCGGCATCTCTGGACGAGAAGCCGGCGGCCTCAGCGCTTTCAACGTCGCCGTTAAAAGCCCGGTGCTCTGCCAGGCTGAGCTACAGGCCCTCACGGCTCCGACTTCTGTAGAAGCCTTAAATACGCCGCGGCTACGGGACGTACCGCTCCACATCCCTGTAGGCGACGGCGAACACATGCCCCCAGACAGCGACCACGGCCGCATCGAACGCGAGCACTGTCGGCTCCGAGACCGGTACCGGTCGGAACACTGCGGCGGCCGCGACCAGGTAGATCCACACCGCCAGGAAGGATGCCGGTGCGGCCCGCCGCTCGTCCGCGACAGGGAGGTACGGGAACAGGACCCAGAACCCTGCTCCCATCGCCGCCGCCACGGCGATATACCCGCCGACCAGCGGCAGCAGCTGTGCATCGAGCAGCAACGCGAGCCGGCTGACGACATCAGCGAAGACCTGGAACGAGACCGGTTCGTACCCCCATGTGACGGCGACGACCCCGATAACCGCTGCCGCGGCGTACAGGCCGATCAGGAACACGAACCCGGTCAGGAGCGCTGTTGCCAGGACGGAGCGGAGCGTTATCCTGTAACTCTTCTCCTGCACAAGGTTCTGCAGGTGCGGGTCGTACTGTTCCGCCGCCCACACGCCTGCAGCCAGCAGCACGGAGAGCCCTACGAGGATCAGCGACCCGGCCACGCTCTGCGGCTGCGGTGAGAACAGCCCGTAGACAGCGAGGAGGAGGGTGGCAGCGATAAGTGGGGGGAGCAGGTATCGCCGTAGCTGGACAGAGTCCATGCCGAGACACGGCCACTGGCGGTTGAAAAGGGTTTACCCCTCCAGCTCCACATCGACGTCCGGCTCCTGGTACTTCTCCATCTTCAGGCTCTGCTCGATGGACAGCGTCTTCTGACAGCCGGGATACCCTTCACAGCCCCAGAAATACCCGTATTTCCCCTCTTTTATCGTCATGTTGAACCCGCATTCCGGGCACCCGATCTCCTTCGGGTCACGGTCCTTGTGCTCCTTGCACGCGGGCTGCCTGCCCTTGTTCATCCGGGTCGCTGTCCTGCCACAGTGCACGCATAGCGTCTGCTTTGTCTCGCTGGGCATGCGACGTCAGCACCCGCCAAGCTTTTTAAGCCGTATATCAGCAGTCCGCAGTATGCGGAAAGTACTCGTTCTGCTCGGCGCCGTCGTCCTGATGACGGCAGCTGCGACTGCTGCTTCCGGCGTCTACGGCGTGAACGGGTCGGAGCCGCGGTTCCTTGAGGATGTCGGGCCGCAGCAGGACCGTGCGGACAACCCGGTAGCTGCTGTCATCGTCGCAGTAGGGGTTGCCGCCGTTATCATCCGCGGTCTGTACGTCTACCGGGAGAAGGACTGAAGCCGTAGGGTGTGGTCTGTAGAGCGGCTTCTTGCTATGCTGGAGAGAGGTCAAGCCGCCAGGTATCTCCGTCCCACACGATACTGTCGATACTGATACGGCCGGCGGCATCTAACTCGAGCAAGTGTTCACAGACTGGTGTACCGCACCGTAGCCGTGTAAGATTGCTGTCCCGCTGGATCTGTTGTTCGATTTCTTCAAGGATAGCTGCTCTTATATCTGACAGCTCGTCCCCACTTGGACCACCGTAGGTCATGTCAACTTGACCGCATTGTATCTATTTAAACCTGTTTGATTTGCGTACGACCTCGTACAATAGCAGGCCGGCGGCAACCAGTCCACACCGATGGATTCGGGGGTGTGGCGGGATGTCGCCTATATACAGAACTCGAGGAACAGGGAACGGGTTCTCACGGAACTTGTCGATGCCGGGCGACCGATGACCCCGACAGAACTCGCGGACGAGCTCGGTGTGGTCGTAAAGACAGCGAGCCGCGCGGTCCGTGAACTCGCTGACCGCGGCCTGGCAGCATGCCAGAATCCGGATGCGCCGCGTGACCGGCGGTACGTCCCGACGGAGGATGGCCGGGAGGTGCGGTCGCGGCTGGAGGATGTCGCAGACAGGCGGACAGCTGTCCAGCCGGTAACGGTGACCGAGTCGCCGCCGGCGTACGGTGAAGACCGCCCGGACGATATCACTGAGGCGGCCTCCAGGGTACAGATGTCGGAGAACCGTACCGCGGTGCTGCTCCACCTTGACCAGGCCAGTGTCCCGCTGACACCCTCCGAGATCGCTGAAGACCTTGACCTCGCGTTCAACAGTGCGTCCCGCGCCGTCAGACAGTTGGATGACGCTGACCTTGTCGAATGCATTACACCATCGGCGGACAGATTCCGCCGCTACACCGTGACCGGTCGCGGCGAAGACGTCGCCGCTGTCCTGACCGCGTGACCGCTCAGTCCATCGCGAAGAACGAGAACCGTATCACGACGTAGAATAGGTACAGCCCGATCAGGTACAGTGCTCCCTTGTACCCGAGCTTCCGGTCCGACACGAAGAGGAGGTATGCGAGCAGCATACCGGCTGTCACGGTCTCCATCGGCAGGTCCCACAGGACGAGAGGCCGGGGCACCCAGTACGTGGAGAGCAGTGAGCCGAGCCCGATCGCCAGTAACGGATTGGTGATGTTGCTCCCGATCAACGTGCCAAGCGAAAGTCCGGCCGCACGCTGTCGGATGCCCTCGATAGCGGTGAACAGTTCAGGGAACGCGGACGCGATACCGATACTCATCACGCCGATGATAGAGCCGCCCAGCCCGGTCGCATCGACGATCGTCTCCGTCACCTGCAGCAGGACGTGGGCGCTGACGAGGACGACCGACAGCGCGGTCACCGCGATGAATGCGTCGCGCCGCACAGCATCCGATGCAATAGTGTCGTGGTTCAGCCGTTCATTCCGCGTCCGCGTCAGGTAATACATGTACCCGAGGAACGCTGCGAACAGGACGAGGCCGTCGAGCCGTGAGAGGATGCCGTCCCACGCCAGTATCAGCGTCATCAGGGTGGTTCCCATCATCGGGAAGTAGTCCTTCTTCAGGAACTCGGGGGTGAAGGTGAACGAGTTCTCTTCGCCAAACCACGTAAACGAGAACACAACGATGCCGAGGACAAGGGTCTGCTGGACAACGTCGCTCCCGATGTTCCCGCCGAGCGCTGTCGCGGAGACGATGGCACAGGAGTGCAGCCCACCGTCCGGCAGTACAGCGTTCTGGAAGACGGCCGGGCAGCCGTCCGTGGCGAGGATCTGCGCCGAACTGATCACGTGGACAACGAGTTCTGGGAGGCTGGTACCGATCGAGATAACAGTCATCCCGATGAGGATGTCAGGGATCTCGAAATAGGCCGCGACCGCGGTCATCTTGTCAACGACGTGCTCCGCGCCGTAGACAAGGAGGACAAGCGCGACGAATCCGACGAGGAGGGAGGCGCCGAGTCCCAGACCGAGTACCATGGATGCGGTTGCGCGCTGCTACAGTTTTAATTCCACCGCCATACCGGTAGTGTTTAAAACACTTGCAACGGGTGCTTGGAACGACGCGCCGGTGGTCCAGTGGCTAAGACTCGCGCTTGCCATGCGCGCGACCCGGGTTCAAATCCCGGCCGG
>CAZTXA010000042.1:0-4440 GCA_964617945.1 uncultured archaeon
GTCGATTCAAGGGTGAAGGTGGATGGAAGCGTCTCGTCCACCTCTGTCTCGTTCATCTCGGTCTCGTTCATCTCGTCCTCCATCTCCTCTATCATGGACTCCGCCTCCGTCCAGCCCCGTTCCTGCAGGGCGGAAATCTCGCAGCCGTTCCGCGCCATGTATGTCTCGTCGTCGTGCGGGCACTGCAGTCGCTGCACCTGCTGGGTGCACTGCTGCCCCTGCGATGCCTGCACCGCGGCCTGTATATCCTGGGCGCACGCGTCGTCCTCATCGTCCTGTTCGCCCGGTGTCACGGCGACCGTGGCAGTATCCGCGTATTCTTCCTGGCCGGCCACGTTGACAGTGAGGTCGACAGTCCAGTTCCCCGCGGCGACGTAGACGCGCTGTTCGAGCTCTGCGTTCGCCACGCACTGGACACCGAACCCTCCGCGTTCCTCGAAGTCAACGGTGATCGACACCTCGTTGTTCTCAGTGTCGACATCGACCGTGTTGGACGGCCGGTAGTTCGGTGTGGGGAGACCAACTGTTCCCTCGACGTGGACGCGGCCGTCCTTCCCCTCTATGGACAGGTCGGTCACCTGTTCATCTGTGCATTCGATATCGGTCTCGAACCGCTGATCACCGGTCCTCTCACGGGTGCGTTCACGGACGTCCTTCCGCGCCTGCCTGATACGTTTGCTGATGTCGCCGCGGCTCTCCCGGGCTTCCTCCATCAGCTCTCGCACGGTCTCCTCGCGCTCGTTCCGGAACTCATCGATCGTCTCCAGCCGTTCCTCGACAGTCATGTTCTCCCGCATCTCCTCGCCGAACTCCTGGTTCAGCTCCGCCAGCTCCTGTGTCCGCTCCTCAAGGTCGGCGGTCTCTTCACGGATACGCTTCTCTAGTTCCGCGGGATCCATCCGGTCGGTCTCGTACCGGGCAGTCCGTACCTCGCTGATAGCCTCGTTCGCCTCCTCCAGAGCTTCCACATATTCGCCGGCGGAGTACAGTGTTTCAGCCTTCCTAAGTGCGTCCTGCGCCTCCTCGGACGCATTCTCGTCGACAAGGTTCTGTGCCCGCTGCAGGGTCTTGTTGGCGCGCTGCTCCACATGCTCCTCGAACTGTTGCCGACGCTGCTCCCACTGCTGCGCCTTCTGCCTGTGCTCTGTCACGAACGAGGGGATGTTCTCCTCGGTCAGGTTCGCATTCATACGCACCGCTTCCGCCGCCTCCGCGACCACCAGCCGGACCCGGGCATCGGTCTGGTCGCGCAGCGCCTCGGCCGCGTCTTCAGCCAGTCCCGGCCGTCCGGCCACTTTCACGCTGGAGATGTTCTCGTCGTTGACCAGTGTCACCAGTTCATCGATATCCTCCTGGCCGGTTACATGGAAGGTGTCAGTGTTCGGGAAGTTGGCTGCGGCGATCTGGTGCCGGAACCCGTTGGAGGCGACCGCCAGCAGTTCCTCGGACCCGTTGATATCACGGTGTGTCCGTTCCTGGATCTCCTCCCTGACGGCACGGTCGTCCGCTCCTGTTATCTCCTCATCGATCGACACACCGATCTCTGTCAGGCTGGACCGGTAGCTGTCCGATACCTCCGTCCCGACAACGGTCACCTCCTCCACGCCGACATCCTGCAGCGAGGTGAGGACGACCGCTGGAACGCTTCCCTCCGGCGTCAGGTATACCGGTGATTCGTCGTCACGCGCCAGATCCTTTGCGGCTGCTATAACTGTACCGTTCTGCTCCTCGATACCGTTCTGCACCAGTACTGCCTCGTCAGCGCCTTCTACCCAGAAGTGTTCGGCGATCTCGACCGCGGTCCCGTACCGTGTCGTCCCCCAGAGCCGGGTCACGTTGACGTCCTGTTCCAGCGATGCTTCGACCTGGTCAGAAACGACTGCAGGACCGCCGACGATGATTACGTCGCTCGGATCCATCCTGTCCATGGCGGTCTGCGTCTGCTGCGGGAGCTCGTCCCGGTCGGTCAGGAGGATCGGCGAACCGATCTTGGCCGCGGCGGCTGCACCGACGAGCGCGTCAGGATAGTTCTCCGTCGATGCGAGGATGACCGTGTCTACGTTCTCGTCCGCATCCTGCGCGGCAACCCCGGCCGCCAGAGCGGCGAGGAAGATTGCCAGGACTGCGATATGCCATCGTCTCATATCCTTGTATACTCCTTCTGCCTATAAAAATATAACCACGGGACACAATCACGCTGTCATGATACTGAACCGGGAGGAACTCGAGCGGCGGATCGAACAGGAGGATCTGATCGAGGACTATCCGCATCTGGACACGCAGCTGACGCCGAACGGGTTCGACCTGACCGCCGGCGAGATCCACCGGTACGATGGCGCGGGACAGCTGGACTTCTCGAACGATGAGCGGGAGCTCCCGGAGACCACCCGCCTGCAGCCGGAGAAACGTGATTCAGACGACGAGTACGGGTGGTGGGAGCTGGAGCAGGGCGTGTACAAGATCGTTGCGAACGAGACCGTGCGGCTGCCGAACGACGTGATGGCGTTCACGTTCCCCCGCTCCTCGCTGCTCCGGATGGGCGCCACCATCGACAACGCGGCGTGGGAGGCCGGGTTCGAAGGGGTGGGCGCGTTCATGCTGCACGTGGAGAACCCTGACGGCATCAGTATCAAGGAGAACGCGCGGGTGAACCAGATCGTGTTCGTCCAGATGGAGGAGACGGAGGAAGGGTACGACGGCAGATACAAGGCGTGATTTTTAAACCGGGAGACTGAGGGTTAGTGTATGACCGAGCGCCTCGAGTACAGGATTTCCGTCTACACGGTGTTCCTCTATCTCACCGTGCTGCTGGCTGCAGTGTACCTCCATGCGCAGGCGGTGGTCGCCGCCGCTGCTGTTATGCTGTCACCTGTCGCAACCGTGGTTTCCGCGCCGACACTGGTGATGGCTGTCGTCAGCGAACAGGCGTTCTGGATGGCGGTAATCGTCCTCCTACTGCCGCACGCGTTTATCGGCGCCGCGATCCACCGGGACGCGGAAGAGCAGGGCAGGACGGAGTTGTGGCCGTTGACCGTTGTCCTGTTCGGACTTCCTGCAGTGTTCCTGTACGGGCACCTGCGGATGCGTGACATGTAAAACAGTAATATCTCACCGGGGTAGAACAGTGCACGAGACAGATGTCCTCGTTGTCGGCGGTGGCGCGACAGGCGCTGGTATCGCCCGCGACCTCGCGCTGCGGGATGTCGACGTTATGCTTGTGGAGCGGGGGAGCGTGGCAGAGGGTACCACCGGCCGGTCCCACGCGATGCTGCACAGCGGCGCCCGGTACGCGGAGAACGACCGGAGCGGAGCTGCAGAATGCATCGAGGAGAACCGGGTGCTGCGTGATATCGCGCCGCACTGCATCCGCGACACGGGAGGCGCCTTCCTCCAGACGCCGGATGATGACCCGGCGTACTTCGAGGAGAAGTATGCGGCGTGCGAGGACATCGGGATCCCGGCTGACCCGGTCGATCCTGGTGCGTTGGGGTCGTCCGAACCGATCGCGGACGATATACAGCAGGCGTTCAAGGTGCCGGACGCGGTTATCGATCCGTTCTCCCTGACAGTGGCCAACCTGGCGGATGCGATCGACCACGGGGCACAGGTGGAGACGGGAACGGCAGTTGCAGACCTGAACGTGGAGGACGGGGCGGTCAGCGGCGCCACGCTCCGTACCGAGGGAACCGAAACCCGTGTCAAGGCGGACCATGTAATCAACGCGGCCGGGGCGTGGGCGGGAGACGTGGCAGGGATGGCGGACATACCGGTCCGGATGCAGCCAACCGCAGGGGTGATGGCTGTGGTGGACAACCCTGGTATCGACACCGTCTTGAACCGGTGCCGGCCGCCGAGCGACGGCGACATCATCGTCCCCCACGGCGATGTCGCGGTCCCCGGCACCACCAGCACGCCGGTGGACGATCCGGACGCGTTCGACAGGTCTGACGCAGCGGTGGAGCAGGTGATCGCGGAGGCGGCGGAGATGGTCCCGGCGCTGGACGACGCCGCGGTGGAGGACACGTACTGGGGTGTCCGCCCGCTCTACCAGCCGGAGACGGAGGAGAACGAAGGAAGAGATATTTCACGCGGGTTCCACCTCCTCGACCACAGGGAGCGCGACGGTGTGGACGGGTTCACGACCATCGTCGGCGGGAAGCTGACCACGTACCGGGCGATGGCCGAGGCCGTTGCGGACCACGTTACAACCGTTCTCGGGGTTGAAGCGCGGTGTGAGACGGATAAACAGGCGCTTCCAGGGCACGATAGTCTGGACACGCTTGCGCCGTACCTGGAGCGGTTCGGGCCGCGGCCGCCGGCCAGCTTCGAGTAATCCGCGCTCTGCAGCACCATTCTAAAAGCTTCCGTCCCAGGGTATATGGCAGGCCCGGGTGGCTTAGCCTGGTATAGCGGCTCCCTCGTACCGCGATGAGGAGGATT
>CAZTXA010000043.1:0-4271 GCA_964617945.1 uncultured archaeon
TGGAAGATGTCCATCTCCTCCCCGATCCGCCGGTGGTCGCGTTCCTCCGCCTTCCGCCGCCGCTCCAGGAACTGTTCCAGTTCCTGCTCGCTTGGAAACGCGGTGCCGTAGACGCGGGTCAGCATCTCGTTCTCCTCGTCGCCGCGCCAGTACGCCCCCGCAATCTCTAACAGGGCGAACGCGTCCACGTCGCCGGTCGACTCCAGGTGCGGCCCCTTGCACAGGTCGCGGAAATCGCCCTGCACGTAGAACGACACAGTGTCACCCTCCGCCGCTTCCTCCTCCAGGATCTCCCGCTTGAACCGGTTGTCGTCGTAGAATTCCTCGGCCTCTTCTCGGGGCACCTCCTCCCGCTCGATCGACAGGTCCTCCTCCACGATGTCCTGCATCTCCTCCTCCACCGCCTGTAAATCGTCCTCGTCCAGGTCGACACCGGCGATGTCGTAGTGGAAGCCCTCATCCGTATACGGGCCGATCGTCAATTTCGCGTCCGGATGCAACCGTTTCAATGCCTGTGCGAACACGTGCGCGGCGGAGTGCCGCAGCACCTTCACATAGTCCTCGTGGTCTTCGGTCACAATCTCCAGCGAGGCATCGTCTTCGATCGGGTGTTCCAGCGCGACGAGGTCGCCGTCCACCTTCCCTGCAACAGCATCGTCGCCGAGCCCCTCCCCGATCTCATACGCGACGTCCTCCACCGTCGCCCCCTCGTCCACGTCCATGGTCGAACCGTCAGGGAGTTCGATCGTTACCATCGGCTACCATCTCCACAGGATGCCACACTTAAAACAGGGACGCTCAGGGAACAGCTAGCAGAAGCAACTGTTGCACGGGGTAAAACATCCACCCTGCATACCGCTTTTCTGTGGAACTGTGGTTTAAAACAATGACGGCGCCGCCACGCCCTCCACCTTTATAAACACCTATCGGCCATTACCCCGCATGACTCTTGATATCGGTACGGCAGTTGAAGAGGGAGTGCAGCGGACACTGGCCCGGAACGGGCTGATGCTGGTCGCGGCGTTCCTCCTCATCAACCTTGCCTCCGCCGTCCTCGGTTTCGGGTCGGAACAGGCTGCGACAGGCGGTGCCGCCATGTTCAGCGGGAACCCGGCCGCGCTTCTACTGGTCGGGATCACGGTATCGCTGCTCTCTGTCGTTGTATCGATCGCGTCACTGCGCGTGTTCGTCACCGATGAGACCGAGGTCGTGCCGGACGACGCGTTCAAACGGAACATCGGTCCCGCCCTAGTACATACTATCATCGGCGGCATCCTGTTCGGCATCGCCGTCGCGATCGGACTTATCCTCCTGATTATCCCTGGCGTCTACCTGCTGCTCGCACTGTTCTTCTGGACAGTGTTCGTCGCAGTCGAAGACGAATCATTCTACGAGGCGATGCAGTCTGCCTGGGACCTCTCCAAGGGGCACAAGTGGCAGCTGCTCGGCCTGCTGCTCGTCATCGCCATCATCAACATCCTCCTGTCAGTAGTCGGCGCAGTCGCGTCCTTCGCCGGTCCACGGATGGTCGGTGTCGTGGTGATGCAGGTGCTGTCCGCCTTCGGCGGTGTGTTCGCACTCGCCGCGCAGGCCCGTGCCTACGACCAGTTGACATAGTCCCCGGCGGGATTAGTTTAAACAAGTTCACAACCCTCTGACAGGGTATGGTAACGGTTCTACGGCTCGGTCACCGCCGCGGCAGAGACGACAGGATATCCACCCACGTCGCACTGACGGCCCGGCAGTTCGGTGCCGACGGCATCATCTATTCCGGGGAACAGGACGAGAACATGCTCGCATCCGTCCGGGACGTTGTCGACCGGTGGGGCGGGTCGTTCGACGTATCGTACCGGGAGGACTGGCGGCCGGTTCTGGACGACTTCGACGGTACTGTTGTCCACCTCACCATGTACGGTACGGACTACCGAGAGGAACTCCCGGCGCTGCAGGATACCGAAGTGGAGGATGACCTCCTCGTCGTTGTTGGCGGGGAACGCGTCCCGAGCGACGTGTTCGACCTGGCGGACTACAACCTCGCTGTCGGCCACCAGCCGCATTCGGAGGTTGCAGCCCTTGCCGTGTTCCTCCACGACCTGTACGGCGGCGACGAGTTCGACCGCACGTTCGAGGACGCCGCGATAGCGGTCGTACCCAGTGAAGACGGGAAGGAGACCCGGACACCGGGAGAGGGGAAGTAGGAGCAATATAAAGTTATTTTTTACATATGTTAAGTATGGCAATGGCTGCTCCAGGCGACGACCTGATAGACGACGTGGCACTGTACCTCAGGCTCCATGATAGCGATGTTGTGAATGCTGTGGAGCATTTCGAGCGGATGCGGGACCGACACTCCCCGCCCGCGCCCCGCCGACTGCCGGGTCCGCGCTATGAGTTCCGCCGCCCCGGCGAGTCCAGGGGGATCCTTGTCGCCCCGGTCGAACTGGACCGGGCGGCAGCGGCACGGAACCAGTACGAGGAAGGGTCTGAACCATGGAGGACCCTGACCGGGTACATGGCCGACATGTACGGCGTTGGCGGGACGCTCGCGCACGATGTCTACACCGACAATGAATCGGTCTGGATCGACGACGGCGAGGAGATGGAAGAAGTAGAAAGTGTCTCGGAAGCGATGCCGCTCGATAACCTGGTCGGGGCCTACGAGACGGTCCGGGACCTGGGAGAAGGGGACGACGCGAAGGAACAGTTCGACCAGATCACCGCGACCTACAGGGTCGGGTTCGTTGACGCTGACAGGGATATCTGCCTGCTGTACGACCCCGGGACAGGTACCGGCTACGTATTCGATACGTTCGAGATAGACCTGCGGGAGATGGACGGAGATATCAACGAGTTCATCGACAGTCTCGGATCCGATGCTGATCCTGGCGGAGATGTGGACATACAGGACATCCTTTCAGGGGAAGACTAGTCCTGCTCGCTGGCCGGCCGGTGCGGCTCGATGCCGAAGTGCTTCCCGTCCTTGGCAAGCTCCGTGTTCTCGAACACCTCTCGTGCCTCGTCCAGCAACGGCTGCGGATCCTTGTCGAACCGGCGGGAGAAATGCGTTAAGATGAGCTTGTCAACGTCCGCCCGTTTCGCCATCTCTGCGGCCTGCAGTGCGGAACTGTGGCGGTCGGCGCGGCCTTCCAGCACCTCCTGCGTCACGGTCGCCTCGTGCAGCAGCACATCAGCATCCTCTGCCGCCTCGACGATGTTCTCGTGTGCGGCTGTATCTCCTGTATACACGAACTTCCGGCCGGGGACCTCCTCGCACAGGTCCTCGGGCCGGTACTCCTCGCCGTCGATCTCGACAGTTTCCCCGTTCTTCAGCTTCCCGATCGCCGGCCCGGACTGTAACCCGTGCTCCTCCATCTTGGTCTTCGATACCTTCAGCTCGCTGTCCTCCTCGAACACGTACCCGTACGCAGGCACTGAATGCTGTACCGGGAAGGGCCGCACCTCGAACCCGTCGCCCTCGACCACTTCGTCCTCCTCCAGCGCGTGACCGACCACCTCGTAGCTCCGGTCGAAGTAGCCGATGTTCAGCATCTGGTCGGTGAACTCGCCGGTCCGCTCCGGCCCGTAGATGTGCAGGGTGCGGTCGCGCCCCTCCATCGACAGCGTCTGCACGAGGCCGAGCAGCCCGGAGAAGTGGTCGGCGTGCCAGTGCGTGATGAACACCTTCTCGATGTCCATCAGCCCGACCTGCAGCTTCATGATCGACTTCTGCGCGCCCTCGCCGCAGTCGAATAACAGGCGTTCTCCCTTGAAGTTGAGGAGGTTGGCAGCGAGGTCGCGCTGCGACGTGGGAACAGCTGAGGAGGTGCCGAGGGTGTGGAGGTCGATCATACTGGGAAGTGGAGTAGCCAACTATAATTAAGTCACGGGTGACGGTCAGTCCAGCACGTACACGTACCGCGTCATCGACCGGTGCACGTACAGCTCGAACGCCGGTTCCAGATCGCCGATTTCTTCCTGGTCCGACACGAACACCACAGCATCTGCAAGGTCGGGGGCGGTCTCCACGAACGCGTCTGTCGGGTCGTCCGCCTTCACAGATGCTTTCCCGTACGGCAGGTCGGTGACGACGGCGTCGAACTGCTGGTCGAACACTGAATCGATGTCACTGAACGCCGCCTCCTGTATATCCGCGTCGATACCGTACGTGTCCAGGTTTTCCTCCGCCCCGTCCACCATTTCTGCCTGTATGTCGCCGCCGTACACGTCGCACCCGATCAACCCTGCCTCGATGAGGATGCCGCCGGTCCCGC
>CAZTXA010000044.1:0-2467 GCA_964617945.1 uncultured archaeon
GAACCGAGTTCCTCGAGAACCTGTGCGCCCCAGATCACCTTCGCGGTCTCGTCAAGCTGTTCAGAGACCGCCGTGACAACCTCCTGCGCCTCGTTGAGCGAGAGGTCGGAGCCGCCGGACACGTTGATGAGTGCGCCGTTCCCGCCGTCGATATCCACGTCCAGCAGCGGGTTGGTCAGCGCCTTCTGCACAGCTTCGCGGGCGCGGGACTCTGTATCCGACTGTCCCATCCCGATCATGGCGATACCGCCCTCGCCCATGACCGCGCGGATGTCTGCGAAGTCAAGGTTGACCAGACCAGGCTTGGTCACCAGTTCCGTGACTCCTTTCACCGCGTTGACCAGGATCTCGTCCGCAATCTTGAACGCTGTATTCAGTGATACGTCCGGCACGATCTCCAGCAGTTTGTCGTTCGGGATAACGATAAGCGTGTCAACCGTGCTCTCCAGCCGTTCCAGCCCTTTCCGAGCATTTTCCTCCCGCTGCCGGCCCTCCATCTGGAAGGGCAGGGTCACGATACCGACCGTCAACGCGCCCTGCTTCTTCGCGACCTCTGCGATGACCGGTGCACTCCCGGTACCCGTACCGCCACCGAGGCCGCAGGTGATGAACACCATGTCAGACTCGGAGAGCGACCGCTTCAATTTATCTTTATCCTCGTTCGCGGACTCCTCACCGATCGACGGGTCAGCGCCTGCGCCGAGCCCGTTGGTCAGTTCCTTCCCGATAAGAATCTTCTCGTCCGCGTCTGCATACAACAGGTCCTGCGCATCCGTGTTAACCGCGATCGTTTCCGCGCCTGCGATACCGACCTGCATCAGCCGAGAAATCGTGTTGTTCCCTGCTCCCCCGGTCCCGACGACCTGGATGTCGGCCTTCCGGTCCTCGATGAGCTGCCGGAGCTCCTCGTCCGCCTCGTGGTTGCCAGCGTCCTGAGCCGGGAGTTCATCGCCGCCTTCCTGCTTCCGTTCTTCGATTATGTCCTCCATGATATTCCCCTGTGGATTGTCTCTAGCGCTCCATTATGAACAAAGAATTAAATACATTGTCAAGAAACCGTGATTTCCACGGTTTCAACCCCTTTCACGCGGCCGAGCTCCTCCTCGAGTAACTCCGCCAGTTCAGGGTTGTCCAGCTCCTCGTCCAGCGCCAGTGTCAGCTCATCGCCGTCCATCTCCGCGTCGACATCGAGCTCGTCCAGTCCGTAGTACGCCAGTACCGCGTCGACCCGGTCTTCGATGTCGTCCACGACGGACAGCACTTCCACGTCGTATTCCAGGTCGTCCCCGGCGAGCGGGTGGTTGAAGTCGACACGCACCCGTCCCGCGGACGCGCTGACGATCTTGCCACGGCGGCCGTCGATCTCCACGACCAGGCCGCGCCGCGGCTCCACATCATAGTCCTCGAACTCGCCGCGGGAGAACGTCTCGATCGCGTCGCTGCTGCGCTCCCCGAACGCCTCTTCCGCCGGGACCTCCACGGTCTGTTCATCGCCCTCGTCCATCTCCTTCAGCGCGTCTTCCAGTCCGGGGATGACGTGTTCGGCACCGATCAACACGTTGACGGGGCCGAGCTCCATCTCCTCTGTCTCGAACCCTTCCTCCTCCGCGACACTTTCCGAGGTCAGGTCGAATATCTCTCCGCTCTCCTGCACCCTGCCGACGTAGTCGATCTCTACAACGTCGCCGTCGTCAACCATGCGTCACCGGTACACGCCTTAATAATAAAAGACTCGACCGCTGTCCCCGGCGCATGCGACCGCTTGCCCGTATCTTCTCCGACCGTGACTGGCGGGACCATCTTGACGAGGAACTGGTGCGGAAGCTGGAGAAGCTCCTGAAGCGGGTGAAGACGTACGAGAAAGCGTACAAGGGGGCAGGGAAGCCGGCGCTCGCACAGCTGTGGGTCGGCCTCGCCGAACTGTTCTACCAGCAGGAACGGATGGGCGCGCGGCTGCGGAAGATAGAACAGAAGCAGGAGATGCTGATCGAGGGCATCGAACGGAACGAGCTCGGTGACGAGGACCTGCGTGACAGCCTGGAGAACTACTGAACCGGGAACAGCCAGTCGCTGTATTCATCTCTCTTTCCTTCCACTGTGTCGAAAAACGTCTGCTGGAGTTCGTCTGTGACCGGTCCTTTCGTCCCTTCGCCCACCTCCACGTTCTCTACTTCCCGGATCGGTGTGACCTCTGCCGCGGTCCCTGTGAAGAACAACTCGTCGGCGGAATACAGCTCGCCACGGGCCACGCGCCGCTCCACGACCTCGTAGCCGAGGTCCTCCGCTATCGTTATCACGCTCTTCCGCGTCACCCCTTCGAGGATGGACGAGGACAGGTCAGGTGTTATGATAGTATCGTCGTTCACGAGGAACAGGTTCTCCCCCGGTCCTTCCGCGACGTTCCCGTCCGCGTCGAGGAGGATGGACTCCCTGAACCCGCGGCGGTCCGCCTCCGTCGTCGCCAGCA
>CAZTXA010000044.1:2567-4261 GCA_964617945.1 uncultured archaeon
CGTTCTCCTGTATAACCTTGTAGATAGCGTCTTCGACCTCGTCCCGCGAGAACGGGATGTCGATGCCGTACGGCCCGGCAGAATCGAAGAACCGGTCGAGGTGCGCACCGAGCCGGAACACCGCCGGCCCGTCAGCCGTGTCGTAGGCGCGGATACCCTCGAACACCGCCGACCCGTAGTGTAACGCGTGTGTCAGGACGTGGACCTGTGCCTCGTCCCAGTCCACGAGGTCGCCGTCCATCCAGATCGTATCCGCTTCGTCCATACGGGGGAGAACGGGGCGCCGGCATAAAAATCTATTCGAGCACGATCGCAGGCTTGCCCGGTCGCGCCCTGTCCGCCTTCTCGTGGTCGCTGTCCGCCTCCAGCTCGACGGTCACGTCGGCGTCGAACCGGTCTGCGAGGAACCCGGCCGCGTCCTTGAACAGCTCCGCTTCCTCCGCTGGCTCCATCTGCACGTCCGGCAGGTCGCCGGGCTGCTCCGTGTACTCTTGCACGAGCGCGGACAGTTCCTCGCCGTGCTCCCGGAGGTCAGGGTCGCTGGTCAGCTCGCCCATGATGGCGCCGTGCTCCACATCCCCGTCGATCTTCTCC
Source organism: uncultured archaeon (assembly GCA_964617945.1). Lineage (GTDB taxonomy): Archaea > Nanohalarchaeota > Nanosalinia > Nanosalinales > Nanohalalkaliarchaeaceae > JALIDP01. The sequence goes on from CAZTXA010000044.1 coordinate 3,162, forward strand.
TGGATAGCGGCTGCTGCGTCCCGTTTCCAGTCCGCGGCCACGATCAGCCTGGCCTCGTTGAACTCGTCGACGAGGTCCGCGATCTCCTGGATATCGTCCACCGCATCCTGCACCATCGCCTCGCCGGCCTCGACCCCGGTGTCGATGACGGTCTCGTCGGGCTCCGGCCAGTCGGCCTCCGTCACAAACCCGTCGTTCCCCATCACGTCCCACAGCTCCTCGCACAGGTGCGGGGTGAACGGGGTCAGCAGCTTCACCTGGGTCTCAAGGAACTCGTCCACGACGCCCTGATTCAGCGTGTCCGCCCGCTCCTGATACCACTGAAAGGCGTTCCGCAGCTCGAAGAACGCAGTCATCGCCGCGGTCCGGGTCTCGAACCCGTCCAGCGCCTCGGTCGCCTCCGCTACAGCCCGGTGCAGCCGCGACCGCAGCCACCGGTCCAGCCGCGTCTCCTCGCGCTCCTCGCCAGCCCCGTACAGCTCCTGCACGTCTTCATAGAACCGTCGCAGCTTGTTGCGCTGCGTCTGTAACTGTTCGGCGCGCCAGTCGAAGTCCTGCCACGGCTCCGCGCTGGAGAACAGGAAGAACCGGGTCGTGTCCGCGCCGTACTCGTTAATCGCCTCGTCCGGCAGTTTGACGTGCCCCTTCGAACTCGACATCTTCTCCCCCTCGAGCGTTCCAAGCCCCCAGGTGGCGATGCCCTGCGGCCAGTCCGCCTCGTCGAACAACGCGGCGTGGTGGTACACCATGAACGTGAGGTGGTTCTCGATGAGTTCGTTCGCGGTGGTCCGCCAGTCCAGCGGGTACCAGTAGTCGAAACTCTCTCGCGCTTCCTCCACCACGTCCTGTTCGATCCCGGTCTCGTCGGCGACCCCGCTCGCATCCCCTTCGCCGTTGAACACGTGGTCGAAGAACGCCGGCTCCAGTTTCTCGGGGTCGACGTCATCGATGATGTGGCGGATGGTGTAGAACGCCATATAGATGGTCGAGTCGCTCAACGGTTCGATGACGAACTCGTCGTCGAACGGGAGCCGTGTGCCGAGCCCGTAGTTCCGGATGCACGGCCAGCTCTCCAGCCAGTCCACCGTGTGGTCGAACTG
>CAZTXA010000045.1:0-4254 GCA_964617945.1 uncultured archaeon
GTCGTACAGGTTTTTACCTGAGTAGTACAGGTTCTGTACGTCTACAAATACGGCTACCCGTTGGTCGTCGTGTATGTTGGCCATTCATAGGTTCACCTCTGCCGAACCCGTTCCAGCCGAGACTTTAAATAACACGGCGCTGGGCGGCACTTTTATACGAGGATGAGAGAGTGCTGTATAGTATGGGAAGCAAGCGTGTCCCGCTGTATCCCGACGAGGAAGACGACGAACCGGTGACCGCGTCCGCGGACGAGATACGTGAGAACATCGACCGCAGCCACCTCCCGGACAGCGACGAGGGACAGGATCGGCGGCGCACCCGGCGAGAACGGGAGGATCCGGGCGGCGACAATGTCGAGGAGAAGGCGGTGCGGCGGATGGTGGAGAAGCTGCGTGAGAAAGGGAAATCTGACGCGTTCATCGAAGAGCATATGGACGAGATCCGGAGACGGGTGCGGGAAGAACTCTCCCGTTAATGGTGTTCGGCACGGCGGAATGCGACATGGCCACAGTCCTCACAGACGAACGCGTGCATCTCCTCATCCTCCGGTAAATCCGGGGACCGGCCGCGGATCCGTTCCTCCCGGTCCGCATCGACCTCGTGCTCAACCAGGTCGCCGCCACAGATCGCACATTCTCCTTCCGCCATACCATGTTTCCACGCCTGCTTCTATTTAAACGATGCGGCAGCCGGCAACAGGTTATAAGAACAATGATATCACAGCCACGAAGTGATGAAGCGTCTGGAGATTACTGTCCCGAAGGACGATGAAGATCTCGCACGGGAGATTATCCAGGAATACGAGGGGGATGTTACGTCGACCGAGGCCGAGAAAGAGGACGATACGGTTGTCCAGTTCCAGATCACGCTCGGCTCCGAGGATATCGATGAACTGACGGAAGAGCTGAAAGAGGTCAAGGATCTGGAGAGTGGAGAGCTCACGATTGACGTCCTGGAGGAGACCGCCCGGATCGAGAAGGGGAAGCGGCAGGAAGGTGGCTCCTCGACCATCTCCGTGCAGGAGATGTACCAGAAGGCGTTCCAGTTCGCCTCCGTGAGCACCACGACGTACGCCCTCATCGCACTCGGCGCCGGGATTGCCGTGTTCGGCGTGGCGATGGAGAACATCGCTGTCGTGATCGGGGCGATGGTGCTGGCACCGATGCTCGGGCCGTTCATCTCCACCTCGTTCGGCCTTGTCATCGGCGACCGGCAACTGATCCAGGACAGTCTCCTCTATGCCGGGCAAAGCCTCCTTATTGCGCTCACGGCCGCATTCCTTGTGTCGCTCCCCTTACCGATGCAGCCAAACGCGTTGATGCGGCTGATCGCCAACCCGGGCGTGGTGACGATCCCGCTCTCCTTGTTCGTCGGTGCGGCGGCAGCCCTGACCTTCGCCACGGAGGCCCGTGAATCGCTCGCAGGGGTGGCCGTTGCGATCGCACTGGTCCCGCCGACAGCAGTGGCAGGCAGTGCACTCGCCATCCCGCACTTCAAGATCTTCTTCGACGTCTCACTCGTCCTGATCACGAACGTGACAGCGCTCGTCCTCGCAGGTTCGTTAACGTTCAAGGCGTACGGTATCTCCCCGTCCACATACTACCGGAAGAAAGTGTCCGAGGAGGAGTTGAAGAAGGCACTTGCGATCTCTATCGCCTCGCTGATCCTGATCGGCACCCTTGTCGGGTACCTGTCGTACCGGGACTTCCAGAATACCACGGCACGGACCCAGATCAACACGTTCATCGACAACCAGATGGGCGACAACGTCCTGCAGCGGCAGATCGAGGTTTCACAGGGCGGGGCGACGGTGACACTTGCAGTAGTCGATCCTGAATTCAGCAAGGCAGAGCTGGAGGAACTCCTTTCAAACCGTATCAACCGGCCGGTCTCGGTTAAATTAATCGCGGTCCAGGGAGGGGTACAGAATGGCGGATAGAAAGGACGTGGAAGAAATCCAGGAAGAGATGGAGGAGCTTGAAGAAGCGTTGAACGATATCCTGGATGGAGAGGACGAGGAAGATATGATCAGCACCGGTCAGGACTGAGAATACTTGCTGTCTCGGCGGCGCTGCCGTGACTGGTCCCGCTTCTTCTCCTTCTCCTGCTTCACCAGTCGCTCCATCGTATCCAGTCCTTCATCCACCGCATCCAACAGCTCCCAGCCGTGCGCGTTCACCCGGATGGTACCGAACTCGGCGGTCAACCGGAAGTTGAGCGTGTACTTGTGCTGGGTGCCGTCCTTCTCGTACTTCTTCATGTGTACGGTGAGCTCGTCCGGTCTCTCGAGGACGCGGCCGAGGCCGCCACGGAGCTGTGTCTCGATCTTGTCGTGGATCGCCTGCTTCTCCGCCGGCACCTCCGGCCCGGTCAACTGGACCAGCAGCGAGTCCACGGCCTCGTGGGAGGCGATCACGTCCACCACGTCCTTCACTGTAACGATACCGACCGGTGCACCGTCCTCCATAACAACCACTTCTAGCGCCGACGAATCTCTGATGATGTCCAGCGCCGTTCCGATCCCTGTCCCCGTCTCAACGAGTTCGGCGTCGATCTCCTCGGTCGGCTGCATCAGCTCGCTGACAGGGATGTCTGACAGGTTTCCGCTCTCGCCGCGGACCTCGCCCGCCGCCGTTCCCGGGGTCCGTCCACCCTTGTTCCCGGAGCCGGCGGTCGAGCTTTCCCGTTCCACCATCGTCCGCAGCGTGTCCAGCGTCGTTATCACCCCTGCCAGGTCGTCCCCGTCCATCACCACGAGACGGGAGATATTGTTCTCGCGCATCTGCTTCCGGGCCGTGTCGATGGACGCGTCAGCATCGACCGTGATAAGGTCCGCAGTCATAACGTCCTCTACCACCAGACCGTCCAGTTCGTCGGTGTCTCTGGCGGCGTGGGCGATGTCTTCCTCGCTGACCGTTCCCCGCAACTTCCCGCTTTCATCCACCTGTACAAACAGTTTCCGGCCAGAGTTGATGCGGAGTCCCGCCAGTTCAACAAGGTTCTGGTCATCCTCCACCGTGGGCGGGGTGTGGACAAGGGAATCCACTTTTGTCTTGGACGGGTCCATGTGCAGTTTCTCCATCACGTCCCGGTAACTCAACACGCCTTCGAACTGGGCGCCATCAACGACCGGTACCGCCCGCAGCATGTTGCCCTCCATGACGGTACGAGCCTTCGACAAGGACTGCCCAACGTTAACTGTTGGAGGGTCCCTGTTCGCGATGTCGGCCGCGGTGATATCGCGGACAGAAGTCATAGGCGTGGAAACGGCGGTGAGGCTTTTAAGCGTATCCACGGGGGCGGCAGACTTTTATTCAGGCAGCGCACAGGAGCCGATATGGAGTGCCACGACTGCTACAGTTTCGGGGACATCGAGGCCGAATATTTCAGGGAGCAGGCGGAGGCGGTGATGGAGAAACTGGAAGGGGAAGAAGATATACCGTTCAGTATCGCAGCCATCAGTGACACCACCCAGTGCGAGGAAGCGTTCGAGGCGATCCCTGTCGACGACCGGGAGGATTTTCTTGAGACCTGTCGCGGGACAGAGACCTCGGTCAGCTTCAGCTCAGCAGGGCAGGAGTTCATCCTCATCAAGGCCGACAAAGATTTTCTCAAGGAGGAGCCCGCCGCGCTCCGGGGACTCCTGGCGCACGAACTGATGCACACAGTTCAACGAGACAGGGAACTGGGGGAACGGATCGAGGAGGCAGCGAAACGTCACGAGGATGAGATGATCGAGACGCTGCGGGAGGCAGGTGTGTCGGACGCAGATATCAACCGGTTCATCCACACCGTATTCCAGACCGCTATATTCACGTTGAAGGACCTCTTCACCAACCGTGAACTCATCAACCAGGGATTCGTGGAGGAGCTGGAGGCCTACTACCATCACATGCTCGGACTGGAAACGTTCTGCCCGGCCCCTGACTTCTACGGAGAAGAAGCCAGCGTCCCCGACCTCCAGAACGCCATCACGTTCGAACTCGGACTGCTCCCCGCGTGGCTGCCGTTCAGGGCGCTGGACCGGGACCGGTCGAACAAGATCCGTGACCGGATCGAAGAGTGCTACGAGGCCGAGATCCCGCACGTGGCGGAGTACGTGCACGAGCTGGAGGACCTGTACGCGGACGAGATCGATGAGCCGGACGTGTTCATGGATACCTACTTTTCACAGGTCATCAACCATGCAGCAGAGTTGATGGACGACGTTGACGGATAGGCCGCCATGAGACGGGGCTAACGGCCCCGTATCC
>CAZTXA010000046.1:0-4182 GCA_964617945.1 uncultured archaeon
CACGAGAGAACCAGTGGCGGAACTAAATTTTGTAGAAGTAAAGAAAGAGGGAGAGAACAATATATTCCAGCAGGCTGGGAGACGCCCGATTAGCGATGATTCTGTCGAAGTTCAGGTGGTGATAACTGAGGAGACCGCACAATACTCTAAGAAAAACAAGTTTTTGATAGAGGACGATGGAGATTTCCGTTTAACAGCATAGTAACATATTGGATTGATTTTCCAACAGGATTCCGTATTTTTTCAACAGAACTAGATTAATCAAGAGGGCCTCGCTGTAACTCTAACTTGGATGAGGTACTAACTGGAAGAGGGCAAAGAATCTTCCGGCACGGTACTATTCCACAGAAATAGGTTGTACAGAGGAAAAACAGTGTCCCCCGCGAGCCCCGGCCCGGTACCTTTTGCGCACCGGTTACGGCCAGGCCATCCACGGCTTTGGCAGGAGCACCTGCACCCCGAAGGGTACGGCACGCACCTGCCTCCTCTATAGGGCCGGTGTCGGCGACCTGGTCCACACCTTAGACTGGTCTCACGGAGGAAATCAAACATCACAGTCGAACGTTATATACGGACAGGGTCGGCGCCGGATCCGGCGTCGAGGACTGCTGTCCTGTGATCGCCGCCGGCATCGAAGCCGTTAAATACCGGTTCGCCCCAGCAGCGGGTATGCGGACGACGAACACGGAAACGTTCCCGGACGCGGAGGTCGACGAGGTCCTGGGCGTCGTCAGAGGAAACACTGTGCGAGCACGGAACGTCGGCCGCGACATCACCCAGAGCCTCCGGCAGCTCGTCGGCGGCGAGCTGAAAGCCTACTCCTCGCTGCTCACCCGGACGCGGGACGAGGCGATGGAGCGCATGGAAGCGGAGGCGGAAGAACTGGGTGCGGACGCGGTCGTGAACGTCCGGTTCACCACCTCTCAGGTCACCAGGAACTCTGCAGAGATCCTCGCGTACGGGACGGCAGTGACGCTGAAGGAGTGATGAGAGCCCGGCCGGTGCAGGGGTTCCGCTACAGATACCTACACCCTTCTATATTTGTCACTAGTTAATAGCAAAAACCTTATAAGCAGGGAATGATATAGTATACGGCATGTCTACGGCGCTCGGAGACCATCTCCAGCAGCAGGACGGGCTGGTGGACGCTGACGACACGCCGCAGAACGTCGTCACACGGTACGAGGAGGGCGGCGGCAACGGGTACACGGCCCGGCTCGTCGACGACACCATACAGGTCGACGTCTTCGCAGGACCGTCGTTCGCGGTCGAGATAACCGATACCGGGTACGACATCGTCCACGGCGCGTGCGAGGGCGAGAACGCCCGCGGGATGGCGGAACAGTTCACGGAGAACGTCCTCGCACCGCGGAACCTCGAGGCGACACCGCCAGAGGTCCGGGCGCAGACAGCGCTCCAGTCCGCCTACGACGAGGCGCTCGGCGACGACCCGTACACGGTCGCGCTCGAGGTCGGCGACGCGGCCAACAACGCCCGGGAATACCTTGCAGACGGCGGGCTCCAGCCGACAGCGGTGAAACTCTCATCCGGCCGTAACCACCTGTCGGACATCCGCGTCCAGTACAGCGACAGTGAGCGGTCGCTCTCCCCGAACGAGACCGGGATCGACCACTTCACCGTCCGCACAGACGACGATATGGCGAAGGAGACCACCCAGATCGCCTACGGGGTGGCCCGTATCCTGTTGCAGGACTCCGCCTCGAGCAAGGACTCCATCTCCACAGACATCGGGTACAAGCCGGGCGCGAGCCACCACGAGAACCAGGACCAGGTCGCCACAGAGATTGTCGAGGCGTTCGACCAGCTCTACGAGGATCTCGACTTCCGGAACTAGCTCTGCAGCTGGTCGTAGAACCGGTCCAGCATCTCCTCGTCAGGGTGGTAGAACTGGTCCGGATGCGGCCCGACAGGGTCCCGGGACACCTGCTGCTCCGGCCTGAGCGCGTGCTCCGCCCTGTACCCGTCACGGTCGTCATCCGCCACTGCCCGGAACACCGTCTCGTTATAGACCAGTTCCTCCCCGCCCGTATACCCGAGGTCCGGCTCGATCCGGATACTTGACTGGTCGGACCGCGGGATATGGGTGCCGGCGACAAGGTAGGAATACAGCTCGTCACGGCCGTCTTCACTGAAAATAACAGTAGGGAGGTCGAACACCGCGTCTCTCCCGGCGTCGACGACATACAGCGGGCCGCCGATATTCCGGTCCATCGTGACTGCGTCGAGCACGTGCCCGAAATTCCGGTCGAGCGGCTCGAACACGGATTCTTCTGCGTTCATACCTGTAAAATCCTGGATGAAATTTTAAATACAGGGATTCGCCGCCGGCTCCCGCGGTACGGTACATAAAAGTAAGGGCGATACACCGGTACAGGCGTTCTCAATGTACCCGGGACGGTCGGTGTTCAACGGTGAGCGGGTCGCTGTCCTGATGCTCAGCGCCACCCACGGTATGCAACACTTTTTCGGCAGGATATTCCCGCCGCTCATCCCCTTGCTCGCCACCGACCTGCAATTGCCGCTGTGGAAGCTCGGGCTCATCGTCTCCTTGTGGTCTGTCGCCAACGGCATCTCCCAGGCGCCGCTGGGCCGCCTCGCCGACAGGGCCGACCGCCGGTTCATCCTCCCCACCGGTGTCGCCGTCGTCGCCGTCGGCTACCTCATCGTCGCTGCCTCCCCAGTCCTTGCACAGTTCGTACCGTCCATCTCCCTGTTCGGGGTGACGTGGAGCAGCCCCCTCACCGTCATCACGGCGGGGATGGTCGTGGCCGGGCTGGGCCGCGGTGCCACACACCCGTCCGGCTACCCGCTCCTCACCGCCAACGTTGTTCCCGAGCACAAGGGGAAGGCGCTGGGCTGGTGGGGCAGCGCCTCCAAGCTCGGCGATGCGGCCGGGCCCGCGTTCGTCGCCGTCGCACTCCTCCTCTTCACATGGGAGACCGTGTTCCTCCTCATCGCCGGTATCGGCATCATCTACGCCGCCGCGTTGTTCACCTACATGACCCGGTCACAGCTGGAGACCGTGCCCGACAACGGCGACGGCAAAGAAGACGGCGACGCCGCCGGGTACTGGACGCCGGTCCTCCTCGTCCTCGCCGCGTTCATCGGGATCGCGTTCGCGTCCCGCGGCATCGGCACGTACCTCCCCGCGTTCATCACAGACGTGTACGGGTTCTCCTTCACCGTCCTCGACATCACGTTCCGGCCGGAGTCCGTCGCCTCCATGTACTTCTCCCTGCTCCTCCTCGCCGGCGCCGTCTCCATCGCAATCGTCGGCAGGCTGGTCGACCGGTACGACCCGCGGCTCATCATGATCACGGTCTACAGTGCCGCGGCCGTCTCCCTGTTCCTCCTCGCAGTCGTCCCCCTCACCCCGGCGACACTGCTCGCCGCCACCGTCCTCGTCGGCGCGACCCTGTACGCCAACAACCCTGCACGGGATGCGATCATCTCACAGGCCGCGCCCGCGGCCCAGGAGGGGAAGGTGTTCGGCTACTTCTGGACAGTGTTCCTCGTCGTCACCGCGGTCTTCCCGACCATCATCGGCTACATGAGCGACGTGTTCGGCATCCAGCAGAGCTTCCTGTACCTCGGGCTCGGCCCGCTCCTCGGTATCATCCCGCTCGTCGTACTGTACCGGCGGGAGCTGTGACCTGTCCACGCTTTTATCTCTCCAGACCAGTGTCAGGGTATGGGCGACGGGTCGCTGCGGGAACGGATGCAGGGGATGGACGCCGGCAGCGAGAACGGTGAAATAGACTACCAGGACCCGTCGGTGTACCGCGACTTCTCCGACATGTTCAAGGCGGAGCAGGTGGACGACGAGTTCTTCGGCGCGTCGCCGCCCACCATCTTCGTCGGCCGGTACGGCTACCCGGACGTCAACGTCGGCGTGCTCTCCCCGGTCGAGGTGACACAGAGCGCGGAGCTGGACGCGCCGCGGACATGGGTGGAGAAGGACCTGAACATCCGGCAGATCATCTCACGCCGGTCCTCACTGGTCAACTCCCGGCAGAAGAAGTCCGTGCACGACACCGGCGACTTCGGGGACGCGGCGCAGGAGATCGCGATGGCCGACACACCGGTCGACGTGGAGATCGGGCTCGACAAGACGGTCGATTTCGACATCGACTTCTCCGACCGGTACGCGCCGTACGGCCC
>CAZTXA010000047.1:0-4081 GCA_964617945.1 uncultured archaeon
GTGTCGCAGAACTGGCTGATCTGGTGTATCAGTTCTTCGTCAGATTCCTTCTCCAGTGACAGGATGATGCCTGAAACGTTCCAGTTCCGCATCTTTCCTGTCAACAGGTGCATGAACTCTGACACTGTATCAACGGTGTTGTACACGGTCAGCGTTGTCATCGAGTCGAGGAACAGGAACTTGCGTTCGTCGGGCAGGGTTTCGACCGCGTCCGTGACTGCGATCGAGATATCGGTCAACCCTCCTGGCGATTCAAGGAACACCGCATCGTCCGCGTCCGGACTGTCGAGGCCTGCATCTTCGGAGATGGCGTCGATGAAGAAAATGTTTTCAGTCGATATTCCGGCCTCGTTCAACGCGTCGCTGATTGTGAGATAGGGTTTATTCACGGTGACGTACACACCTGCCAGCCCTTTATCGTTCACAAGGTACTGGAGAAGGCGGTGGTTCACTGCCTGGTACTCTTCTGTCTCTGCTACGACCAGGGCGATGTCCGTCTCTTTCAGCTTTCCGAGCTCTTCTTCAAGATTCACAGGGCCGGGTTTCACACCGTCCTTTTAGTGCCTTTTCCCGGGGGACGAGTTCACTCTCTGGTCCGTATCGTCTTGTCGCAGAACTGGCCGATCTGTGCGATAAGCTCCTCGTCCACCTCTTCCTCCAGCGAGATGATGACGCCGGCGACGTCCCAGTTCCGCATCTTCCCGGTGAGGAAATGGGCGAACTGTGACACCGTCTCCGCCGTGTTGTAGATCGTGAGCGTGGTCAATGAGTCCAGGAACAGGAACTTGTTCCCCTCCGGCATCTCCTCCATCGCCCGCGACACAACGATGGAGAGGCCGGTGAGGTCGTCCGGCGCGTCCATGTACAGGACGTTGTCCCGGTCCACGGTGTCGCCCCCTGTCTCCTCGGTGATCGCGTCGACGAAGAACACGGAGTCGGTGCTGACGCTGTGGTCGGCGAACACCTCTTCCATCGTCGTGTACGGCTTGTTGATCGTGACGTATACGCCCGGCAGTCCTTCGTCCTCGATGAGGTGGTGGAGGATATCCATGTTCGTCTCCACGTAGTCCTCTGCCTCCACGACGACCAGCGCGATCTCGCCCTCCTCGAGGTCGGCGATCTCGTCGGCGACGCTCACGACAGGCTCACCTTGAACCCGTATTTCTCCCGTATCTCCTGCATGTTATCGATAAGCCGGGTGGAATGGTAGGAGAACACCAGGAGGAGGGCAAGCCCGATCAACGTGACCGCGGTAGCCCCGCCCTGCCGCGTGGTGAACGCTGTCTCCAGGTACCGCCACAGGAAATACAGCACCTGCAACCCGCCGACCGCCACCATCGAGTCCATCAGCACGCTCTCCTCCCGCTGGAGCAGCCCGGTGAACCCGGAGTCCCGGGTATACGAGGTGAGATAGAAGTACGTGTGCGCTGTCAGCGTGGTCGCCAGGCCGAACAGGGCGGTGAACGTCTCAGCTACCACTGCCGTCACCTCCCACGAAGTACTCGTCTGTGAGGTGGTCGACCGCTGCGAAGATCCGCTGCGCGGCACCCAGCCAGATCAGTGTGACGCCGAGGAACGCGACATCCACCAGTGCCCGTTCACCAGCTATGGCGGACAGCTCTACGGGGAAGAGGAAGATACTGAAGAATACCGCGGTCACAACCCCGGAAACGGTCACGTACGGGAGCAATACACGGTAGTAGCCGGAGAGCGACCCGTGCAGCTGGGTGTCGTCGCCGCGGAGGATGTGGAACAGGTGGTACACCGTCATCCCCGCGGCAGAGACCAGTCCGGCGGCGGCCAGGACCGCTGTAGAGGATGGCGCCATACCGTCCCTGTAGGGATAGCAGCTAAAAACCCTTTCCCCATCTCCCCCAGCACTCTTAACGGATGCCACCGCAGCACAGGTATGCGCGACGACGCCCGGTCCGCAGTCCTGTTGACAGGCCTGTTCGCAGTGGCGAACCTGCTCGGTGTCGCCGCCGGCACGCGGCTGTATGCCTCGTCGGCTGTACAGCAGGCCGCGGCTGCGTACCAGTCCCCGGCATCCGGCGCCGCGATCTTTGCCGTGCTCGTGGTCTCGACGGCGCTGCTGCTTGCACTGTACCGGTGGAACAAGGCGATGCTGGTGCGGCTGTGGTTCGGCACCGCGCTCGTGTTCACCGCGTTCGTCCTGTTCGACGCCTTCCTCGTGCTCCCGGCGGCGGTCGTGGCGACGCTGGTGTTCGCCGTGCTCCGGTTCCGCACCGACGACCTGCTGTTCCGGAACGTGCTCGATACGGTCCCGTTCGCCGGTGCAGGAGCGTTGTTCGGCGCGGTCCTCGGGTTCCAGGCGGTGCTGGTGTTCGCGGCCCTGCTTGCGGTATACGACTACATCGCGGTCAACAAGCTGGGGCACATGGTCACGCTGGCAAAGGAAGGCGTGGCGTCGGACACGTTGATGGGGTTCCAGTACCCGAAGTCAGGTGACCTGTCCGGCGTCGATGTCTCCGACGTGTCGACCGGCGGCGACGGGGGCGGGCGACGGATCGGGATGCTCGGTGGCGGTGACGTGGTTATCCCCATCGTGATCGCGGTCTCACTCATCCCGCTGTTCGGCACCGGTGCCGCGGTATCGGTGGTGGCAGGGAGTGCGGCCGCACTGTTCGTGTTCCTGACGGTCATCCAGTCACAGGCGTCGGAACGGTTCTACCCGGCGATCCCGGTGGTCGGCAGCGGCGCTGTCATCGGCCTCACACTGTTCCTCGCACTGTCAGCGCTCTAGTCCCCGTACACGGCCCGGTCTGTCGCCCCGCACTCCTCACAGGTTATGGTCTTCATGCCGTCCTCTACACGGATACGTGCGTTCTCGCCCGGCTGCAGGTAGGAATAGCACTCCTGGCAGAACCGGTCACGGAACCGGCGCGGGATGGAGACAGTCAATGTCATCGCGATGGACCGTGCCAGCTCCACGTACCGGTCCGCCCGTTCCGGGTGCTCGGGGAACGCGTCCGCGGCCTGGGCGAACAGGATGGCGATACGTTCCCGCGCGATGTCCTCCGCCCACGCCGGCTTGCTGCCCATACCGTGGTGTCTGGTGCCCAACGGTTAAGAACAGTGCCGTCTCCGACACAGGTTTAAACCACCGTCAGGGATACCACAGTGATGCGTCCGACACGGCTCTCGCTCGTCCTGCTCCAGTTCGCGGGGATTGCCGCTGCACAGGAGACCGAGACGGAGCCGGGATGGGGGCTGCTCCTGGTGACGGCCGCGGTACTCGCCGCACTCGCCATCTATATCTACTTCCGCGTGCAGCAGCACGGCATCCTCACCGCACTGCCGCAGACCGCGGCGACCGAGGGCGAGGGGTAACCGTTTTCAATCGGGGCCCACCAGTGAATCATATGACGGATGTCGTTGTCGTCGGTGACGGCCCGACAGGGCTCCAGGCCGCACTGTTGCTCGCGAAGAACGGGATGGACACAGTCGTGTACGGGTCGGACGAGACGTACATGCACGACGCCTACCTCTACAACTATCTCGGGATCGAGGAGGTGCACGGCTCGGACTTCATCGAGACTGCACGGGCACAGGTACAGGAGCACGGTGCCGAGTTGCGGGAGGGGGAGGTCGCCGGTGCCGCGGTGTCGGACGACGGTGTCACCGTCGAGACGGCGGGCGGCGAGGACGTGGCGGCCGACTATCTTGTACTGGCGGAGGGAGACGCCCGGACGGTCGCGGCCGCGCTCGACCTTGCGACTGACGGGGACGGTGTTGTCGAGGCGGACAAGTACGGGAACACCTCCATCGACAACGTCTACGCTGGCGGCTGGACGGCGAGGGACAACCGCGTCCAGGCAGCGATCAGTGTCGGGGACGGCGCGGCTATGGCGCTCACCATCCTGTCGGAGGAGAAGGGGACGGAATTCCACGACTTCGATGTCCCCGAGTGAACGGTATTTTAAATCTCGTCCCGGCCTGACTCCCTGAGGTTTTCTCGCGATGCGGACACCGTTCAAGGGGAAGGACGAGCTCGATCTCACCGGGGGCCCGATCGGGTACACGCTGTTCCACCTCTCCCTCCCCATCGTCATCATCAACC
>CAZTXA010000048.1:0-4007 GCA_964617945.1 uncultured archaeon
CGTACCCTCCCGCTCGCCGACGACGTTGATGCCGCAGATATCGTTGCGTTGATGGAGGAAGAGTACACTGGCAGGGATATCGCCCAGGTCTGCAAGCAGGCGGCGTTCACCGCGCTGTTCGAGGCCGCAGACCCTGACGCGGTCACTATCACGCACCGGCACTTCGAAGATGCGGTCCGCGACATCGAGGAGGGCAAGGTCGGGATGGAGACCGACTTCCTCATGGGCGACGGGTACCCCGGCGAGATCTTCGCATAGAATTTTTGTCACTTGACAATCCCCACAATATTTTTATAGCGGGTGCGGGAAGATACCCGTAGAGCGACGTAATGACAGCGGCGTCTGATCCAGCGGGATCTTCCTATTCCGTTACGGAGAAACGCCACTACCTGATGCACGCGTTCGACCGGATGCGCCGGTTCTACGACTACGACCAGGACACCCCGACCGAGGACGGCGAGGGCGGTGCCGTCGTCCTGGTGGACGGTCCCGCCGAACTGCTACGCGGCTCGGTCAGCCACCGCATCGCTTCCACAACATGGGACGACAGCGACTATCCCCTGCGCGTCGACGACCACAGCCTGGACCGGTACCTGCGGGAGAACTTCGAGAACAAGGACGGCGCCCCCATCCTCGCCGACGACGGGTTCACAGACACCAACTACTATTTCGATATCATCCACGAGTCGGAGATGGAACGCGAATACGACATCGACACCATCTTCGAGGTCGTCCGGGAGGAGGAGTGGGGCGGCCGCCACCGGTCCGGCCTCAGCCTGTCACTCCACCCCAACGTGGAGGCCGTCGTCCTCAGCGGGACTGACGGTGCGATCCGCAACTTCCGTGGCTCCCACTACCACGAATACGGGCTGGACGATTACCTCCCGACCCCGCGCCGGTTCTCCGGCCTCCCGGTTCCCGAGCGACAGACACTGGGCCCAATGGAGGAGCCGCGGCAGGATCCACCGGAGACGGTCACCGACCAGATCGTCGAGGAATTCGAGGACGAGGAGAACGGGAAGAAAGTAGAGATCCTGGAGGACTAGAGCCGCTCCTCCAACAGTTCACGGACCTCCTTCGGGTCCGCGCTCCCACCTGACGCGTCCATCACTTGCCCGACAAGGAAGTTCAGCGCGTCCTCCTCGCCCGACTCGACGTCCTCTACCGCGTCCGGGTTCTCATCGATGACCGTGTCCACGTACTCCGCCACTTCCGACCCACCCGTCTTCTCCAGTCCCTCATCTGCGATAATCTCCTCTGGGTCGCGCGGTTCCTCCACCAGCTCCCGGATTACTGTCTCCGCGGCACGGTCCGCCAGCTCCCCGCTGTCGAGTTTCTCCAGCACCGTGACGACCCACTCCTGCCGGAGCGGTGACTCGCTGTAGGCCAGGTCGTGGTAGTTCAGCGTCTTCTTCACCGGGCCGGAGAACCACGAGGCTGCGAGTTCCGCGCCGACCGCGTCTGCCGCGGCCTCGAACGCGTCCGCCAGCTCCGGGTCCGTCACCAGCGACGCGGCGAGCTCGTCGCCGACCCCGTACTCATCCTGGAACCGGTCGTGCTTCGCCTGCGGGAGTTCGGGGAGGTCCTCCCGCGCCTCCGCCACCTCGTCGTCACTGATACTCACCGTAACGAGGTCCGGCTCCGCGATATACCCGTAGTCCTCTTCCGTCTCCTTCGTCCGGACCGACCGCGTCACCTGCTCCTCTGCGTCATAGTTCCGGGTCTCCCGCTCCACCTCCTCATCCCGCTCCTGCAGTCGTTCCTGCCGCTGTAACTCGTACTCGAGCGCGTTCTGGATCGCCCGCGTCCCGGTGATGTTCTTCACCTCGACCCGGTTCCCCCCGTCGACAGAGATGTTTGCGTCGCTCCGTACACTGCCACTGTCGCGGTCGTACAGGCCGAGATACTCCATGATCCGGATCAACCGCTGCAGGAATGTACGCGCCTCGCCAGGTGCGGAGAAGTCAGGCTCCGTCACGATCTCCAGCAGCGGTGTGCCTGCACGGTTGTAGTCCACAAGGGTGTGGTCTGCCGATGCCATGTCGCCGCCTGCGTGCTCCAGCTTCGCCGGGTCCTCCTCGATATGCACCCGTTTGATCCCGGCGGTCACACCGTCCACCGCAAGTTCGCCGCCGGCCGCGACCGGGTCCTCGTACTGGCTGATCTGGAAATTCTTCGCCATGTCCGGGTAGAAATATGTCTTCCGCGCCATCACAACCTCGTCCGCGATGTCACAGTCGAGCGCAAGTCCCGTCCGGACCGCCGCTGTGATCGCTGCCTCGTTGGTCCGCGGCTTCGCACCGGGATGCCCCAGGCACGTCGGACAGGTCCGCGTGTTCGGCGCCCCTCCCGGTTCGTTGGGGCACCCACAGAACAGTTTCGTCTCCGTATCCAGCTGTACGTGCGTCTCCAGCCCGATTTTAACGTCGGACATTCCGGTCGAACACCTCCTCAAGCTCGTCCTGCACACGGCCGTTGCTGTCCACGATCTCCAGGTAGTCGTCGAACACCGCGTCCTGCACCCGTACCGAACCGCCCGCCTCCTCCACGATCAACGCACCTGCAGCGATATCCCACTCGTTGATGATTACCAGGGCGTGGCCGTCGAACCGGCCCGCAGCGACGTTGCAGAGGTCTATCGCCGCGGCACCCGGCCGGCGGAACGAGGATGGCGTGTCCAGGAGGTCGAGCAACAGCTCCGTCTCCACCTCTTTCAGGTCACCCTCCACCCCGCTCCAGTCAGCGATCCGGGCCGAGACCAGTGCGTCCTTCAGCTGGCCGACATCCGACGTTTCAAGCGGGTCTCCGTTCATCGTTGCTCCCTCTCCACGGACCGCGGTGAACAGCTCGTCCTGCGGTGGCACGTTAACCACACCGACCGTCCGCTCCCCGTCCACCTTCAGCCCGATGGACGTGCAGTAGTACGGGAACCCGTGGGCGAAGTTGGTGGTGCCGTCGATAGGGTCGATCACCCACACGCGCCCCTCACCGTCCGGCCGCAGCCCGTTCTCCTCGCCGAGAAACCCGTCGTCGGGGAACTCCGCCTGTATCGTGTCCACGATAACCTGTTGCGCCTCGGTGTCCGCCTCCGTCACGATATCAGTATAGGAGGACTTCCGCTCTATTGAGAACCCGTCCCGCCGGTACCGGTCCATCACCTCGCCAGCCTTCTGTGCAGCCTGTTTCGCCACGGCCAGCTCCTGTTCGAACCCCATGCCACGGGCTTGCCGCGCCGACGATTAAAAGGGTTAGTGTGACCGCTCCAGCATGTAGTCCGCCAACCCCTTCAACCGCTCCGTGTAGGCGGCGTCCAGACCCACGTCCCGCTGCGCCGCGTCAAGCGTATCCTTGGCCGACTCCAGCAGGTCCTCGGCCATCTCCTTCCCGTACGAGTACTCCGAGATGATCTCTGTTACCCGGCGGAACGATGACTCCGGCCGGAGCGTCGAGAGGTTGCCGTAGTTGTCCAGGAACGCGGCCCGGTCACTGGCCACCTCGCTCTTACTCCTGTGCAGGAGCTCCGGGTCGAGATAGTCGAGGACGGTATCGTCCCCGTACCGGGTGATGTCGATCCCCGCGTCCAGCATCCTGTGCACCGCGCGCTCCCCCTCCGCGAGGAACGTATCAACGCTTTCAACAGCCTCCTGGTAGGACGCGTCGCCGACGATCCCGGTGATCCTGTCGCGGTGGTCGCTGACCAGTCCTGCGGTGTCGAACCGGTCCGCCGCCCCTTCAAGCACATCGATGACGGTGTTCAGCGATTCGTATGTGGAGATAGACGCCAGCGTCAGCTTCCCGTTGATGATGTCTGTCGGCTCCTTCCCGGTCTGCTCGATGCTCTCCTCGATCTCCAGGTAATCGTCCTGGATCTGGAACGCGCGACCGATATCCCGCATCGCGCTCCGCAGCTCCGCGCGCTGCCGCCCCGTCGCGCCGCCGATGACCGCACCGAGGTCGATACTCGCCACGTACAGGTCGACGGTCTTCTCGTCGATCATCGTCATATA
>CAZTXA010000049.1:0-3977 GCA_964617945.1 uncultured archaeon
CGAGCTCCTTGTACACGTACCGGGCGGTCGCGGTCCACCGTTCCACGTCCTGTGAAACCATACCCGGATTCCCGTGTTCAAAGCTTAAATCAGCGACGCCTGAAACTATGTGTATGGACAAGACCGCGCTGCAGCAGGTGCTGTCCCGGCTCGACCCGGTGGACGATCCGGTTCCTGAACTGGAACAGTACGCTACACCGCCTGATATCGCTGCTGACGTATTGCACCGCATGCAGCTGAACGACGACCTGTCCGGGACGGTGCTGGACCTGGGCTGTGGGAACGGCATCTTCACCGTCGGGGCCGCGGTGATGGGTGCAGACGCGATAGGGGTGGACGTGGACGACGGGGCGGTCGCCACCGCCCGGGAGAACGCGGAGACGGTCGGCGAGGTCGACGGCAGCGTCGAATTCGAAACAGGTGATGTCCGCGACCTGGAGCGGGCGGCGGACGTTGTCGTCACGAACCCGCCGTTCGGCCTGCAGCGGGAAAATGCGAACCTGGTGTTCCTCGAGGCCGCGTTTGAGACCGCGGACGTGGTGTACGCGTTACTGCACCAGTCCCGGGAGGAGCCGGGGAAGACGCGGAGGTTTCTGGACCGGTTCGCGGCCGACCACGGGTTCTCCGCGGACGTTGTCACGGCGTATGATTTCCCGTTGCCGCGGCGGTTCAGCCACCACGGGGCCGAGAAGAAGTATATAAAAGTGGACCTGTACCGGTTCGAACAGGTGTGATACCGATGGATATCGACGTCCGCGAGGAAGGTACCAAGACGATACTCTCCCCGTCCGAACGCAGCCACACGTTGATGGGCCTGGTGAAGCGGGCGGTCTGGGAGTCCGGTGGGAAGGCCGGGTACAACCAGGGACACCCGTACGAGGAGGACACCGGTGAGCTCGTGATCGAGGGAGACGATGCCGCCGCGATGGTGTCAGACGCGGTAGAGCAGGCACGGGCAGAACTGGACGCGTTCCGCGACGCGTTTGAGAACGCGGACTGACTCCGCAGCTATATTTTCTCGACTTCTTCCTGTTTCAGTGCGTAGCGGACGAACAGGTACACCAGTACAGCGATGATAGCGAAGTCGAGGACAGCAGCGATGAAGTGACCGGTCTGGAACGTGGCGGGGCCGACCGTTGTCGTGGCCGCCTGCCAGTCACCGCCCGGGAGGACGACCTCTATCACCGGCATCACGATATCGTCCACCAGCGCACTCACCAGATCCTTCGTCGCGGTGCCGATCACCACGGCGAGTGCGAGCCCGATGACCCCGTATTCTTTGAGGAACGCGAGGAAGTCTTCCACCAGCAACTGCATACAGACTGGTGTGGCGGGGCGCATTATTAATGTTGGCCGTCCCAGCAAGAGGGTATGCGGACGGTGAAACCGGAGGCGCGGCTGCTCGGTGTGGACGACGCACCGTTCGAGTTTGAAGATGACACGACGGAACTGGTGGGTACCGTGTTCCGTGGCGGTACCTATATCGAGGGCGTTGTGATGGGCGAGGTGACCGTGGACGGGCTTGACGCGGCAGACACGATCGTGTCGATGGTGCGGGAGAGCCGTCACGAACACCAGGTGCAGGCCGCGTTACTGGACGGTATCACCGTTGCAGGGTTCAACGTGGTCGACCTGGAACACGTCGCGGCGGAAGCAGGGATCGGGGTGGTCGCGGTCAGCCGGAACGAACCGGACGCGGAGCGTATCGACAGCGGCCTGGAGAACGTTGGCCGGGTGGAGGAGCGGAAAGAACTGATCGCTGCAGCCGGCGATGCGAAGACGCGGGAGACCGACGCCGGAACAGTGTATTTCCAGCATGCCGGTGTGGACGAGCAAACAGCGCGGGACATCCTCGACGTGGCGACGGTACGCGGCCAGCTGCCGGAACCGGTCCGGGTGTCGCACATGATCGCGGGCGCGGTCGCCACAGGAGAATCCACGGGGAGTGCGTAGCGATGGACGTGAAATCCCTGGTATCGGACGAGGCAGCATTTCTCGCCGTGGCGTTGCTGCTGGCGTACGGCATCTACCAGACCGCCGGTGTCGCGCTCGGCACGTCGGTCCCGGTGGTCGCGGTGACGTCCGGGTCGATGGAGCCGACGCTGCACCGCGGCGACATGGTCCTAGTGCAGGGCGAGCCGTGGGAGGAGATCGAGACCGGCGACATCATCGTGTTCACCGCAGAGGGTGCACCGGTCCCGGTGGTGCACCGGGTCATCGAGAAGAACGCCTCCGCCCTCCAGACGAAAGGCGATGCTCTGGAGGCGCAGCACCCGTTCGAGAAACATATCACCGAGGACCAGGTGCTGGGCACGAAACGGGCCGCGGTACCGTTCGTCGGGCACGTGAAGCTGGTACCGACCTGTATCTACCTCCAGCTGCAGCACGGCGCGGTACCCGATACGGTCTGCCCCTGACCCGTGTTTTAAACGTTGAACGCAGAACCAGGGGTATGGAGCTGCTTGACCGGTTCAAGACGGTGAACGGGTATCCCGCGGTGTACGACCCGGAGACAGATGCGGTCGTTATCGCGGACCTGCACCTCGGCCTGGAGTCGCTGATGGCTGACAGCGGTGTGTACATGCCGAAGGTGCAGCTGGAGGAGGCGAAGGCGGACATCACTGCCCTGCTGGAGGATACCGGTGCGGACCGCATCATCGTGCTGGGCGACGTGAAGCACGAGTTCTCCGAGACGTCGTACGGTGAGCGGGAGGAGGTACAGGACCTGCTGGACATGTTGGCAGGGGAGGTCGACGAAGTCCTGCTGGTGAAAGGGAACCACGACAATTATCTTATCTACGCGGTGGAAGAGTACGACAACGTCGAACTTTCCGAATATTTCATCCGTTCTGGAGCAGTATTCGTTCACGGGCACGAGGTCGTTGAGAACCTGGAGACGCGGGAGGCCGACTACGTGGTGATGGGTCACGAGCATCCAGCACTGACGCTGAAGGACGAGATCGGGGTGGCGGAGAAGCTGCCGGCGTTCCTGTACGGGGAGATGCGGGACGGCAGGAATATACTGGTGCTCCCCGCCTTTTCTGCGCTGGCGGAGGGCTCGCAGATCAACCGTATCGACGAGGACGAACTCCTGTCACCGGTGCTGACGGAGCAGGTCGACATCGGTGCGTTGAAGGCTGTCGGCGTGGATAAAGAGGCAGGCCTGTTCGAGTTCCCGGAACTCCGTAAACTTCGCTAGTGCAGGATGTTCCCTTCCTCGGACGGGTCGTAGAAATCGTCCTCGGCCGTATCGTCCTGCTCCAGTGATTCAAGCTGCTCCTCCTTCTCCTGCTGTTTCAGCTGCTGGAACCGTTTCGTGCTGGCCGGCGGCTCGGACTCCTCCCCGTCCTCACTGTCGGAGACTTCCGGTTCCGGCGTCTCTCCGACATCCTCTGCAGGGGTCTCCTGGACTGGTTCGTCCGGTTCCGGAACCGGGTCGGTGTCAGCAGGACCGGTGTCTGTACCGGGTGACCGGCCGGTATCCTGCTGTGACTGTCCAGACGGGCGCCCTGTATCCTGTTGGTCGGCCTCCGCAGCCGCATCCTGCTGTTCCGCGTGCTGTCCCGGTTCGTCCGTCTTCATATCCGTCGGACCGTCGTCGACCGGTTCCTCCAGTTCCTGGTCGGCGGTCTGCCCGGTATCGATAGCGGGAGCACCTGTCTCTTCCGCCGGCTGTTGCTGTGTCTCCTGCTCTTCTTCCCCGTCCTCCAGCGTATCCACAGCCTCAGGTTCCTGGTCGCGGTCAGGCTGGTCGTCCGGCTCGCCGAGCTTCGATTTGATCAGTTCGGCGGCGTCCATCTCCTCCTCGCCGGGATCGTCGGTCTCCCCGGCCTCTTGAGAACCTGTGTCGCCTGGGGTGGAGCGGCCGGGCGTGTCGACAGCGTCTGCCCGGTCCTTCAGTTCGTCGAGGGCCATGCCCCGATGGTGGCGCTGCTGGTTTAAAACGGCTCCGGTAGCGCCGCACCGCGGCATCGAAA
>CAZTXA010000050.1:0-3926 GCA_964617945.1 uncultured archaeon
TCCACCTCGTAGTCCCACGTGTTCGGGAACCCCGCGTCCTGCCCGTTCACCTCGACATCGATGGAGTTCGGGTCCGACCCGCCGGTCCGCATCGACAGGTACAGCGTCGCGTTCTGGATCTGCTCCGCGTCCACCTCGAACCGGCGCGTCAGGTCGAGCGAGTGCGAACTCCCGCCGCGTACCGCGCTCCCGCCCATCGGCATGCCGAACACCTCGGTCGTGTTCTTGTCCACCTCCTCCGCGCGCGCCCGCGCCAGGTACCCGTCCTGCGGCCGGTCCTTCTGTACGCCGGACACGACCCGCCGCGCCGTCGCCACCGCCGTCGCGTTTGTACGGTCCGAGGAGTTGAACACCACGCTCTCCTCGTCCCCCTCGATGGACACGCTGTACCCGTACCCGTCCGGTACGAAGTCGGCGAAGAAGTCCCCGGACAGGTTCTGTGCAGCATCGGACTCGTTCGACGCCCACAGGATAGAGATCACGTCCATCACGCTCTTGTCCGTGTCCGACGCCTCCAGCGACGTATCCGCCACGTAGTCGTCGACGGTCTCCGTGGAGAACGCCTGTGACAGGGTGGCGTGGGTGGCGGCCTGCACCGCGTCCTCCGCCACCGTGTTCGTCTGCCGGAACTGCTGCACCGTCGTATCACTGCTGGACCGGGACGGGGCCGATGTCCCGAGCAGCAGGACGAC
This sequence comes from uncultured archaeon, assembly GCA_964617945.1. GTDB lineage: Archaea > Nanohalarchaeota > Nanosalinia > Nanosalinales > Nanohalalkaliarchaeaceae > JALIDP01. The sequence goes on from CAZTXA010000050.1 coordinate 693, forward strand.
CGTCAATCCCAGCACGAGGAGCGCGAGCAATGCATCGAACGAGAAATAAAATCCGTTTCTCATCGCCATACCACCAGTTCCAGCACCGCGTTGTCATATCCGTCGCTGTTTGACGTGTTCACCAGCACCCGCCGCTCGCTGACCGCGACCGTCTCCGCATCCTCCCCTGCCGCGGCCCCGAACACCGCGGTAAGCGTGCCACTGTCCGTGTCGACCTCGACCGTGCTCCCGTTGCTGGACACGTTGAGGTGGAAGTCGCTGCCCCGGGTCCGCAGCAGGTCAGACTGTTCCTGGTAGGACAGCGTGTCGAACTCGTCCAGCTTCTCGTTCGACAGCACGTGGTCCGGCTCCGCCAGCCCGACCAGCTCCACCGTGTCCGCGGTCCAGTCCTCCGGGACGCCGGGGCCGCGCACGATCAGGTCGGCGACGCGCTCCGCCCGGTCACGTAACGCCCGGTCCTCGTTGAACATGACACTGTTCCGCTGCGCCAGGTTCCACGTCATCAGTGACAGGTTGACGATGAGCACGAACACGAGGATGCTCGCCACCATATCCATGGTAAACAGCTGCCCGCTACGGCTGCGACACATTGAGTACACCTCCCAGGTTCTCCACAGTGTTCTCGCCCGGGACGATGTCCCCGGTCACGTTGTCGGCCGCGGTCGACGACACCACGCTCCGGTCGTCCCCGTACGTCAACAGGATGGTCGACCCGTTCACCGAGACGTTGTAGTCCTGGCCGCCGACCGACTCACGCAGGTCGAACGTCCGTGAGAACCCGTCGCCCTCCACCAGCGCCAGGTCGAGTTCGAACGCGACCGTGTCCGCAGTATTGATAGCGATCCGCTCCCGTTCCTGCTGCAGCGTATCTACCTGCCGCCCGCTGAACAGGGACACGAACGCGGTGAACACGAGCAGCACCAGTATCACCATCGTCACGAACTCCAGCGACGACTGCCCGTTACTGCTCCGTGACGTTAACATAGTCGTTCTCAGCCTCCGCCACCATCGTATGGACGCCCGCCCCGGTCGGGATACTCCCGTTCACGTTGAACTCCACCGAGTTGTAGAAGTCCGTCGACCCTGCCCCGACCTCCCGCCGGATGTGGAAGTACTGGTCGGTCACGTTCGTCTGTGACACGCCAGGGGGGAGCCGGATCGTGAACGTCGTCTTTGCCGGCGGGCCCTGCGAGTTCACTAGCGATGCGGCCTCCTCGATGTTGTTCAACGCGTTCTTCGCCAGCCCGTTGTTGAACGAGTCGCGCAGTGACTGCGACGACTCCTGTGCCTCGATGACGAGCGGGGTCGAGATGAGGAGGGCGAGCCCGATGATAGCGATGTATTCAAGGGCTACTTGACCGCGGCGCATACACTAGTCGGTGTCACGCACGCCTTAAATCAGTACCACGCCGTTACTGGACTTCCCGGGTGAACGATGTCGACCCACGGGCGATCTGCTGCGCCCCGATCTCCTCGGTCGAGTAGTTCACCGCGAGCGTCATACTCGCACACTCGCCGGACGAGAACTCGTCCGTCGTCTCTACCCAGGCAATCTGGGAGGCAGACCCTGCGGCCAGCGAGCTGATCTGGTCAGGGTTCGTGTGCTCGTAGGTGCCGTCACCGTCGACATCGATAGCCAGACCGACGTTCTCCAGATTGGCACCGGTGGCAGAAAGACTGACAGTAACGTTGTTCGTATCAGTGAACGTGGCCTCCTCGAGTGTGAAGTCCTGGCCGGCGAAGGTTGGCGTGGTCGCCTGGCACGGGTTCAGGAACCCGGTGCCGGAGATGAACGAGACAGCACCGACAATCGCCAGCAGCACAAGACCGAAGATAGCAAGGTACTCGACAGAGACCTGTCCACGTCGCATCATGTTCCCTTTCTAACCCCGCGGTGGTTTAAATAAGTAACCCTATCCCAGGATGGCCGCCACGAGTTGCAGGCTGCCGTAGTAGGCGAGGATGGCGACGGTGACCAGCACCGGTATCTTCTTCACACCGTCCTTCACCGTCCCGTTCTTGATCTCCGAGATCAGCAGGGCGGCGAACACGTTGGAGATCGCGATCGCGGCCACTGCGAACACGCGGAAGAACCCGACATCGATATCCGGCTGCTGCAGCGTGATGAACCCCTGTGACGGGACCGAGCCGACGTCAGCGGTCGCCCACAGCTGGGAGGTGGTCTCGGTCAGGTACGTGGAGACCCCGAACAGGAGTGGCGCGCCGACGACCGCCGCGATCATGATGAACATCGAATACATACGGACGTTGGTCGCGATCTCCTCCCGCAGACGGAGCGACGTCCGGATATCCTCGGCAGAGCTTTCGAGCAGCGACGACACCTGGCCGCCCGAGTTGATACCGTCCACCAATAGCTTCAGCGTCTCCTCGAACAGTTCCGAGTTCGTCGACCCTGCAAGCTGATCCAGCGCCTCCTCCACCGGCATCCCGCCGTACATCCGCATCGCCGTCAACCTGATATCGTCCGCCAGCGGTCCGAACTCGTCCCGCGCACTCACGAGGAACGCCTTGTCGATGGTCAGGCCGGACTCGATGTTGGCACTGATCAACAGCAGCGCATCAGGCAGCACCTGTTCGATGGTGCGCCGGCGCCGCTCCGCCAGGATGGAGAACACGAGGTACGGCAGCGCCGCCACGACCCCGATCCCGGTCACCCCGGCCACCGCCCGCAGCACCGGCGGGAGCGGTGCGAACACCGCTGCCAGCACGACAAGCAGTGTCCCGCCGACGAGGATGCTGGCGGTGATGTCCCGGTACCCTGCTACACGGGCGTACTCCGCCTGCTCGTCCACCGCCCCGAGGTACCGCTGCGGCAGCAGTGCGGAGATCCGGCGCAACCCCTCCCGGACCCGCCGCATCGGTCTCATGTTTTCACCTCAGGCCGTTTCACCCGGATCACCTGCAGGAACCCGAGCTGGAACACTGTTATCCCGCCGAGGATGAAGTAGAACAGCTGCCGTGACACGTTCCCACCGGTGAACGTGGAGAAGATGATGAGGAACGAGACACCGATCGACGGCGCGATGATCGCACCGATAAGGTAGACGAGGATGTACGGGTTCAGCTCCTGCCCGTACCGCTGTACCGCCATCATCTGCTGTTCCATGATCGCGTCGACCAGTGACTCCAGCGTCGTCCCGAGGTCGGACCCTGCCTTCAACGTGTTGATCATCTGCCACAGCGACCGGCGGAACTGCAGCGACGGGTTCCGTA
>CAZTXA010000051.1:0-3915 GCA_964617945.1 uncultured archaeon
TTCGTTACCGTGAGAATATCTCGATCGACAGGTCCCACGTGGCCACGCCACCGAGCAGCATCATCCCCAGCCAGTACGTGAATATCCGGTACAGCAGTGCCGCGGCCGACGCCACCGGCCACGCCACGCCCGCCACGGTGTTCAAGAGGCCGGCCAGTGCAAGCTCGATACCGCCCAGCCCGCCCGGCAGCGGGAGGTACCCGGCGAGCATCGACGCGGGAAGGATGAACAGCAACGCGGAGAGCGGCGCCTCCGCACCCAGCGACAGGAGCAGCAGGGAGAGTGCGGCGACCCCGAGCAGGCTGGAGACGTGGGCGACAGCCAGCGACACGCCGACCGTCCGCCGCTCCGCCAGCAATTCTTCGAACACGGTATAGAACCCTTCCCCGCGTTCCTTCAGACTGTCCCCGTCCACATCAAAGTGGTCGAGACCGGACGCGAGCCGTGTCCCCACCCATCCAAGCAGAGAGAGTGTGGTGTCGCGGAACCACCACGCGCTGAGGAACGCTGCCGCCACCAGCACGGTCAACCCGAGCACCGCCTCCAGCAGGAACGACACCACGCCGTTCTGCGGGAAGTGGAGCAGGAAGATGACGATACCGAGGAACGAGAACGTGAAGAACGGGACCGTGTTCACGATGTCGGCGGCGAGGACCGCACCGAAGCTTTCCTCGATCCGGAGGTCAGAGTCGCGGGACAGCAGGTAGGCGATGAACGGTTCCCCGCCGAACTGGCCGAGCGGGGTCACCGAGTTCGCGAACTGTGTCGCCAGGAACACCCAGAGCCCGTGCCGCAGCCCGTACCCGGTGACGCGCCGCACGATCACCCACCACGCCACGCCGACAGCGAGGAACCCGGTGAACGCCAGCACTGCGCCCACCGCGAGCAACAGGGGTGATGCGCGTGACGTGGCGGCGAGGATGTCCTGCCAGCCGACCGCCCACGTGAACACGCCGATGACCGCGAGCGCGGCGGCGAACCCGCCGACAGCCTTCGCCCCGTTTTTCCGCATGCCACCGTCTTGCCCGGATGCCTATTTAAAACTGGAGCGGGCCGCGGACACCATGGACCCGCAGGAGAAGGCGGAGACACTGCTCGAGGGATACGACCTCTGCGACCACTGCCTCGGCCGCCAGTTCGCCCGCCTCGGCCACGGACTGGAGAACTGGGAACGAGGCCTCATCATCCGCCGATCACATGCTGACGGAGACGAACTAGCCGAAGAATCGTTTGTACGAGACAATATCCCGGACGAAGAACCGCGGCGAGGAGAATGCGACCTGTGCAACGGCCTCTTCGACGACCTCGACCACTACGTTGAACGGGTCGTGAACGCGGTCGACCGGTACGAGTTCGACACCTTTCTGGTCGGGACACGGCCGCCGTCGGACGCGGTGCAGGCCGAAGAGGAGCTGTGGGAACAGGTCGGCGTGGACTGGGTCGAACCACTGAACGGCGAGCTCAACCGGTTGATCGGGAAGCGACTGGGGGAAGAGACCGGTACAGAGGTGGACTTCGAACGCGCCGACGTCAACCCCGTATACGACGTGGAGAAGGACCGGGTCGAGGTCCAGGTCAACTCGTTACTGGTGGAGGGCCGGTACAACAAGTATTCACGGGAGATCCCGCAGACCAAGTGGCCGTGCGGCGAGTGCCGCGGCAGCGGCTGCGAGGAGTGCGACTGGACCGGGAAGCAGTACCAGCGGAGCGTGGAGGAGCTGATCGCGGCACCGTTCCTCGATGCGACGCGCGCGGTCGAGTCAAAGTTCCACGGCGCCGGCCGCGAGGACGTCGACGCGAAATGCCTCGCGAAACGCCCGTTCGTCCTCGAGATCATGGAACCCGAGAACCGGGACATCGACCTTGCGGCGCTGCAGGAACGGATCAACGAGAACGAGGAGATCGACGTCTACGACCTCACCTTCACCACGAAGGACCGTGTCGAGGAGGTGAAGTCGCTGCGCGCCGACAAGACCTACCGCGCCCGCGTCGTCCTGGACGACCCGGTCACCGACGACGACTTGGAACGCCTCGAGGAGCTGGTCGGTACCGTGGACCAGGCCACGCCCACCCGCGTCGAACACCGCCGCGCCCAGAAGACCCGGCGACGCGAGGTGTACGATGTCTCGTGGGAGCGCGTGGACGAGACCACCATCGACCTGGAGGTCGAGGCAGAGGCCGGGACGTACATCAAGGAGCTGATCCACGGCGACGACGAGAAGACCGAGCCCAGCGTCTCCCAGCTCCTCGGCACCAACGCGGAATGCGAGGAACTGGACGTTATCGGGTTCGACGCCTAGCAACGGCTGCAGTATTATAAAGCTCTGCCCGGAGATACTCGATATGGCACAGAAAAGCAGCGGTACGCGGCACGGCACACGCCGTAAACTCGCGACCGGTAACAGGAACGCCGGCGAGATTTCAGACCGGCTCCGCGGGTTCGCCGAGGGCGACCGCGTCCGCATCGATGTCGACCCGGCCGTGCAGGACGGGATGCCGCATCCACGGTTCCACGGCCGCTCCTGCACAGTCGTCGAGACCAACGACGCGAGCTGCGTCGTCGAACTGGTCGACGGCGGGAAGGAGAAACAGTTCGCGGTCCGACCGGTCCACCTGGCGGAGGCTGATAACTGATGGACGTGAAATCCCGGGAACCGGTCAGCGCGACGACGGTGTTTGCAGAGCTGGAGGCCGCGGAGGAGCGGAACGACGTCCAGGAGTTGACGCTGGAACACCTCACCAAGAACCTGGCGGTGCAGGACCCTGATACGCTGGACGAACTTATGGAGGAGCTGGACGAGATCGAGAGCCTCCGCGACGAACACCGCCTGAAGATCGTGGAGACCCTGCCGCGCAGCGAGATGGAAGTACAGGCGTTATTCTCAAAGGAACGGATCAAGCTGGACGACGACGAGATCGACAGGATCGTCGACTTCTCGGAGTCTGTCGGCAAGCGGTAACCTGCGAGGTGTATCACTATGAAAGACGAACACGCTATCGTTCTTGACTTCCTGGAACACGGCCGCCCCGGCGGCCCGTCGAAACCTGTTGCGCAGGTCATCGGGACGGAGAACTTCAACCTGCTCGAGGTCGTGCCGCGGGAGGACATCCGCATGAGCGCGGGCGACGAGGTCTACATCGGTGACGGCGACCGGGACCAGGTCAGGTACATCAAGGGAAAGATCACCACCCACGAGCTCACCCAGACCGCACAGTCCGAACTGGAATACGTGCTCGAGGAACTGGTCGAGGAGAACGAGGACAAGTTCGTCGACTTCTTCAACGAGGCAGAGCCGATCACGCCGCGGCAGCACGCGCTCGAACTCCTGCCCTCCATCGGAGAGAAGCACATGTGGCAGATACTGGACGAGCGGGAGGACAACGGCGAGTTCGAGTCGCTGGACGACGTCCAGGACCGTGTCGAGCTCCTGCCAGACCCGCGCGGCATCCTGGTGAAACGGCTGCAGAAGGAGCTGTCCGGCGACGAGAAACACTACCTGTTCACGGTCCCGCCGAAGAGCGAGGACTGACACCTGTTTTATAAACGTGCAGCGAGACGTAGGTGAAGTCACGGGACTATGGACTACTGCGACGACTGCGACGGCATCATCGTAGCAGAGAAGAGCGGTGACGAGACCGCGTTCAAGTGCCGGAGCTGCGGCAAGAAATACGAGAAGAAAGGTGGCGAGATGGAGATCCGGGAGGAGAGCGATACCGCGTCAAAGGAGATCACGGTCGGGAACGACGACGAGAGCCTGCCGGTGACAGACGAGGACTGTGAGGAGTGCGGGAACGACGAGGCGTACTGGTGGACGGAGCAGACCAGGAGCGCTGACGAACCACCGACCCGGTTCTACCGGTGTACGGAGTGCAGCCACACCTGGCGGGTCTACGACTAAGCGGCGGACCCTTCCC
>CAZTXA010000052.1:0-3879 GCA_964617945.1 uncultured archaeon
AGCTGCATACCGCCGTTCTGTCCATGTTCGACAGCCTGAAGGAGTCCGTGTCCGGATTCTCGGAGAAGGCGCGGGAGACCGTGGCCGAGAAGGAGGTCACGGCGGAGCTGTTCGACGACGTATTCTGGGAACTGGAGCAGGGATTGCTGCAGAACAACGTCGCGGTCGACGTCATCGAGGCGCTGAAGGAGGATATGAAGGACGCACTCGTCGGTGAGTCCGTACCGCGCCGGAAGGCAGGCTCAGTCGTGGAGGATGCGCTGCAGGACGCTATCCGTGACGTCCTGGCACAGGAAGAGGTGGACATTGAGGCGGTCGTGGAGGAGCACACGCCTGCGCTTATCCTCCTCGTCGGGTTCAACGGCAGCGGCAAGACGACGACCGCGGCCAAACTCGCCCGCCGCTTCCAGGATGACGGGTACGAGCCTGTGCTCGCGGCAGGGGACACGTTCCGCAGCGCGTCCATCGAACAGTTACAGGAGCACGCGGACGAGCTCGGGATCAGCTGCGTCAGCCACGAGTACGAAGCCGACCCCGCCGCCGTCATCTACGACGCGGTGGAGCACGCGGAGAAGGAGGGGAAGGATGTGGTCCTTGCGGATACCGCGGGGCGGTCCCACGCGGACCGGAACCTGATGGACGAACTGGCGAAGATCGTCGACGTGAACGAGCCTGACCTCACGCTGCTGGTGGTGGACGCGCTGGTCGGGAACGACGTCCTCGAACAGGCGGAGGAGTACGAGCGGGTCGGGTTCGATGGTATCGTGTTGACCAAGGCGGACGTGGACGAGTCCGGCGGCGCCGCGTTAAGCCTCGGGTACGCCACCGGCAGACCGGTCCTCTTCCTCGGGACGGGACAGGAGTATAGCGACCTTGAACGGTTCGACCCTGCCACGTTCGCGGAACAGGTCGTCGGTGATTGAGATGGAATGGATCGACGCCCACACGCACATCGGTGAGGACCGCGGCGGCGTCTCCGCCTCGATCGAAGACCTTGAGGAGCTGCTTGACGACTACATCGACCGGGCGGTCGTGTTCTGCATGGACGAAGTAGACGGCATCCCCGCCGGTAACAGCCGTATCCGGGAACTCGTCGCGGACGATAACAGGCTCGCCGGCCTGTTCCGGCTCGACCCGGCCGTCCACGACCCCGGCGACGTTGCGGACGCGGACTGGGCCGGTGGCATCAAACTCCATCCCCGCAGCCAGGACTTCACCCTTGACCAGATCGGTCCGTACTTCGACGTCATTGACGCCAGGGATCTGCCGGTCCTGGTGCATACCGGGCTGGAGGAAGGTGAGGGGTCACACCCGTCCTCGGTGCTGGACGCGGCCGAACGCCACGACGGGGTGACCTTTGTCGCGGCGCATACGACGAAAGGCTACTACTTCCAGTCCGAGTCCTTCCGGGAACGCATCCGGGGACTGGACAACGTCGCCATAGAGATCTCCCTGCACTGCACCCCGCTGGGCGTCGAGGTGTTGGTGGACGACCTCGGGGCGGACCGCGTCCTGTTCGGCTCTGATGCCCCGTACGGCCACCCGCTCCCGATGCAGAAGAACGTGGAACTCGCCGACATCACTGACAGGGAGGCGGGACTGGTCGCCGGCGGGAACGCGGAGCGACTGTTCTTCTGATCGCTACGTATCGTAGGCGGGCTCGATGTCGTCTGTGGCGAGGGGCTCCGGTATGACAGTGTTGCCCAGTCCGCGTCGCTCATGCGGTTCAACGTACCGGTCGTACCCGGGATCGTATTCGTCGCTCATCGCTGCGTGTACGACAGACCAACCTTTAAATTATTCTTGTAAGAATCTAATATGGATAAATTAATTCTTTATTGAATTAGAAGGTATTTATGCGTCGGGCAAGTATCGAGACGCATGGACGTGGACAACCTGGCTGCGGACGCGGAATCCTTCACCGCGAACGCGTGGCTTATAGACGGGCAGGTGCTCGTGGACGCGGGCAGCGACCCGGTCGTCCTGGAACGGCTGGACGACGATCTCGACACGGTGCTTGTAACGCACAGCCACCACGACCACATCGAGAACCTCCCTGCGATCGTCGACCGGTTCGACCCCGACGTGTACGCCCTCGAACCGGATAACCTGCCGGTCGCTGCGGAGCAGCTGGAGGACGGCGGCACGGTGACAGCCGGGGGCTACGTGTTCGACGTGCTGCACACGCCCGGCCACCGCGATGACCATGTCTGCCTCTACAGCGCCGAGACGAAAGTGTTGTTCGCCGGCGACCTCGTGTTCCCCGGCGGCGAGTTTGGACGCACTGACCTGGAGCAGGGCGACCGCGACCGCCTCATCCACAGCATCGAACAGATCATCGAATTAGACGTGGAGGAACTGTATACCGGCCATGGAGAGGCGGCGACCGAGGACGTGCCGGCACAGCTCAGTAACAGTCTCGAGGCGGCACGGAGACGAGAACCGAAGTATTCATAGCGCGTCTTCCATCTCGAGCAGCGCCCGTTTCACGTCTTCTCCATACTTGTACCCGCCGATCCCATCCTCCTCGACGACACGGTGGCAGGGGATGATGATCGGTACCGGGTTGTTCTTGCAGGCCTGGCCGATCGCCCGGACCGCGCCAGGGTTCCCGAACGCGTCCGCGATCTCCTGGTAGGTCCGGGTCTCGCCGTACGGGATGTCCCGGATCTCCTCGAGGATCTGCCGGTTGAACGGGGAGAGGTCGCCCAGGTCAACGTCGTGGTCGAACTCGACCGGCTCCCCCTGCAGGTACCGTTCCAGTGCGGCCTCGGCGTTCCCCTCTACCCGACTGATATCGATTTTAACAGTGCCATCGTTGATAGTGATTTCCATCCTGGATTACATCTCCTCAAGCGGTTCGATCCCGAGCAGTTCGAGCCCTGTATCGGTTACATCGCGGAACAGCCCCATAAGCTTTACCCTGCGCCGCACCGCTGCACCGGTGTCCGCGTCCAGGACGCGTTTGCTGTGGTAGAACGTGTTGAACGTCTCGCTGAGCCGGGAGAGGTAGTTGGCGAGTTTGGCCGGTTCGCGTTGCACTGCCGCCTGTTCCACGTGCTCGGGGAATTCGGCCAGTTGCTTCACCAGTTCATGCTCCTCGTCCCCGACCTCGCCGTTGATCGCTCCGTCCTCCTCCGCCTTGGCGAGGATGCTCTTCGCCCGCGTGTTCGCGTACTGGAGGTACGGTCCCGCATCACCTTCAAAGGAGAGGACCCGGTCCCAGTCGAACTCGATGTCCTTGCTCCGCGTCACTTTCAGGTTTGCATACTTTGCAGCGCCGATCCCGACCGCGTCTGCAACGTCCAGTGCCTTCCCTTCCTCCTCCAGTTTCTCCTCTGCACGTTCCACCGCCTCGTCCAGCAGGTCTGCCAGCCGCACGATCCGTCCCTCGCGGGAGGACATCCCGCCGTCAGGCAGGTTCAACAGGCCGTAGGACACGTGTTCGCAGCCGCCCGTGTCGTAGCCGAGCCGGTCGGCTGCGGCGAACAGCTGCTTGAAGTGGAGCTCCTGCTCGGACCCGACCACGTACAGGTTGTGGTCGAACCCTTCCTCCACGACCCGCGTCTTCAGCGTGGCGAGGTCACGTGTCAGGTAGAGGGAGGTGCCGTCAGCCTTCTGTACCACGATGCTCGGCAGGTCGTCGTCATCGAACTCGACGGCGATGCTCCCGTCCGCCTCCTCCTCGAAGACGCCGTCTGCCAATCCTTCGTCCAGGATGTCGTCTGCTTTTTCGACATATCTTGATTCCCCGGTCCACCGGTCGAACGAGACATCCATCCGCATGTAGTCCTCCTCGTGGTGCGCGATCGAGGCGTCGCGGAACATCTCCCACAGCTCCACGGCCTCGTCGTCACCGTCCTCGATCCGCTGCGCCCA
>CAZTXA010000053.1:0-3788 GCA_964617945.1 uncultured archaeon
TACGAGGATGTGGAGGGCCGGGACGTGGTCGAGGACGTCACGGACAATATCGTGACGGAGCGGCGGCGCATGGTAGACCAGTTCACGGTCGACGGCAGTCCACGGGAGCTGTACGAGGCGCTCGACGAGTTCTGTGATGAGTTCCGTGAGATGAAGCGGAAGGAGACAGAGGTACTGAAAGTGATCGGTGAGGAGAAAGACCCAGTGTTCGATGCACTGGACGACGTGAAACACGTGCGGGACCGTCTTTCCAGCTTCCTGGATGGAGAATATACTGTTCTGGAGCGGTCGTCGAAGCTGGAGTCGGCGTGCAGCGAGCTCTCACGGCTGGAGGAACGCCGGAGCGAACTCGACGCAGAGCTGTCTGAACTCGATCTTGCCGGCATCAGGGACCGTATCGACGACGTGAACGAGGAGCTGGACGACTTGCACGACAGCGATGACTGGACAGAGTACCAGCAGCTGCAGTCGGAGCAGCGTGCCGCGGAGCGACGCGCGGAGGAGGTCCGGAACGAGGTGGCCGCGGCGGTGACACGGATGGAGCGCGGCCTCAAGAAACTCCTGTACGGCCCCGAGAACCGTGCCGGTGCACTGGAGCACCGAGACGTACTGGAGGAGGTGCGGGACGGTGACGTGGAGGCGGTGCTGGACAGGGACCCGGACACTGTCGAGGCCGCTGTCAGGTCGGCACTGGACGCACTCCCTGATGATCTACTGGGTGAACGGCAGCACGACAAGTTCACAGCGGCAGCCGCCTCACTGGAGGACATCGGGGAGATGCAGGAGGAGCTGGCCGCGGCACAGGACCGTTCCCGGTCACTGCAGGAGACCGTGGAGAGCCACTCGGCACGGGAGCGGGAGAACGAGCTGGCGGCACGGCTGGACGACCTGAAAGGGGAGCTGGAGGAGGAACGGGAGCGGCGGAAGGACATCCGGGAGGAGCTGGACGGGATCGATGAGGAGATGGATGCGGTGGAACAGGATATCCGGGAGCTGCTGGAGGACGCATTCCACAGAGAGATCAACCTTGCATGACCTGATTTCCTAGAGCTCACCCCCGTTACACCGAAAATTTTATAAAAAGGCGGCCGTAACGTTGAGGAAGTCAGCATGGAACGGACAGCGACCGTCGATTCCCCGTATACCTTTATTCTGTGAGTGCTGGCGTTCCGCCCCCTTCCCGGTTTCGAGGTGTCTCTCATGGCGACGCGACCACAAGGCTATACCACGGCTCCAGACTCCGTTGAAGCGACCACCCAAACAGAGGAATCAGTCCTCCACCAGGCCTACCGGCTGCTGGATGGTGAGGATCCAGCCGACCCGGAGGCCCAGACCATCCTCGACGATATCAGGGATTTCGGTACGTCCTACGTCCGGGAGCGGAAGGCCGGGAACACCGCGGCCGCGAGTGATTACCGTGCCCGTATCGGGCGGCGCCTCGTCCAGTACCGGGCACTGGAGCAATGGGACCGGAAGCCGTCGAAAGGGAGCTGGCTGGAGCAGGCGCTCCCGACAGCCGTCCGGGCCGGTGAAGAACTGGAGCACCGCCTCCCGGACACGTGGCGCGAGGAGGACGCTCCGCAGTATGCGGAGATGTGACTCCCGGCACCATCACGACGTGACGGCGTCCACCTTTGGCGCGATGTGTGCCCGGCAGTACGGCCGGTCAGGATGCTTTTCGAAGTAGTCCTGGTGCTCCTCGGCCGCGGGATAGAACGTGTCGAGCGGTTCGACCTCGGTCACGACGTCCAGCCCGTCCTCCTCCAGGGCCGTGATCGTTTCCTTGACCGCCGCCCGCTGCTCCTCGCTGTGGTAGAACACGGCGGACCGGTACTGGCTGCCGATGTCCGGCCCCTCCCTGTCCCGTGTGGTCGGGTCGTGGGCCTGGAAGAACACGTCCAGCAACTCCTGGTACGATACCGTTTCGGGGTCGTACTCGAGCTGCACCGCTTCCGCGTGCCCGGTGTCGCCGGTGCACACCTCCTCGTAGTCCGGGTCCTCGACGTGACCGCCGGCGTACCCGGCCGTGGTATCAGTGACGCCGTCCACCTTGTTGAACACGGCCTCGACGCACCAGAAGCAGCCGCCCGCAAACGTTGCCGTCGCGGTCATGGCGACTGCCGGTCGAGCAGGAGCGGCTCCGCGTCCGTTTGTTCACGTACGTCGTCCGCGAACCGGTCGACATCGGCAGTGGTGGCGTCGATCGTGCCGTAGTGGATGGGAACTACCTTCCGGGGCTGGATCATCTGCACTGCCTCGACGGCCTCGTCCTGATCCATGGTATAGGTGCCGCCGACCGGGAGGAACGCGACATCGATATCATCGTCTGCGAGCTCCTCCATCTCCGGGATAGGATCGGTGTCCGCGGCGTGGTAGAACGTGACACCGTCCATACTGAACAGTGCGCCGTACCCGTCGCCTTTCGCGTGGTACGGGACGTCCGGGGAGTCGAACTTGTCGAGGTTGTAGGCGTGGACGCCGCGGATGCGTTTATCATGCACCTTCACCGACCGGCCCGGCTCCAGCCGCTTGAACGAGACGTCCTCCGGCACGTCGTCAGCGGAGTCCGGGTGACAGACGACCGTGGTTGAATCCTTTTTCACCGCCTGGATCGCCTTCACGTCGAAGTGGTCCCGGTCGTCGTGCGTCGAGATGATGATGTCCGCGGCCGGGTGTTCGTCAGCCTCCTGCATCACCTCGCTCCACGGGTCGATATACACCGCGGTGTCGTTGGAGTCAACGAGTTTGACCGATGCATGCCCCAGCCAGTACAGTTCCACGCCGTCAATGAGTTCAGGGAACTCCATATGTACGGTTTACGCCGCAGGTTTCAAGTCAGTTCCGCCGCTTCACATCTCGCTTAAAGATTGGAACGAATTCCATGGCGGGATGGACGTGGAACAGTTGCAGGGCGAGCTTCTCGACTGGTACCAGGAACACAAACGGGAGCTGCCGTGGCGGGAGACGGACGACCCGTACGAGGTACTTGTCGCGGAGATCATGCTGCAGCAGACACAGGTGTCCCGGGTCGTGCCGAAGTGGGAGGCGTTCCTCGACGCGTTCCCGACTGTTGAAGACCTGGCCGATGCGCCGCTGGGCGACGTGCTCGAACTGTGGGACGGGCTCGGCTACAACAACCGCGCCAAATACCTCAAGCAGGCGGCGGAGCAGGTGGTGGAGGAGTTCGACGGCGAGTTCCCGGAGGAGCCGGAACAGCTCCAAGCATTGCAGGGTGTCGGCGAGTACACCGCGAACGCGGTCGCATCGTTCGCGTTCAACAACGGCGGACCGGTGTTCGACACCAACGTCCGCCGATTGCTGTACCGGTTCCACGGTGCGGCGGGCGACGACGAACTGAAGGCGTTCCACGAGCAGATCTTCCCGGCGGGGAAGAGCCGGGTGTGGAACAACGCGGTGATGGAGCTCGGCGCCGAGGTGTGCGTCGACGGGACGCCCCGCTGCAGGGAGTGTCCGTGGCGGGAAGACTGCACGGCGTTCCGGAAGAAGAACTTTGAGACGCCGGACATCCAGTCCCAGTCGACGTTCGAGGGGTCGTGGCGGCAGTACCGTGCAAAAGTGCTGAAGCTGCTGATGGACGCGGCACGGGACCGGGATGATATCGACGCGGAGCTGGAGTTGCCGGACGAATACGACCTGGACGAGTTACTGGCGGAACTGCAGGAGGAGGGAATGATAGAAGAGACGGGCGGCGAGTACCGGTTGCCGTCCTAGCCGTCCATGTTGTCGATCTCGTCGGTCAGCCCGAGCTCGTCCGCGAACTCCTTGTA
>CAZTXA010000054.1:0-3786 GCA_964617945.1 uncultured archaeon
AGCCACCGCGTCAGCACGACGAACCCGACGACCGTCAGGACGCCGCCGATCAGGAGCTTCGGGTCACCCATCTGCTGCGGTGTGGCGGACAGCCAGGAGAAGACGAGCCAGACACCGACGACCTCAAGCAGCAGCCCGACGAACCCCAGGAACGCGATGTATCCAACGCTCGGCCCGTCATTGTCGGCGCGGTCAGGCTTCGGGCTGCTCTTCCACATGATATCCCACAGTACTCGTGCTTGCAATAAATAGCTGTCCGCCGTCTAGAGCTAGTCCCAGTCGTCCTTCGTCGGACAGTCCGGGTCAAGACACATCTCGAACGGGCGCTTCCCTTTCCGGATGACCTTGATGATCGGGGTGTGGCACGTGTCGCAGACCTCGCCCGTGGACTCTATCTTCCCGTTGGTCAGCGGGTACGTGTTCTCACAGTCCGGATAGTTCGTGCAGCCGACGAACTTCCCGTTCTTCTTGATGATCCGGAGTGTGCCGTCGTCGCACTGGTCGCACGGCCCGAGTTCCCGCTCCTTCTTCCGGTGCAGGTCGATCGCATCCACTAACGCGGCCCCGATAGCGTCCTCCTGCTCCTCGAACGTATCCAGGATACCGGTAAGCGTGTCCCGTGCCTCTGTCAGGACGTCGTCCCGTTCCATCTCCTCGTCCCTGATCGCCTGCATCTCCTCTTCGAACTGCCGCGTCAATTCCTCCGATACGATGTCCGGACAGTGGTCTTCGAGCGCCTCGATCACCGCCAGTCCGATGTCCGTCACCTCGATCGGTGCGTTATCGATATAGCCGCGGTCGTACAGCCGGTCGACGGTCTGCGACCGGGTCGCCTTCGTCCCCAGGTTCCGGTCCTCCAGCTCGGACACGATACCCGCCTGCGAATACCGGTTCGGCGGCTGGGTCTCCTTGTCCAGCTTCTCCAGCTCCTCGACCGGCAGCTCCTGTCCCTCCTCCACGTCCGGCAGCTCGATGGTCTTCGCGTTCACGTACGGCTCGTACAGGTCGAACCAGTTCCGCTCCACGGTCCGCTTCCCCTGCGCCTCGAACAGTTCCCCGTTCACGTCGAACGTCAGGTTGAGCGTCTCCCGCACGGCCGCCTCGCCGAACACGGCGAAGAACCGCTTGACAACGAGGTCGTAGATTTTCTCCTCGTCGTCGCTCAACCCGTTCGGTGCCACCCCGGTCGGGTGGATCGCCGGGTGTGCCGGGTCGTCTCCGCCGCCCTGCTGCGTGTACAGGTCATCCATATCCAGCACCGTTTCCGCCTTGTCCTCGTAGTCGTCCTGCTGCTTCAGCTTGGACAGGATCTGCTCGTACCCGATCTTCGGTGGCAGCTTCTGTGACTCGGTCCGCGGATAGGATATCAGCGAGTCCTCGTACAGCGACTGCGCAATCTCCTGTGTCCGGCCGGGCGAGATGTTGAACTGGGACTGTGCCTCCCGCTGCAGCCCGGTCAGGTTGAACGGGACCGGTGGCTTGTGCGTGTACCGGTTCCTGTCCACTGCTGCGACGGTCGCGTCTTCACCGCTACAGGTCGAGACGACGTCGTCGGCCTCGTCCTCCTCCCAGAACCGGTCCTCCTCGTGCGTGGCCTCGATACCGTTCGTATGGATAACGACCTGCCAGTACGGGTCCGGGTCGAACGCCTGGATCTCCCGCTCCCTGTCCGCCAGGATCTTCAGCGTCGGCCCCTGGACGCGGCCGGTGGACAGTTTCTGGAACCGGTCCTGGGAACGAACGGCGAGCATCAACGCCCGCGAGATGTTGATACCGTAGTACCAGTCCAGGATGTGCCGTGTCAACCCTGCTTCAGTCTGCCCCTCGTCGAAGTCGTTCAACGAGTCGAACGCGTCCTGGAGGTCGCCGGTGGTCAACGTGGAGAACTTCATCCGCTTCGTCTTCTCACGTGACCCGTCGGCGGCGAGGGTGATGGCGCGCTCCCCGATAACGGACCCTTCGATGTCGAAGTCGCAGGCGTTGATGTACCGGTCTGCCTCCTCGCCCTTGTCCCGCAGGTTGTTGTAGTACTTCTTCATGTAGTTGTTGCCGTCGTCTGACTCGAAGGACGGCACCCACTCGATATCGAACACCGGGTACGTCCATTCCCCGTCTGACTGTTCGAGCGAGAAAATATGGCCGACGGACGGCGCAATAATGACGTCTCCGTGTTCAGTGTCCAGCCTGTAGTTCGTAACCCCTCTGTTTTCCTCCGTCTCGTAGTCGCCGAGCGCCTCCGCGAGCCGTTGCGCCACGTTCGGCTTCTCAGCGACCATTAACGTCGTCATGCGTCCCGGCTTGTAGACGAAGCATTAAAAGGAGCGCCGGGATTCGCGTTCACCCCGGTAAAACAGCTCTCAACGCAAAGAACAGGTTCTCGCGCCGTTCCCTGACCCGCCGCCAGTAATACGACAGCCATTCCGGCCCGTACGGCACATACTCCCCGACCCGGTACCCCTCGTCCGCCAGCTCCCGCTCCAGGTCGTCGCGGACACCCATGAGGAACTGGAACGCGTACTCGTCCCGCTCCCTGTTCGACACCTCGCCACGCTGTTTCGCCCGCTCGATAAGGTGCTCGTCGTGCGTGGCGACGGCGAAATACGCATCTGAATCGAACAGTAATTCCATCAGCTCGCGGAAATTCCGGTCGACCGCGTCACGGTCCTGGTACGCGACCTCCGACGGCTCGCTGTACGCGCCCTTTACCAGTCGCACATCTCCCCCGGCATCGATAACCCGTTCCACGTCTTCACGCGACCGCTTCAGGTAGGCCTGGATGCATACGCCGACGTTCCCATGCTCCTCCAGCAGGTCGAGGTACAGGTCAATCGTCTCCGCTGTATGGGCGGACGACTCCATGTCGATCCACACGTACCGGCCGTAGTCCGCCGCCTGGTCGAGGATCTGTGCGATATTGTCCCGGCAGACCTCTTCATCGATCTCCAGGCCGAGGTGTGTCGGCTTGATGGAGAGCCCTGCATCCAGGTCCTCGGTGTCGATCCGGTCCAGCAGCTCCAGGTACTCGTCTCTCGCGTCCTCCGCGACTCCCTCCTCTCCGACGTGCTCCCCGAGCAGATCGATGTACGCGGTGATACCGTCATCGTTCAGTTCCCGGGCATGCTGCACCGCAGACTCAACGGTCTCGCCGGCGACGAACCGCCGGGCGAACGGTAGTAACACACGCCTGAGAAGGGCCATGATGTATCAGCTTGTGGTGCCGCTGGATAAAGCTACGCCTCAGTCCGGTTTCTCGATGTATTCCTGGCCGCCCATGTACTCGTGCAGCACCTCAGGGATCTTCACGCGACCGTCTCCGGTCTGGTGCTGCACCAGCAACGCGGTCAGCCCGCGCTGCCCTGGCCACGCCGTCGCGTTCAGCACGTGGACGACAGGGTTGTCCTCGTCGCCGCGCATCCGCACCTTCAGCTTCCGCGCCTGGTAATCTGTATTGTTGGAGCACGACACCAGCTCCCGGTACTCCCCCTGTGCGGGGTACCACGCCTCGATATCGTACTTCCGTGCCGCGTTGTCGTTCATGTCGCCGTCCGGGATCTCCACCACACGGTAGTGCAGCTCCAGCTCCTGCATCACCTCCTCCGCGATATCGATCAACTCCTCGTGCCGGTCCCACGAGTCCTCGGGATGTGAAAAGATGAACTGCTCAACCTTGTCGAACTGGTGGACGCGGAAGATTCCTTTCGTGTCCTTGCCGTGGCTCCCTGCCTCCTTTCTAAAGCATGCAGAGATACCCGCGTACCGTCGTGGTAACGTCTCCGGGTCGAGGAT
>CAZTXA010000055.1:0-3661 GCA_964617945.1 uncultured archaeon
TACGGATCCTCCACCATTTCAACGTCGTCCGGGTCGAACGGGACACCGATCTCCAGTATTTCGACGACCTCGTCGTCGATGTTCTGCAGCTGGTGTGGTTCGCCGGCCTCGATGAAGAACGCATCGTTCTCCTCCACCTCTGCATAGTCGTCCTCCAGCCGGATCTCCAGCATCCCGTCCTGGACGAACACGATCTCGTTCCGGTCACGGTGGTAGTGGTAGGCAGTCATCTCGTCGTGCTCGATGTGCACACGCCGCACCGCCAGTACGCCGTCGCCGACGTCGGACGTCATGACAACTTCTTCCGCACCCCACGGCATGTCCTGCATCACTGCTCACCCCGGTACCACTCGGCCGTTCTCTCGATCCCTTCGTCGATATCGACCTGTGGCTCCCAGCCGAGCAGTTCTTTCGCTTTCGAGTTGTCGGCCTTCGTCCGCATCACCGGGTTGTCCTTCGGGTTTTCCACGAACCGCGGCTCGATATCTGTCCCGAGCGCCTCGTTCAGTTTGGCGACGAGGTCGTCGAGCCGGGTCTCCTCCCCGGTACCGAGGTTGACGACCTCGCCGGACACGTCGCTCTCTGCCGCGGCGATGTTGCCGCGGACGATATCCTTCACGAAGGTGAGGTCCCGGCTGCGGGAACCGTCACCCCAGATCTCCGGCCGTTCCCCGTCCATCATCTTCCACATCCACTGCGATACAAGGTTTGCATATTCTCCTTTCGCCTTCTCCCGCGGGCCGTACACGGAGAAGTAGCGCAGCCCGACGACCTCGATGTCGTACGCGTTGTGGTAGACCGTCGCATAGAGCTCGCGCGACATCTTCGACGCGCTGTACAGGTTGACCGGCTCCTCGCCCATGTGCTCGCGGTGCGGCGGCTCGACGCTGCCGTACATCGACGATGTGGAGGCGTAGACGACCTTGAAGTCCTGCTCCCGCGCCTCCTCCATCACGTTGATGAACCCGTTGATGTTCACCGCGGCACCTTCTGCAGGATCGTCGACGTGCATCGGGGCGGAGCTCCGTGCCGCGTTGTGGAACACGACATCCACGCCGTCACAGCACGCTGCAACGGTCTCCGCGTCCCGGACATCCCCTTCAACGATGTCGATCTCGTCATGGTAGCCGTCAAGGTTGTCCGGCGTGCCGAGGTACATGTCGTCGAGCACCACGACCTCGTGTCCCTGTTCGACGAGTTCGATGGCGAGGTTGCTGCCGATGAACCCGGCGCCGCCGGTGACAAGTGCTTTCATCTCATCCGACCTCCTTCCATTCACCGTCATATACATACCCGTTTAACTGTTCTTCGGCCGCCAGTGTCTCGAATACTGCCTCGATATCTACCTCCTGCTGCTCTTCTTCAGGAGGGATGCGGTCCAGGAATTCCGGGCCGAGCAGGTAGACGCCGGCGTTGACGAGGTGGGAGGAGGACTCGTCCGGCTTCTCCTTGAACCCGACGACACGGTTCCCTTTCATCCGGATGACGCCGTACCCGGAGGCGTCCTTGACCGTTGTCAGTGCGAGGGTGGCGATCCCGTCGCCGTCCCGGTGCGCCTGGTACATGTCTTCGAAATCGACCTCGCACACCACGTCACCGTTCATCACGGCGACAGTGTCATCGATCGCGTCCGCGATCTCGCGGAGGCTTCCAGCGGTGCCGAGCGGGTCGTCCTCGAATACAACCTCGACATCGTGCGTCTCAAGCCGGTCCCGGACCGCCGGGTCGGCGGTCGCGACAAAAATATTACTGATCCCGGAGTCACGGAGGTGCTCCAGCGTGTGCTCGATAACAGGTTTCCCGTTGATATTGATGAGGCAGGCGCTGTCCTCCCCGCCGCCGAGCACCAGCGCGGTGTCGACGGCGTCCTGCTGGAGGTAGTCGCGGAGGAACCGTTCCACGCCGCGCGACCGGTTGTCGATACCCTCAGCTTCCAATCTCTCATCCAGCTGTTCCACGACCTCGCTGTCCAGTGTAAGGGAGATCCGCTCCTTGACCATGCCGGAATATTACCTTGTAATATTTAAGAGGGTGTGCTGGCGGCACCGATTTAAACACTGGCGTTGCACGGTCGCGTATGGACGTTGCAGATGAGGGCGACCGTCTTGTCGTCCGCCTCGAACCCGGTGAACGAGTCATCGAGAAACTGGAGGAGCTCCGCCGCGAGTACGACATCGACGGCGCGTTCGTCACCGGTATCGGCGCTGTCGACGAGGCCGTGCTCGGTCACTACGACGTGGAGACGGAAGAGTACACGGAGGAGAAGCTGGAAGGCCAGTTCGAGGTCACCAACTTCGCAGGGAACATCGGGCCGGACAAGATCCACGCCCACATCACGCTCGGGCAGCGCGACTTCACGGCGGTCGGCGGCCACTGCTCTGAGGCCCGGGTCTCGGGGACGTTCGAGATGCTGGTCGTCCGTACCGACACCGTGCTCGACCACCGGCCGGACGAGGCGACGGGGCTGGACGTGTTCGACCTGTAACCGGTCAAGGTTCTTTTTAAGCCAGATGTCCGCATAGCACTGTATGCCGCCGATTACAACGCTGCAGAACGTGGTACTCGCGTTCGCGCTCGGGGCGCTCGTCGGGCTGGAACGGGAGCGCGCCGCGGGGAACAAGTACGCCGGGCTCCGCACCCTCGCCATCCTCTGCGGGGCGGGGCCTGTGGCGGTCCTTGCAGCGGACCTGGCCTCGTCTGCGCTCCCGGTCGCGGTCTACCTGGCGACGGGCGCGGCGTTCTCCCTGCTGGTACTGCTGATCCGGGTGGAGGTGGAGCAGGAGGACCTGGGACTGACGACCTCGTCGACCGTCCTCCTCGTCGCGCTTGTCGGCGTCCTCGTCGGCTACGGGGAGTACTTTGCGGCGGTGGCGGTCACGCTGATCGCGGTGTTCGTCCTTGCACAGAAGGAGACGTTTACCCGGTACATGGAGATGCTGGAGTCTGACGAGATCGCGGACGCGGCCGCGCTCGCCATCCTCGCACTCGTCCTGTACCCTGTCCTGCCGGAGGGCGCGGTCGACCCGTACGGCGTCCTGTTCCTCCGGGAAGCGTTGCTGTTCGTCATCTTCATCCTCCTGATCCAGTTCGCCGCGTACGTGGCGCTGCGGTGGACGGACCGGTTCGGCTTCCTCGTGTCGGCGGCGCTTGGCGGCGTGATAAGCTCGCTCGCGGTCGTCTCAACGATGGCGCACAGCGTGGTGGCGCGCGACATGGAGGAGGCGGCGTACGCGGGCGCGGTCGCCGCTGTCGTGGCGATGGTGGTCCGGAACGGTGTGATCGCCGGCGTCCTCGCGCCGGCCACTGTACCGGTACTCGCTGTCCCGCTCACCGCAGCCGCCCTTGTCGGGATCCTCGCAACAGTATATCTCTATCACGACGGTGATGAGGACATCCCAGAGTTCACGGAGTCCTCCCCGTTCTCATTTGTCTCCGCGTTCAAGTTCGGCGCCCTCTTCCTCGCCGTGCTCCTCGTGGCGGAGCTGGCGCAGACACAGTTCGCTGTCGCCGGGACCTACGGTGCGGCGTTCCTCGGTGGGTTCGCCTCCTCGACCGCGGTCGTTGCATCGGCCGCGACCCTGCTCGCCGGCGGCACAGTGACCGCGCAGCAGGCCGCTACCATGGTCGTGCTCGGTATCGTGTCCAGCCTCGGCTCCAAGCT
>CAZTXA010000056.1:0-3534 GCA_964617945.1 uncultured archaeon
ATCTTGAAATCGGCGTTGACCGACCGCGTCCGCGCGAAGTCCTTGATCTGGTTGCGGATGACATCGATGCCCCGCTCATCGCTGGCGTTGGTCTCCATGAAGTTCTGCTTCCAGTCGTCGCCGTACAGGTCCTTTGCGAGCGAGATCGCGGACGTCGTCTTTCCTGTTCCGGCGGGCCCCGCAAACAGCATGTGCGGTACCGACTCCTTCTCCACGAACGCCTGGAGGCGGCCGGTGATATTGTCGTGCCCGATCACCTCGTCCAGCGTGTCCGGCCGGTACTTTTCAGTCCATACTTCAATCATGGCGCCTGACAAACCGGTCTGCTGGCACTCTTTTATTACTTCGCCGCCGCGGCTGTACTGATGATAATCGCCGTCACCGGGACGCCCGGCACTGGGAAAACAGCGGTGTCGCAGGAACTGGCTGACCGGCTGGACTACGCGTACGTCGACGTGAACCAGGTCGCGGAGCGCGCCGCCGTGGAAACGGACAGGGACCCGGAGCGTGACGCGACGGCGGTCGACGTTGACAGTCTTGTCACCGCCCTCGAGGACGAGGTCGGCGATGATACGGTGCTGGACGGCCACCTGTCGCATCATTTTCCTGCAGATCTGACCGTTGTGCTGCGGTGCAGCCCTGACGAACTCGAACACCGGCTTGCAGAGAAGCAGTGGGGGGCGGAGAAGATCGACGAGAATGTTGCCGCGGAGCAGCTGGATGTCCTCCTGCAGGAAGCGGTGACACGGCGGGACCGCGTCGCCGAGATCGACACGACAGGGACGCCTGCGGCAGCGGTTGCGGAGACGCTCGCCGATGTGGTGGCGGCTGGACAGGTTCCTGAAGAACTGCAGCCCGGCCACGTGTCGTGGCAGGTCGACACCGACAGAAGCGCACGGTATTAAAAAGATTTCTCACAGGCAGCAATGCATGGTACGGTCGGAGGCCGCGGACGAGCGCATCTTTGAGAACGTGTACATCTGCATGAAATGTAATGCGCGGAACCGGGTGGACGACCCGGAGGACGCGGAGTGCAGGAAGTGCGGGTACGACGGGCTGCGGCCGAAGCACAAAGATATCGAGACGACGGGCTGACACGTTTTTAAGGCTTCTACTGCACCTCATTTCCGCGATGCCCCGTTGGCCTAGACTGGTAAGGCGCGTCCTTGGTAATCCGGCTTCTCGAGCGTTCTGGCGAGAGATGACGGCAGGAGAAAATCTTTGATTTTCGATTACAAATAGGACGAGAGCCCGGGTTCAAATCCCGGACGGGGCTTCTCACTCCAGCTCTCCAGGGTCGATCCCGATCTCCTGGTAGAACGCGTCGGTGACCTCCCGGACGTGTTCGGCGACCTCGTCCGGGTCGAGATCCAGCTGTTCGAGGAGGTCTGTGTGGTACCGGACGATGTTCTCGGAGCGCTCCCGGTAATACGCTGCTTTATCCATGATTTCAGCACGCCTGTCGTCGTCTGCCTCGGAGAGCAGCGCTGACAGACGGTTCACCAGTATCTCCTCGTTGTCACGTTTCTGCTGGCGGACGTGGTCGGCTATCTCGGTGAACAGTGGATCGCCTGCCTCACGTAGATAATCCAGTACGCCGTATCCGACTGTTCCGCCGAGCACGCCCATCCCGAGCAGCAGGCTGACGACGTCTTCCTCGGCCGACATCCGGCTCAGGTACTCTTTCGTCTGCGGCGCGATCTCCGTATCCACCGATACGCGGCCGATGTACCGGCCGAACGCGTCCACGTTCCGCATTTTCGAAAAGGAGAGGTAGAGCGCCAGCTTCTTCGTCTCCATATCCTCGGCCTGCTCCAGTAACCGCCCAGTCAGCATCAGGTGGACGGCGTTACTGTAATGGAACTGTGTCGCAGCGTCCGCCAGGGCGGTCTTCTTCTCCTCTGGCAGCGCTATCTCCTGGTCCCAGTCGATATCGGTCGTCGGGCTCCACGAGTCCTCAGCCTCGTGGTAGAGAACACCGGCGGTATTCAGATCGCTGTCTTCGGTGTAGATATCGTCGAATCGTGAATCCTCATCCATGGTGGTCACCTGCCCTATCCGAGCAGCCGTTCACCGATCTCGTCCAGACCCTCGGTGATCTGGAGGTGATCATCGTCCCCTGCTTCTTCCCGTAGTTCCTCGGTGGGGTTGATAGCGAAACCGTCTTCCGCGGCTGTGAGGATGGGAAGGTCTGCAAGGCTGTCCCCGACACCCGCCCGGATGTACTGTTGATTGGCGATATCGGCCACGATCTCCCGCTTCCCCTGCTGGAACGTGTTCGAGGCGAGACCGCCTGTCAGCCGTCCGTCCTCCCCTACCGCAAGGCGGTTCGCGTACACGTTGTTCTCATTGATAGCTGAGTGGTCGGCGAGTGCGTCGAAGAGGATGCGGTAATTGTGGGAGATGATATGGTTCTCGAACCCGTCCCGGGCTAGCCGGTACAGGAGCGTGTCGGCGTCCTCTGACAGGAACCGGTCCCGGTGTTCGACGATGAGGTCTGCAGTGGTCGCGAACAGTTCCCCCTTGTTCTCTCCGCTGAGACCGTCTGTTACCCGGTACAGGAGGTCTCCCTGGAACTCGTGGTCAGACCTGTAGTCTGATTTGTCTGCCTCAACGAACTCGGTGTACGTGTCCTCGTCCAGGTGGCCTGCGTCGTGCCATCCTTCGACCAGTAACCGGTAGGCGGGACCATCGGACAGTACCCTGTCGTAGTCCCAGAGGACAGCGGGGGAACTCCCATTCTCCGACATATAGGCCTCCAGATCCTCTCGACGGGACTTGGTCGAACTCATTAGCCCACCTACCGGAGGTAGGCGAACCCATATTTAAAAAGGACGCCGTACCCGCGAAGGCAGATATATTAACAGGGGTATACCTGCCGAGCTATTTAAACCAAGAACGCGTCTTATCCTGCTGATTTACGCTGGCGGCGCTCTGCAAGGGGGAGAACAACCCAGTACAGGAGCGGCGTGCCGACGAGGATGAGTACGCCGACGCCCTGGACCGCTGCGATCGTCGGATTCCCCGCTACCGCGCTCTGCCCGTCGAACGTCTTCCCGATCAGGAACGACGGCACCAGGAGTATCCCGCCGAACACGATCCCGAACAACCCTATGAAGGCATGTTTCATGCATTCTACCTCTGGCAGACGGGATTTAAACCTTCCGTCACATAGACCGGTATGGTGCTGCGTGAACAGGTCGAACACGCCGGCTACACCCTTGACCAGCAGCCTGCGGACAGGCACAGCCGGTACCGGTTCACGCTCCGCAGAGACGGGGATACCGTCGCTACCGGAACCCACTTCACCGGTACCCAGCGGATCCCGCCGTGGATAGAACTCCACCTTGACACTGCTGTCGATCCGTTCAACCAGCGGCACAGGGAGTTGTTCGCTGCGGCGGCGGCCGCGCTTGATCCCGGCGGTCATGTCATGGTCCACTACCTCGGTACGGAGACAGGTAAGGCCCTGACCGCGGACGTTCCCCCACCCGCCACACCGATCGGGTTCCTGCTGTGGAACGCCGGGTGTCG
>CAZTXA010000057.1:0-3531 GCA_964617945.1 uncultured archaeon
GACCGGATCGTGGACGGCGTCGACCTGACCGTGGACGAGGGCGAGGTCCACGCACTGATGGGGCCGAACGGGTCCGGCAAGTCGACACTGGCGCACGCCCTGATGGGCCACCCGGACTACGACGTTGTCGGCGGCACAGCCCTGTTGGACGGCGACAATATCCTGGAGATGGAGCCGGACGAACGTGCCCGCGCAGGACTGTTCCTCGCGTTCCAGTACCCGGCGGAGATCCCTGGCGTCACTGTGTCCAACTTCCTCCGGACCGCGATGAATGAACGGCTGCCGGAGGACGAAGAGGTGCCGCTGGACGAGTTCCAGGACACGTTGCAGGAGGCGATGGACCTCCTCGACATCGACGAATCGTTCGCGGAACGGTACCTGAACGACGGGTTCTCCGGCGGCGAGAAGAAGCGGACGGAGATCCTGCAGATGGCGGTGCTGGAGCCAGCGATCGCGGTCCTGGACGAGGTGGACTCCGGCCTGGATATCGACGCCCTGAAAACTGTGGCGCAGGGCATCGAACAGCTCCGCGGCGGCGACATCGGGTTCCTCATGATCACGCACTACCAGCGCATCCTCGACTACGTCGAGCCGGACTACGTCCACGTCATGATGGACGGCGATATCGTGGAGGAGGGTGGGAAAGAACTGGCGGAGGAGCTGGAGGACCGCGGGTACGAGTGGCTGGAACAGGACGCAACACAGGGATAGGATTTAATACCAGTAAACCGACTGCAGGGATATGCTGCACCAGCCCTTGGTGCTGTTCATCGCCGGCATGGCGCTGCTGCTGTACGGCGCGCACCGCGTGGTGCACGACAGCAGCCGGCTCGCCCTGTACTACGGCGTCTCGACGTTCTTCATCGGTATCACTGTGATATCCATCGGGACATCGGTGCCGGAGATGGCGACCTCAGTGTTCTCCGCGTGGTACGGCGCCGGCGATATTGTCGTCGGTAACATCGTCGGCTCCGAGACCGCGCAGATCACCCTCGCCATCGGTATCGTCGCGTTGATCGCACCGATCGTGGCCACGCGGAAGAACGTGATGATGTACGGCGGCGGCATGATCGTGGCGATGATTATCATGATCCTCGTCCTGGAGGACGGCGTGATCATCCGCAGCGAGGGGTTCCTGATGATGTTCTCCTACGTGTTCTTCCTCTACCACATGTACACCACAGAGGGCGGTGAGGAGGTGGTGGAGGACGTCGATGGCGAACCACGCGGCCCGAGGACGGCGGTGCCCGGCCTGCTGGTCGGCCTGGCGCTGGTGGCGGTCGGCGGCCACCTCATGGTGACCAACGGCGTCGAAGTCGCACGGTTGCTGAACGTTCCGGAGTACCTGATCGGGTTGCTCTCCGGGCTCGGCACCACCATCCCGGAGATCGGTGTCGCAGGGCTTGCCGCCTACCGCGGCCACGACGGCATCTCCGCGGGGTCCATCCTCGGCAGCAACATCACCGACCCGGTGTTCTCGCTCGGGATCGGCGCACTCGTCGCAGAGATCACGGTGTCCGACCCGACCGGTGTATTACGGTCTGCAGGATATATGCTGGCAGTGTCCATCGTCGTGATCGGCATGTTCTACTGGCGGGAGGAGATCGATGCGAAGGCAGCGGTACTGTGCATCCTGCTCTACCTCCCTGCATTCTTCATCATATAGGCTGCCGCGGTGGAGCTGAAGGAATAAAAGCAAGAACATCCCGTACTGTGGTATGTCTATCTACACCGGGCGCGGTGACAAGGGGCGGACGGATCTCTGGGCATCGGAGAAACGGGTGTCGAAAGCGTCACACCGTATCGAAGGGTACGGCGCGATCGATGAAGTGATCGGCCTGCTCGGCCACGCCGCTGCCCACGCCGACGAGGAAGTCGCCCAGGAGATCACAACGGTACAGAACCAGTTGCATGTACTCATGGCGCAGCTCGCGGACGCGGAGGGGAAGGGGGAGCAACGGATCGGGGAGCACCATGTCGAACACCTGGAGGACAGGATAGATTACTTCTCTGATTCGCTGGAAGAACTGGACGGGTTCATCATCCCTGGGGGTTCCGAGGCGGGTAGCATCCTGCACTACGCCCGGTCGGTATGCCGCCGGGCGGAGCGCCGCGTCGTCGGACTGGACGAGGAGGAAGGTGTGGCGCCGGACGCACTGACCTATATCAACCGGCTGTCCGACCTCCTGTTCACCCTCGGCCGGTACCAGAACCATCTGGACGGGGCGGAGGAGGACGCGGTGGAGTACGAATGACGGACGACCTCCCGAAACTTGTGCGCGACCGCATCCCTGCCATCATCCGGGACGACGGTGAGGAGCCGGTGACGGACCAGGTCACGGGTGAAGAACTCCGGCGATACCTCGCAGACAAGCTCGTGGAAGAAGCGGAAGAGTTCCGGCAGAGCCAGGACGTGGAAGAGCTGGCGGACGTGCTCGAGGTCGTGCACCGGTGGTGCGCTCTTGAAGCGATAGAACCGGAGGAGCTGGAGCAACTGCGTATTGAGAAACGGGAGGACCGCGGCGGGTTCGACGAGAATATCGTCCTGCGAGATATCGAGGACTAACGTTCCAGGAAGGCTTCGAACACATCGTGGAGGTTCTCGATAAGATCGTGCTCGTGGTGTTCGGCGGGGTCGATCCATGCGTAGTCTGTGTGCTCCTCGCCGACATCTACGTCCCGGGAATCACTGCTGCACTCGAAGAACACGCCGACGATCTGCCACTGCTCCCCGTCCACCTCGGGCCGCCACTCGTCCACGTGGAAGGGGTCGTTGACCGTGACCTCCAGCCCGGCCTCTTCCGCTACCTCTCGCTGCAGCGCCTCCTCCGGCTGCTCGCCTGGCTCCAGGCGCCCGCCCGGGATCTGCCACTTCCCTGCGTTCGTCCCGTCCTCGTACTCTGCCGCTTCCTGCAGGATGAGGACATCGCCCTGGTCCACGATGACCGCCTTGGTGGCGAGGAAGAACCGGTCGACCATGGCTCCTGGTTCTCCGCAACAGTTATACATGCTGTTCATGCAGCGAAGCCAGCTGGTCGACGAGCGCGTCGACTGGCTCCGCCTCCGCAAGGTCTTCCAGCCGTGGGATCGAGAGCAGCGTGGAGACGTCCCGCTGCAGGAGGTACACCGCGATGAACGCGTTGAGCTCGACCCCTGAGCAGCTGTATAGAAGTGCGCGGCCGCGGCTGTCAAGGCCGAGTTCGTCGGCGAACAGTGCCGCGATGAAGTTGTGGTGGCGGTCGGTATCCTCATCGAGGCAGGTGATCTGTGAAAGGTGGTCCCGCAGCACCGACTCCCGCTTCTCACGGATCGCGTCCTTCCCCGCCGGGGAAAGTTCGTAGGCGATGATAAGGTCGCGGTTCAGTCCGTCGGGCGTGATGATCTCTGGTTCCAGGAGGTCCGCCTCGTTCAGTGCGTCCACCCGGCGGCCGGCAGTCTGGACGGAGATGTCTGCGATATCGTCAGGGATGGCGGGGTCCTCCTGCATCGTCCGGTGGATGTCTTTCTTCCACATCGGTTCCTCACAGTCCT
>CAZTXA010000058.1:0-3419 GCA_964617945.1 uncultured archaeon
CGGAACAGGGACACGTACCCGTTGTACCCGAACTTGGTGTAGTCGAAGAGGGGATAGATGTCGCGGATCACATCGTTCTCCTGCATGGAGTCGACGGCATAGCTCACTGTCTGCTGGCTGACACCTGCCGCCCTCCCGATGTCAGTGAACGACTGGCGGGCGTCGCGCTCCAGCTGGTACAGGATCTTCTGGTAGTCCTTCTTGACGTTCACGCGATTGTTCTTGTTATTTTATTTTTATCAGCGTAAATAGAAAATTTCACAGAAAAATAGTTCTCATATTTCTTGTTTACTGACGACGAACAGTGTGGTAGTTTCCCTGTTCTCTGCGGGGGAGCGGAGGCGTCAAGAGTGACACACATAGCTATATCGTACCCTGAGACCGGTGGAAACCCGTTGAAACGTGAACTGTTCTCCCGGCTGGAGGACTGGGCCGAGGTCGACCTGTTCGACCCGTACACCACGCACCCGGAACTGGAGCGGAACGGGTACGACCTGTACCACAATGCCAAACGCAGGAACGGCGCGCTCCAGGACCAGCGACGCGCCGAAGCCGCCGGCGTCCGGACACTGAACTCGTCTGAAGGCTCGTACGTTGTTCTCAACAGGCGGGCGACCCTTGAGCACCTGCAGCAGATCGATGTCCAGACGCCCGACTGGGAGTACGGCATGGCTGACACCGTGACTGCGGAACCCCCGGTGGTCGCCAAGCCACCCATCGAGATCGGTGAGGACCGGCATGATGTCCGGTTCCACGGTACAGAACAGTACGACGGGTTCCCGTTCACGAACGGCTCCCTGGAGTTCCCCGGCGTGCGGGTGGTCGAGGAGTACATTCCCGGCGGCCGCCACGTCAAGGCCTACCGGATCGGGGAGGAGACCAGGGCCGTCGAGCTGGACGACCCGCTGCAGTGGGACGGTGAAGAGATCGATCCCGATCCAGCCATGGTTGAAACGGTGGAGCAGATCGGTGACCATTTCGGGCTCTGCATCTTTGAAACGGACCTGGTCGAGCAGGGCGACGATATCTACGTCGTCGATGTCAACCAGACCGTGAACGGGGCCGGCGTCGACGACTTTGTCGACGTGTACGAAGACGCCATCCGTGAACAGCTGCAGACGCCGCCCGAGGAAGCGTCACCCCCTACTTAAAGATTCCTCCTGTACACCGCTGTATGCACCAGGAACTCCATTACCAGGTACAGCGTAGCCCGGTTCAGGCACCGGTACTGTCGCTCTCCGTCACGCCGTCAGAGACATTCCTGTCTGATACACCGGCGTACGAGTATGTACTGGAGGCGGACGGTCTGGGGGCGCCGATCGAGGGCATGCTCCCGGACGATGAAGTGGACCGACTGACCGACGGCATCGCGTCAGACCCGCGGTACGGCGACGGGACGACACCGACATGGGACCCGGACGACCCGTACACCGCCCTGGAACGCCGGAACGGAGACGGTGTCCAGACCGCCGTCATCAACTACCTCCCCGCAGACACGGCCACGATCGGGGTCGACATCGACGCCCGCCCGGAACTGCACGAGGTACGGATGCCTGCTGACGAGGCCGTGTACGGACTTTTCGACCGTATCATCCAGCGGTATGACAAGGAATACGGGATGCAGGCCTCGGACTGAGACCTACCCGAGAACGTCAGCCACGTCACCGCGGGCGACCTGTCGCTCCTCCCCGCTCTCCATATCCTTCACCGTCACT
This sequence comes from uncultured archaeon, assembly GCA_964617945.1. Lineage (GTDB taxonomy): Archaea > Nanohalarchaeota > Nanosalinia > Nanosalinales > Nanohalalkaliarchaeaceae > JALIDP01. Next base: position 1,716 of record CAZTXA010000058.1, read on the forward strand.
TCGTCGTTCTCGAGGTCACGCTCTCCGACCACCACGACCTGTCCCGCGTTGATAGAATCTGCATAGTCGAACTGGCTCGAGACGCTCCGTCCCATCAGGTCGGTCTCCACGACGTTGCCCGCGTCCCGCAGCTCCTCGACGATAGCCAGGGACTCCTCCCGGATGTCCTCCGAGACAGGGAGCACGTAGACATCGGTCTCGACCTCTTCGTCCGGCCAGACGCCCTCCCGCTTCATCAGTTCCTCGATGACCGCGTCGCCGATGGCGAACCCGACGGCAGGAACTTCCTCACCGCCGAACAGTCCGACGAGCTCGTTGTACCGGCCGCCGCCGCACACCGCGCGGAGCTCGCCCTCGGTGTCGAACACCTCGAACACGAGCCCGGTGTAGTAGGCGAGGCCGCGGACGATTGACAGGTCGAGCTTGACATCTCCCGCGACATCGTAGCTCTCCAGCGCGGCCGCCAGTTCCTCCAACCGCTCGACCGCAGCCGAGGCGTCGTCCCCGTCCGGCGCCAGCTCGGCGACATCACCGATAACCTCCCTGATCGGTCCCGCGATAGCTGTTATCTCTGCGACATCTTCTGCATCACCGGCGTCCAGTCCGGCCTCCTCCAGCTCCGCAAGGAACGCGTCCTCATCCATCTTCTCCCTGTCGTCGATAACCTGCATCACCGCCTCCGCGTCGTCGATCCCGTACGCGTCTAGGACGCCTTCAAGCAGGCGCCGGTCGTTGACGAGGATGTCGACCGCGTCCAGCACCTCCAGCCGGTCCATCACCTCGGCGGCGACCGCGAGGATCTCCGCGTCCGCCTGCACGGAGTCGGTACCGAAGATATCGATATCCGTCTGGTAGAACTCTCTCAGGCGGCCTTTCTGCGGTGACTCGTACCGCCACCGCTTCGACGTGCTGTACCACTTGACCGGGAAGGACAGGTCCTTCCGGTCGGCGAGGATGCGCGCCCGGGTCGGGGTCTGCTCCGGTACCATCGTCACGTCCCGCCCGCCCTTGTCCTCGAAACTGTACGTCTGCTCCACCAGCTCCTCCCCCGACTTCACGAGGAACAGGTCCAGCGATTCGAGGGACGGTGTATCGATCTCCCGGAACCCGAACGACTGTGCCGCGTCCTCCATCCGCTGGAACACGTCGCGGCGTGCCGCCATCTCACCGGGCAGGAAGTCGCGGAACCCTTTGAGGCGCTGGAATTCAGTCATGACCGCACTCACCTCTCCCACCTTGTTATATCTTTGTACCGCTGCGGGGCATCCCCCGAAAAGAACGTCAAGACTTTCGGTTGATTTAAAAATTTTACGGCGAATCGTTACACATAACTCGGTACAACCGGGTGATGCTTCTCAACCATGGCCAACAGACAGCAGACCGCGGACGAGGAGGCTGAATCCGGGGAGGACGAGGAGCCCCGCGGTCCAGAGTGTCCGGAGTGTGGCGGTACCAATTTCTCTGAGAGTGCTGGCGATCTCGCCTGCAACGAGTGCGGTCTGGTCATCGAGGAAAGCCAGATACAGGAATCCGCGGAGTGGCGCGCCTTTACAGAGGAGGAACGGGAGAAGAAGGCGAGAGCAGGAAAGCCACTGACCTACACCCAGCACGACATGGGCGTCTCCACGGAGATCGGGAAGGGCGGTGAGCTGTTCAAGGTCTCGGGACGGAAGCGCGGCCAGTACTACCGGATGCGGAAATGGC
>CAZTXA010000059.1:0-3407 GCA_964617945.1 uncultured archaeon
AGACGATCGGCACCCTGTACGACTGCGACGAGCTCGTGGTCGCGGGCGATATCGGTGACGGGGACGACCTCGAACAGCTTCTGGAAACAGATTTCGAGGTGACGCGGGCGGTCCACGGCAACCATGACCGGTGGGACGACCGGTTCGACGGGCGGCACGCCATCGAACACGATGCATACACGGACAGGGTGTACGGTGACCGGCTCGAATGGCGGGACCGGACACCGTACAACTTTTCGATGGGTGTCGCCCACAACCCGTCAGACTTCTCGCTGCGGGCGATGACACGGTCTTCGTCCGATGACGCACTCGACCCGTACCATATCATCGTCCACGGCCATTCACATGTGGTCAACATCCGCAGACTGAACCCGGACACGCTGGCTATCGGTGCAGGGAGTGTGAAGGAGGAATGGCACTACGTCGACGACGATGATCTGCCTGAACGGAGCGTCGTGGTGCTGGAGACGAACGGCCTGGTGGACGTGCAGCAGCTGGACTTTGACTGGTTCGCCTCACGGGAGCTGTCCGACGGGTCACCTGTCGTGGAACGGGTACAGTTCGACCGGACCGCGGACGGGTTCGAGGAGATAGCACACCAGCGGAACTGGGACGCCGATGTGAAGTTCGCCCCGCACTCCTGATACCGGTCAGAGAAACGCGTCGACCCTGTCCTTCGCTGCCGCCCGCTTCTCCTGGTGCTCCTGCAGGAAGCCGCGGAGCTCGTCCTTCGCGATCTGCTTCAGCTCGCCGGACAGCATCTCGCCCGAACTGTACTGCTGGTGGATGTCCCGCAACCGGTCATCGTCGTCGATGAGGTGGAACGCCAGGAGTTCGAACACCATGTCTTCTTCGATGTCGGCGCCGTGCTTCCGCTGCGCCTCCTTCGACTGCTTCCCACCGGTCTTCGCCCGGTCGATCTTGTCACACGCCTCGTCCGGGTCTTCGGTGAGCGAGATGTAGCTGTTCGGGTCGGATGAACTCATCTTCCCGCCCTGCAGCCCGCGCATGAACTTGTGGTACGTCGAACTCGGCTTGATGAATTCTTGGCCGGGGAACCGGGCGGCGATGTCCCGCGTCAGACGGATGTGCGGGTCCTGGTCCGTCCCGACCGGGACCACGACAGGTTTCGGCCCGCCGTACTCCTCGAACTGCGGCTGCAGGATGTCGGCGACCTGTGTCAGCGCGGAGGTCAGTTTCTCCGGGTCGACATCGCCGTACACCGCGTCCACCTCGTTCTGCGTCACGTTCTTCGCGAACAGTTTGCTCATGGTGTGGAAGTGGGTGGAACCCTCGCTCTGGAAGTAGAAGGTGACGTTCTCCGGCTCCAGGCCGAGTGCGATGTAGTTCGTCAGGTACTGCTCCACCGCCAGCTCCCGCGCCTTCTCCAGCGGCATGTCTCTGGTGAGGTACGCCTCGATGTCCGCCACCGCGATGAATAACTCTGCGCCGAGCTCCTGGTACCAGGTGAACTGGTCGGCCAGCATCTTGTGGCCGAAGTGGAACTGGCCGGACGGCATCAACCCGGTCATCATCGCCCACGGATCGTCGTTCTGCATGGCGTTGACGATGCGGTCGAAGTCGCGGTGGCCGTAGATGATGTCGCGGCGGATGTACCGGTTCGTCTCCGGGAGGTCGCCCGCCACCTCGTCGAACGGGTCGATCCCGAACTCCTGCATGGTCTCATCGTAGTCCTCGACCTGGAGCGAGCCCCACGGATCGATGTGCTCCGGCATGGCATGTCACTCCCTGTCAGCGCTTTTATAGTCGAGGAGTGCGAGGCCGTCGCCGACGCTGCGCAGCGTTGTCTCACCGCCCGTCTCGCAGGGGTCATACATCGTCCTCACCGAGGACGAGCTGCTCGAACGCTCCGGCGGGGATGTCCTTGATCCCGGCGAACTCTTCCACGGCGTTGACCGCTGCTGACCGGAGCGCCTCCCGGCCGCGGACATCCAGGTCGTCGTAGACCTCGTCCCGTACCCCGACCGACGCGATACGGTCGTCCTGGCCGCGCTGTTCGAGTTCTACAGCCGCGAGGTAGGCGTCCTCCTGCGGCGGCTGCTCGTCGGGACGGATCCCGTAGAAGGTGCGTCCGGCGTCGCCGCCGACAGCGACGGAATGGGTCTCGCCCCAGCCGAGGTCCCTGTACCGTTGCGCGGGCGGCCGGTCGCTGTCGGAGATGTCGCGGAACACGTACCGGTCCGGCGCGATCCGGAGCCCGTCCTCGCCAGGGGAGTGCCCTGAGACGTCATCGACGGATAGTTCGCTCTGTTTGAATCCGGTGTCGCGGTGGCCAAACATATCCACCCTGGTTGTCGTCCATGGTGCTCACTTCCCGTCCCACACTAGGACACAGATTTAAGTACCTGAACCCTTGAAAACGGCGTAAAAGTATATAATAGCGGCTAATAGAGTGATTTTTGAGACGAGTTTTCAGGGGGGGTGCGGCGCCGGGAGGTGCCACGCGGCGCGGGCGACGGCGGAGATCCTCAGATATGCGTGTGGTGCAGTACCGCGGTCACCGCGGCCAAAAACAGCCACCCTGTGCGGCGGAACGGCTCACCGGATCAGAAGCTGTGCCGGGGCCAAACATACTCACCGTTCCGCATGCCAGCTACCACGGTTCCCGGGTTTAAATGCGTTGTGCCTGCGCCGCGTTCATGAGCTGTCGACCGCCTCTGACAGCGGGCCGACCCGCTCTGCCTGGAACCCGAGGATGTCATCGTACCCCTCTTCGGACATGAGGAACGGGTAGAACTCGTGGTCCGCCACCAGCTCGTCGCCGCTGTCGATACCCTCCGCGAACACCTCTCCGTCCGGGACGCGGGTAAAGTTCTCCACGAGGAGACGGTACGGCTCCGGCTTCGGCACGGTTCCGGTCGCCCGGTACAGCACCGGGTCGCTCACGGTGTACTCCTCCTCTGTGACGTCCAGCGCTGCGAGCGTGTTCCGGATGAGGTGGTAGGCGTTGTCGGCGGCGGACGCTGTCCCCTGCAGGCCGCACTCGATACCGACGCCGTGGACACGGTCCAGTATGCTCGTCCCGCTCTCCGGGGAGAACGCGACCACCCTGTCGACACCGGTCGCCCGCACCAGTTCGGCGTGTTCCTGCGTGACTGCGGGAACGGTGGCGAACGGGTCGGCGAATGACTCGGTCGAATGCAGGTCCAGCACCGGCTCCCCGCCCAGCACCTCGTCGAGCTCGGCGGCGAGCCGTTCCTCGTGCTTCTCACTGTCTCCGTCGCCGGGGTACACCCGGTTCAGGTCCGCGTCCAGGAACCGTGTCCCCGCCTCCAGCGCCTCCTCGTTCGCCACGACGAACCGGACCGCCTTCCGCAGCTCGGGCGGGTCTGCGAGGAACCGGTGGATGGCGTCCGGGCCGCACGGTTCGTCCCCGTGCACCCCGC
>CAZTXA010000060.1:0-3392 GCA_964617945.1 uncultured archaeon
CCACGAGTTCATGGACCTCGTCGGCGAGGCACGGGATACGAAGGGCGAGGTCTCCGAGACGTTCGTCGAGGCGCAGCGGAAACTGGCCGAGGCGAAAGCTGTCGAGGGGGCGGACAGGCTGCGCTCACTGGCGATGGCGGCGGAGCACGAGCCCGAGGTCGAGCTGACATCCCGGAACATCATGGGTGTGGAGGTGCCACGCATCAGCAGCGAGACAGCAGAGGTTGAACTCGGCGGCCGCGGGTTCGGACTCTTGTCCGGCTCACAGGCGGTCGACGAGGCGGTCGAGGCGTACGAGGAGCTTATCGCACTGGTCATCGAGGCCGCGGAGATCGAGACCGCGCTGATGAAGTTGCTGGACGAGATCGACTCCACCAAGCGGCGTGTGAACGCGCTGGAGAACCGTGTCATCCCGGAGCGGAAGGAGCAACTGGCGTACGTCTCCCAGTACCTGGAGGAGAACGAGCGCGAGGAGACGTTCCGGATGAAGAAGATCAAGGAGAACTCGGACAGCGAGTAACCGTCCGCACACATCACTTTCTTCAACGTAGCAGTCACGTATTCCTCTTGGTTACTCGATGGACGCGGAACAGCTGGCGCGGTGGGAGGGCGCAGCCCGGCCGTACCTGGCCCGTGTCCTGCCCGGCCCTGTTGTGACCCGGCTCTATTCCGCCGGCCGCGAAGCATTTCTCGACCGGTACGTGGAGGAGTCTGTAGAAAAACCCTACACTCCGCCGCAGGAGTACCACCGGGAGCTGTGGGGGATCGCGTTCCAGTCTCCGTTGATGAACGCTGCCGGCATGTTCAAGGACGGACGGGGCTACGAGGTGGTCGCTGCCGAGGGTGCCGGCGCCTACCTTGCCGGGACTGTCACGCCCTCACCGCGGGACGGCAATGAAAAAGGCGGAATAGGCAGACCGTTCACCCCGCTCCCTGCCTCGGACGCGGCCGTGAACTGGCTCGGGCTCCCGAACGACGGGTACACCACGGTAGCGGAGCGGCTGGCCGGGATTGAAAGACAGGAGGGCTGTCCCGTCGGTGTCAGCCTGGCGGGCGACCCGGAACGCCCTGCCGACGAGAGCCAGACGTCGCTACTGGAGGGACTGCACCTGTTCGCGGACGTCGATACGGTCGACTTCCTCGAGATAAACGAGAGCTGCCCGAACACTGGCGAGGAGAGACTACTGGAGAGCGGACTGGCGGACAGGCTCGCCTACCTCGAGGACGGGTTCCTGGAGGCGCGGCGTGACACGCCGCCGGTCGTGGTCAAGTTCTCCAACGATACGGAGACGGAACAGGTGCCGGAGCTCGTGAACCTGCTGCTGGAACACGGCTACGACGGTGTCAACTTCGGGAACACGTCCACCGCGTACGACACGCACCAGGACGCCGTTGCAGAGGAGGAGCACCGTCTCTATGACTACTTTACGGACACGTTCGGCGGCGGGGTGAGCGGTGAACCGCTGCGGGAGCGTTCCCTCGAGCTGTCGCGCCGGGCAGTCAACCGGGTTGAGACGGTGGACGTGTCACAGGACTTCCACGTGGTACGGACCGGCGGGATACGTGAACCGGGACACGTCAGGAACTCCGAAGAGGCAGGCGTGTCGCTCAACCAGTGGTACACCGGCATGTTCGACGCCTTTGCATCCGACGGACACGACCTGTACCGGGAGTTCTTCGGAGATTCGACCCGACAACGTATTTAAAACAGCGCAGCCCATCACAGGGTATGGTACTTGAACAACTTTCGCTGGCTGCCGGCCGTGCACTGCTCGGACTGTTCTTCGTGTTCAACGGTGTCAACCACTTTCTGAAACGTGAGATGATGACCGGGTATGCGGAGTCGAAGGGTGTGCCCCTGGCACAGGTCATGGTCCCAGTGACCGGACTGTTCCTGCTCGGCGGCGGCCTGTCGATCATCCTCGGCGCCTACGTGACCGTCGGCGTCGCACTGCTGCTCGTGTTCCTGGCCGTCACCACGCCGATGATGCATGACTTCTGGGCGGTCGGGGAGAACCAGCAACAGCAGGAGATGGTGAACTTCCTGAAGAACATGGCGCTGCTCGGGGCCGTCCTCATCACCTATTACGCGTGGTGGGTCGGTGGCTGGCCGTACGCCCTGAACACCGGGCTGTAAGTGATGGCCGAGGTCGTGGTTGCCGGCGGCGGTATCGGCGGGCTGGAGGCAGCGCTCCGCCTGGAACGGAACACCGGAAAGCATGTTACCGTCGTCGACCCAGGTACTGCGACACTGTTCTACCCGTCGCTCCACCGTGTGCTGGAGGGCGGGTCACTGGACGCGGTCCGCATCGAGTTCGATACCGTGTTCGCCGGTAGGGACATCACACACGTCCAGGACCGGGTGACCGGGATGGACCCCGGTGAGAAGCAGGTACAGCTGGAGGACGGCACTGTTGACTACGAGAAATGTGTGGTCGCGGTCGGGAGCGAGACGAGCTATGGAAGCATCGAGGGAGAGGGGAACGTCCACGACCTCCGGTTCCGGGATGACACCGAGGCGGTGGCGGAACAGGTTGAGAACGGTTCACTGGACAGGATCGTCGTCATCGGTGGCGGGGCGACAGGTGTGGAGGCGACCGCCTCTCTCTACGAGGCGTCCGACCACCTCGACACGTTCGATATCTCGGTGCTGGAGGGAGATGACCGGTTACTCCCACAGTTCACTGACGGTGTCGGTGCCGCTGTTGATGCAGCGTACCGGCGGCGCGGCATCGATATCCGGACCGGTGCATTTGTCGACCGTATCGAGGAGGACGGTGTCGTACTGGAGGACGGGGAGCGGATAGACGCAGATCTGACGGTGTGGGCCGGCGGGGTAGCGCCACGGCCGGTCACCGCGGAGCTCGGCCTCGACCACACCGGCGACGGGATACCGGTGGACGACTACATGCGGGCCGCAGACGATGTCTACGTCGTCGGTGACGCGGCGTCGTACACGGGGAAGGTGAACCGGGCGTTCTACGCCATCGGGGAGGGGAAGACCGCGGCGGCGAACATCGCCCGCGGCGTCGCCGGGAAAGAACTCAAGGAGCATTCGATCGGGTGGGACCCGAACCTGCTGCACCTCGGCCGGTGGAACGCACTGTTCGAGGTGAACGGGTACATCTGGTGCGGCCGCGTCCCCGCGTTGATGCGGCGGCTCGGCGTGGAGCAACGGTACCTGTGGACGCGGCGCCACCTGCTGTAGAGGGAGGAACGCCCGGAGCCGGATTTGAACCGGCGTGGGCTTGCGCCCAGTGGATATCTCGTGCGATCATCACTCGAAGAGCAGAGCTCTTCTCGAACCGCCATCCCTCGCGAGAAGGCGGTGTTCAGTATATCCACGGATGAGCTCGAATCCACCGCGTTGAGCCAGACTCCGCCATCCGGGC
>CAZTXA010000061.1:0-3378 GCA_964617945.1 uncultured archaeon
AGCACGTCGGACCCGCTCTGCGACCACAGCGTGATCTGCTGGGAGATGTCCGCGTCCTGGTCGATGCGGGACTCGATCTGCATCGGCCCGAACACGAGCTCCTGCTTGGAGAACTGGAACGCCTGCAGGTCGCCGTAGTTCGGCGGGTCGGACCGGGCGGCGAGCCACCCGATCATGTTCTCCTTCCCGCGCGGGATGAACGGCATGATCTGCATGAACTCCGGCTCGTCCTCCCCGGGCAGGGTCATGATGATGTAGTACGGCTCCATCGGTACCTCGTTGCCCCGCAGGATCTCGTTCGGTGTCCGCCACTGGTCCTCCCGGTTGTAGAACACGTTCGGGTCCTTCATATGGTAGTCCTGGTAGACGGTGGACTGCACGCTGAACATGTCCTCCGGGTACCGGATATGCTGCTGGAGCGCGTCAGGCATCTCCTCAAGGTCCTGGAACATGCCGGGGAAGATGTTCTCGTAGGTCTGTACCAGCGGGTCGTCCGGGTCGGACACGTAGAAGTCCATCTCCCCGGAATAGGCGTCGACCACGACCTTGACCGAGTTCCGGACGTAGTTGGACTCCTCGCCCTTGAAGCTGGTCGGACGGGAGTACGGGTAGTCGCCGGTCGTGGTGTAGGCGTCGTAGATCCAGTACAGCTTCCCGTTCTCCGTGACGATGTACGGGTCACTGTCCACCTCGAGGAACGGCGCCGCGTTCGTGACGCGGTCGGTGATATCGCGGTGGAACTGGATACGGCTGTCCGGTGTCACGGAGTCGGAGAAGAATATCTGCGGGTCCCCGAACTTGACCGCGTACACCAGTTTCCGGAGCGTGGATTCGATGGGGACGCCGCCGCTCCCGCTGTACTGCGTGTACACGTTCCGGTCGCCGGACGGGTAGTCCAGCTCCCGCGTCCCGGAGTTGACGATCGCATACGTATCGGTCTCCTCACCGTAGTATATCCGCGGCTGTGAGATGTTGATCCCGACGCTGGACTGTGGCGGGATGTCCTTGACGATGAGGTTCGGCAGGCCGTCGCCGGTCACCTCGCGGACCGGGCTCATCGTCAGCCCGTAGCCGTGCGTGTAGACGAGGTGCCGGTTCACCCAGGACTGGGACTGCGGCGGCAACGCCTCGAAGTCGATCTCTCGCGGCGAGACCATGACCTGTCGCGAGGTACCGTCGAACTCGTACCGGTCGATATCGACGTCGGTGAACTGGTAGTACGTGCGGAATATCTGTAACTCGTTGTACGTGGTCAGCAGCGGGCGGTAGTCCCACAGCCGGACGTTGTCGATGGTGCCGGGGTTGGCGTCGATCTGCGCCCGTGACAGGTTGGCGGAGACCGGGAACTGCCGTTCAGAGACGCGGTCCAGCGCGTACGCGTCCCGGGTGAAGTTGATCTCGTCCACGATGTGCGGCCGCTCCTTGTTGAACTCGTCCGGTGCCACGACGTAGCTCTGCACCGCCCACCCCGCGACCGTGCCGAGGAGGAACACCGCGACGATGGCCGCGAGACCGATCCCGACGTACCGGACGCGCTGTAGCTTCGCGTTGGCGAGCGCGAGGAGGCCCACGCCTGTTACCAGGGCGGCGAGGACGGTGAGGACGGGGAGGGAGACGGCGAGGTCGGTGAACCCTGCGCCGTAGACCGTGCCGCGCGGTGAGAAGAGGACGCCGTACCGTGCGAGGAACGTGGCGCCGGCGAGCAGGAGCAGGAACGTACCGGTGAGGACCATGACCTGCGTGTATGCATGGTCGCGGAGCCCGTTGATGAACTCGTTGACGTGGAAGTTGGTGCGCTCCACCTGGACGGTGGTGGCGGCGAGGTCCATCGCCTCCGGCATGTCACGGACCCCGAACCGGACCACGTATACTGCGAGGGATGCGACCGCGGACGCGGTGACGACGAACAGGGCGGTGGTGAGGAGGAACCGGTAGAACGGGAGGTGGAACACGTAGAACGCCACGTCCTGTGCGAACACCGGGTCCGTGGCGCCGAACGGTGCCGCGTGCAGGTAGGTGAGGACGGTCTCCCAGTGCGCCGACGCCATCAGCCCTGTCAACAGTGCCACGCCCGCGAGTGCTGCGGGGACGATCCGGCCTGTGCCCTGTTCCTCTGCGTTTGCAAGGTTGTGGTTCGTCCACCGGTGCCCCGCGTACAGGAGGACGGCGCTGAGGGCGGTGCCGGCGACGAACAGCGCGGCGCGGGCGCCGAGGATGGTCGTGAAGACGCTGGCCAGGTCGATGCCCTGGAACCACAGCCACTCGCCGTAGATGTTCACGAGCGCCGGGACAGCGAACACCGCGAGAACGAAGAGGGCGGTCGTAGCTGTGCTCCGCCGCTGTAGCATACTGTCGGGACAGGTTCAACCCTTTTATCTGTGACACGTCTAGAAGACGGAGTCCGCGGTTGCGGCGCCGATGACGCTGAACACCGCGGCGATGGACACCACCTTCAGGGTGACGGCGAGCGACGCGCCGTACGTGGCCTGGCCGGACAGGAGCACGACCAGCGTGATGACGGCGCCGTACGACACCGCGATGAGGGAGATGTACCGGACAGGGACGCCGAGGAAACTGGCCTCGGCACCGGCGTCACGGTCCGGGTCGGCCTTGTACAGCGCGGCGTACCCGATGGCGAGGACGATGCCGACCAGGATACCGGCCTGGTAGTTCGCCATCGCGGCGGCCATCTCCCACACACCGCCCTCCACCACGAACGGCCCGGCGAGCAGGAACCCGCCGACCATGTGCTGGAACATGTCCCGCACCCTGAACCGCTTCCCGGTCAGTCGCATGCCACAGGGTTCGATGCGATGGGTTAAGAGAGTGTGCATCGCGGCGTCCATGTTCCACCCGGTGCGGCCGGTGGAACTGTACACGTCGACGGCTGTCCGTGGAAATTTGACCCGTTCTTAATGGCGTCGAGGCGTCCCTTTCAGGGATGCAGGTAGCTGTCACGGACAAGGCGGAAGATGATCTTGCTGTCCTGCCGCGGCACGTGGAAGAAACGTTCTTCTCGAAGATCGAAACCGTGGAGACCAATCTCCGGCTCGGTGCGGAGCCGGGCCAGGCCTTCGACAAATACCTGTCAGGAAACCTCCATCCGCTCCTGCAGATGAACCTGGGACGGGACTACCGGGCGTGGTTCATCGAGGGCCGCCACCTCCCGCTTCGTGATGAAGACGGTGTATATGCCCTCCGCGTGCTGACGAAGAAGCGGGCGGAAGAACTCTCGGGGAAGATCACTGACGTGCTCGCTTTTGCGCGATCTTTCGTCGGATAGTATCCCTGTCGGTGTCATACCGTCCCTCTGCGATGTCGCGGAACGCCTGCTTCAGACCGTCCAGAAGTTCGTCCGTATCTTCTACTGCCGCACCG
>CAZTXA010000062.1:0-1979 GCA_964617945.1 uncultured archaeon
ATGTTCCGCATCGGCGCCCACGTCTCTATCTCGGACGGGTTCGCCGCCGCGGTGAAGCACGAGCAGGAGCTGGACGGCACGTGCGGCCAGGTGTTCGTCGGGTCGCCGCGCGGCTGGAACGTGCCGGCGGTGGACGGAGACGAGGCAGCAGCCTTCACAGAGGCGGTTGAGGAGCTCGATGTGCGGCCGTGGATCGTGCACGGCACCTACCTGATCAACCTGGCGACGCCGAAGGACGACCTCGCCGCGAAGTCTGTGCAGTGCGTGCAGGATGAACTCGATGCGTGCGACGCGCTTGGCATCCCGTACTACACGTTCCACCCCGGTGCGCATACCGGTGCCGGCAGGGAGCAGGGAATCGCGAACGTGGCGGACCGGCTGTCACAGCTGGACATCCCGGACGGTGTCACCCTGCTGCTGGAGAACACTGCAGGGAAGGGGACGACAGTCGGGAAGACGTTCGCCGAACTGGATGCGATGGTGGAACAGTCCAGCTACTCGTACGACGATGTCGGTGTCTGCCTGGACACGTGCCACCTGTACGCGGCCGGATACGACTTCACGTCTGAGGAGGGTATCGAGGAGATGGTGGACGAGCTGGAAGATGAACTCGGGGCGGAGAACGTCCACTACCTCCACCTGAACGATTCCAAGCACCCGTTCGAATCCGAAAAAGATGAGCACGAGCACCTCGGGGAGGGCGAGATCGGTGAACGCGGGTTCGAACTGTTCATCACCCATAACGCGCTCCGCGACATCCCGATGGTGGTGGAGACGCCGGACGACGGTGAGAAGGGGTTCGAGTGGAACATCGCGAAGGCGCGAGAGTTACGCGAATAAACTTTAACCCGGCCTGATAAACTGGTTCTATGCGGACTGTTGTGGCGCTCGGCGGGAACGCCCTCTTGCAGGGGGACGAGCTGACGATCGCCGGGCAGCGTGAGGCGGTGCAGGAGACCGCGCAGCATGTCGCCGCACTGATCGACGACGGGCACGAGGTCGTGGTGACGCACGGGAACGGGCCGCAGGTCGGCCGCCGGATGCTCGAAACGGAGGAGACCGGGGGCGACGCACCGCTGGACGTGCTCGTGGCGGAGACGCAGGCACAGATCGGGTACCTGCTGCAGCAGGCGCTGGACAATGCAGTGGACACTGCGGAAGACTTCGTCACCGTCGTCACCCAGACCGTTGTCGAGAAAACGGACGAAGCGTTCGACGACCCGACGAAACCGGTCGGACCGTTCTACACCGCTGACGAAGCGGCGGAGAAACCGTTTCCGACGAAGGATGTGGGGACAGGCGAGGCGTCGCACCGGCGCGTCGTCCCCTCGCCCACACCTGTATCCATCGTTGAGTCGGAGGAGGTCCAGGAGATGGTTGACCGCGGCTCCCACGTCATCTGCTGCGGCGGGGGCGGCGTCCCCGTCACCGAGGCGGACGGGTTGACGGGCGTGGAGGCGGTGGTGGACAAGGACCGCGCCTCGCAGCTGCTCGCGCAGGAGATCGACGCGGACGAGCTTGTCATCCTGACCGATGTCGAGTACGCGTACCGGGACTACGGCAGCGACGCACAGGAGCCGATCGAACGTGTCGGCGCGGACGAGATGGCGGCGCTGCTGGACGACGGGGAGTTCGGTGAGGGAAATATGCGGCCGAAGGTGGAGGCATGCATCAGGTTTATACGCGGCGGCGGGGAACGCGCCATTATAACCATGCCCGGCCAGCTCGAGGCAGCGCTCGACGGGGAGACCGGGACCAGGGTGGTAGCGGATGGATAACCTGCTGGACATCGCCGACCTTACACCCGGGGACATCGAGGATATCTACGAGGAGGCGGACCACGTCCGTGAGCACCGGTCCGACGCCTCCTCCCGGTTGCAGCAGCGGACACTGCTTATGATGTTTGCGAAACCGTCCACCCGCACCCGTATCTCGTTCGAGGCCGGGATGACGGAGCTCGGCGGGCACGCCATCCACTT
>CAZTXA010000062.1:2079-3343 GCA_964617945.1 uncultured archaeon
GACGGGAACAACGTGGCGCAGTCGCTGATACAGGCCTGTGCGAAGCTCGGCGTCGACATCACGTGGACCGGGCCGCAGGGCTACGAGCCGGACAAGGAGCTTATCGAGCATGCGCGGAGCGTCGGCGTTGACACCGGTTCCTCCATCACGGTGATGCACGACCCGCACCAGGCGGTCCGTGACTCCGATGTCGTCTATACAGACGTTTTCCAGTCGATGGGTGATGATCGGAGCGAACGGGAGCTGGAACGGTTCCGGCACTACCAGGTGGACGAGGACCTGATCGACACAGCGGGCGACCCGTATATCATGCATCCGCTGCCGGCGCACCGCGGCGAGGAGATCACGTCCGACGTTCTTGATTCCGAGCATTCTATCGTGTACGACCAGGCGGAGAACCGGTTGCACGTGCAGAAAGGGATTCTCCTGGAACTGCTCGGATAGGTTTAAACCGGCGAGCAGCGAATCATACTTATGGCGTTCGACGACTTCGACCGCGTCCTCCTCCCCACCACCCGTGACGACCTGATTGTGCGGGGGGCGGACGGGGCGGAGGTGAAGGTTGACGACGGCAGCGCGGAGAAATGGGTCGTCGATGCGACATCGCAGGTCGGCACCAACCCGCTCGGCCACCGGAACGAGGAGATCCTGTCCGCGATGGAGGAGCTGCACCGGACCGACGGAGAACCGTTGATGATCGCGGGCAACGACTTCTACCACGAATACCAGCGGGACCTGGGCGAAAAATTTACCGAAATCTTCCCCGGGGACCAGTCGTACGGGGATGTCAAGGCGTACTACTGCAACTCCGGCAGCGAGGCGGTGGAACGCGGCTGCCTGAAAGCTGCTCAATTGTACCAGGGCGGGAACACGTACGTCGGGTTCTACAACGCGTTCCACGGGAGAACGTCACTGGCGCTCTCCTGTAACTTTTCCAAGGCGGAGCAGACGGAAGGATTCAACTCGCTGTTCCGCGCCCTGCCGGTCCCGTACGCGGACAGGCGGTACGACTGCGACGACTGTATATCACAGCTGGAGGAAACAATACGGCGGGAAGGGCCATCGAATGTTAACGCTGTCGTCGTGGAACCTGTTCAGGGGGAGGGCGGGTACATCGTGCCGGATGACGACTTCCTGCCCGGGGTGCGTCGCGTTACCGAGGAGCTCGACGTACCATTAGTGGTGGACGAGGTGCAGGCGTCGCTCCGCACCGGGGAATGGTTCGCATGCGAGAACTGGGGCGTGGAGCCGGACATGATCGCCG
>CAZTXA010000063.1:0-3239 GCA_964617945.1 uncultured archaeon
TTGTTCCTGATCCGCTGGTTGATCCTGATGATGTCCACCAGCTTGTGGGTCAGGTCATCTTCACTGCGCTCGCCCGTCTCCAGTGTGATGCTGGGTCGGATGGATACCGGTGGGACAAGGACGTCGTCGATCACCAGCCACTCCGGCCGGCCGCCCTCCACACCCAGCTTTGCAGCGGTCTCGTCCGGGATCTGCTCCAGCCGCTCCTTGATCTCCTCCGGCGTCAGCTGTTCATCGTCTTCATAGAACGAGTACGGCTTCTCCAGGTCAACGCTCTGCTGCTCTGCACCGCACTCTGGACACGTTGTCTTCCGGTTGCTCTTCCGCAGCGCCTTGTCCTCGTTCTTCACCAGCGAGTGCTGGCATTCGCGGCAGGTGAACCGGATCAGGTTCCGGATCTTCTTCGTATGCAATACGTTCACGACCGGTTTCGCCAGGTCGATGTGGCCGAAGTGGCCGTGGCATTCCTTCATCCGGCCGCCGCACGTCCGGCACCGCATCCCTGGATCGATGACACCGAGCTCCGGATCCATGACCCCGTCCTCGACCGGGTACCCGTCGGAGTCGTAGACGTCCGCCTTGGTTATCCGCTTGACGGAGAGTTCCCGGATTTTTTCTGGCTGCATCAGGCCGAACTTCATTTCGTCGATTGTCCGTGTCATTGTCCCTCACCCAGGTTGAGCTGCGGGTCGATCATGATCGATTTCAGCTCGTTCAGCAACAGCAGGAACGCCTGTGGCACCTCGATCTCGGAGATGTCCCCCGAGGAGCTGCACGCCGGGCAGTACACCGTCTCCTCGTTCCGGTCGTAGACACCGATCTCGCCGCAGTCGTCGCAGACATGTGCCCGTGTCGAGTCGGAGCCGAACCGCTCCTTCAACAGCAGCGAGGCGCCGTGCCCCACCAGCACATCCTTCTCCATCTCTCCCAGCCTGAGCCCGCCTTCACGTGCACGGCCTGCGGTCGGCTGGTTCGTGAGCAGCGTCACCGGGCCGCGGGAGCGGGCGTGGATCTTGTCCCCGACCATGTGCTCCAGCTTGAGGTAGAAGCCGGGGCCGATGAAGGTCTCTGCCTCCATCTTCTCACCGGTGACGCCGTGGTACATCTGCTCCCGACCGTCACCCTCGAACCCGGCCTCTTCAAGTACTTCCCGCAGATCGGCTTCCTTCTCGGAGTGGAACGCGGTCGCGTCAACCAGTTCCCCGCGTTCCGCGGCCGCCTTCCCTCCGATGATCTCCATAAGCTGTGACACGGTCATACGGGACGGGATAGCATGTGTTGACAGGATGATGTCCGGGGTGACACCGTCCTCGGTGAACGGCATGTCCTCCTCCGGGACGATCAACCCGATAACTCCTTTCTGCCCGTGCCGGGTGGCGAACTTGTCACCCAGCTCCGGGATGCGCTGCTCGCGCAGCTTCGTCTTGATAAGCTTGTCGCCCTCGCCGGTCTCCGAGATGAGTACCTTGTCGACGGTACCGCCCTCGCCGTGCCGCACCGTCTTCGACGTTTCCCGCTTCGACGCCAGCCCCATCTTGACCTCTTCGTCGGAGCCGAGGAACTTCGGTGGCGACACCTTGCCGACGACCACGTCGCCCTCGTCCACCTCCGTTTCGGGATTCACGACGCCGTCTTCGGCCAGGTGGTTGTACGCCTCCTCGCTCTTGTAGCCGCGCACGTCCTTGTCCGGGATTGTGATCTTGTCACGCTGTCCGCCCCAGTACGTCCGCGACTCAGTAGAATAGGTGCGGAAGTAGTGGCTGCGGGCGATCCCGCGCTCGATGGACGCCTTGTTCATGATGACAGCGTCCTCGATGTTGTACCCGTCGAACGAGGAGATCGCGATAACCATGTTCTGCCCGATCGGGTGCTCCCCGATCGCGTCCTTCTCTGTCGCGGTCGTTACGACCGGCCGCTGCGGGTACGTCAATACGTTCGCGTTCGTGTCGTACCGGGTATGGAAGTTCTTCTCCGGGATACCGAGGCCCTGCCCGTTCATCTTCGCACCGTAGTTCACACGGTCACCACGGTTGTGCTGCGGGTACGGCACCAGCGACGCGGACAGCCCGTGGGTCAACGCGGAGTCCAGTTCCATGTGCGTGTGTTCCTCGGTCACATCCGCACGGTCCAGTGCGACGTATGCTTCCTCTTCCTCCTCTGCATCGATATACTCGATGACGCCGTCGTCGGCGAGGTCCTCTATCGTGAGGTCGCCGTCCTGTAACTGCTCGGCGTGGCGCTCTGTCAACAGTGGCTCGCCGTCCTCGACAACGACCAGCGGCCGCCGCGTCCGTCCCCCGTCAGTGTTCACCCAGATCTCGTCTTTATCTTCGGCGTAGTTCAGGTTGACCTCGCCGTGGAGGTCGCCGTCCCGCCGTCGCTCCCGCAGCTCGCTCCGGAGCTCCTCCGGGTCGTCGTGCTGCCCGATCAGGTCGCCGTCAAGGTATACATCTGTCATTGTATCAGCGCTCCACACCCATCGCTTCAAGTTCCTCCGCCAGCTCCTCGCGTTCCTCTTCCTCCAGTCCGCTGGACACGTCTGCCGACAGCGCGAGGTGTTTCCGCAGTCCGATATTCATACCTTCCGGGGTCTTGATCGGTCCGAGCCGTCCCCAGTGCGTCGGATGCAGTTCACGTGCCTCGAAGTGCTGCCGTTCGGACGACAGCGGGGAGATAACGTTGCGGAGGTGGGACAGTGTCTTCACACGGTTCCCGCGGTCGAGCCGCTGCGACACACCGCTGCGGCCGCCCACCCAGTTCCCGGTCGCCATCGCGGACATGATCTGCTTGGACAGCGTGTCCGCCACGACCGTGGACTGGAGCGACGGGATGCGTCCCCGCTTCGCGCTCTTCTGGAAGTTGTACTTCATCCGGGCGACGAACCCCCATTTGCCGAGGAACACCGAGCGGAACTGCATCTCCAGCAGGTCGCCTGCCAGCAGCAGCCGCTTGTTCGCGTAATGGTCCATGTCGTCCTCCATGATGTCTCCCTCTCCCAGTGCGATGGTGTTCTTTACCAGTCGTCCGAGGTACTCCGCCTTCTGCTGCCGGTACTCTGGTTCCTGGCCGATATGTGGCAGGAGGTACTCGTCCAGGATCTCGTTGACCCGCTCTTCCCGGTCCTGGTTGATCCCGGACTGCCGGCCGATGTAATCGACCGCTTCCTCCGGCGTGTTCACGTCGGTGTCGTAGATATTCAGGTAGATCTCGCCCTCGTACTCTTCACCGATCGCCTCCAC
>CAZTXA010000064.1:0-3225 GCA_964617945.1 uncultured archaeon
GTCGTACTGGCGAGAGCCGGGATCCTGGGGACGCTGCCAGCACTCCTTTTCCCTCCTCTTATCTGTGTCTAGTAGCGCTCCGGCATATCGCTGTAGACTGCGTCCTCTTCCTCCTGCCGCCGCTGCACATACCAGTAGCCGAGCAGCGCTGCCACCACCCCTACCAGTAACAGTCCGGCGAGGGGGGTGAGGGGGAGGCCGTCTTGATCCTGCTCGACCGGGCCGTCCTCTCGGGTCTCGTTCGGCAGGGTCGTGGTCTGGTCCGTCGCTTCCGCGCAGTCCTGCAGACAGGTCGTCACATTCTCCCCTGCCTGGCAGACCCCGTCCCCGCAGGTACAGTCTCTGTCCCGTTCACGGCCGTCACAGTACGATGTACAGACCCCGTCAGCGGTGCAGATTGCTGCGGCGAGCATACCGTCCGTCACCGTGGCGGCGGGGTCACCGTCACGGAGCACGGTGATATCGGTCGCGCCGCCTCCCAACGGCACCGATACGTGCAGTGTGACGCTGTCCTGGACGATGTACTGCTCGGTGCTGGGCCGCCACTGCCTGAACGAGATGTTGGTGTCGTACCGGTACGTGCCGGAGGTGTTGACCGCGAGCACGGACAGGTCGGGGTTGGCGACGCTGCGCGGCGCGTCCGCCGTCGCCTGCCGCGTGATATCGGTCACCGCTGTCGTCCCGTTCTGGTACGTCTTGATGGTCAGCATGGCGCCGGTGTCTGCACTACCGAGCGCTGCACATACCAGGACAAGGAGTACGACTGCGGACAGCTTCGCTCCGCGCCTCGGTGTTGTTATTCTCTGCACTGTTCTATGATAGACTCCAGCTGTGGGTGGGTTTCCAGATGCTGGTTTTCCTGCGACATGAATACTCGTCCGTCCTGATAGTTCATGATGTCTTCCCTGTCGGCCGGGTCATCATTCGGACAGTACGACGACTGACAGTCGGTGCACGTACCGAACGCGTCTGCAACCTCCTGCGTGCAGTCCTCGTCCTCCTCGGGATCGCAGACCGGATTGCAGGACGGGTCCTCGGCGGGTTTACATGGTCGGACGGAGAGCTGGTCGCCCCAGTACGACTCGCTCTTACCGTGGCACAGCCCGAAATCGTGGCCGATTTCGTGCGACCCAGTGGTACCGTTGTTCGACCCGGGTTTGAGTGTGACGGAGCCGCCGCGCCGGTTGCCCTCGTTGTCGTTCAGGAAGTCTGCTTTCGGAGCGCAGCCGTCCACCATGCCAGCTGAGGCCGCGTCGGTCTGCAGGATTCCGTGTGCCTTGTCCCACTCCAGATTGTGCTCCTCTGCATACGATGCGGCGCACTGGATGATGGCGTCGGCACAGTCGCGGGCGCACGCGCCCTGATTGCTGAGCGGGTTTGTCGCCGCTTCGGCGAGAGAGTACTGGCAGACATCCTGAACGGTCTCCTTGTTGCTGCACTCCTCTGCAAGCGGGACGACCTGCACCGATTCCTCGGGTGACTGGCACGTGTTGAACACGCTCTCCTCCTCGAGAACCTGCTCGATGGCCTCTGCCTTCTCATTCAGAGTGCTCCCAGGTCCGAACCCGATGGAGGGGGTGAGGACGCGGAACGTCCCGTCCGGCTTGGAGGCCGTAGGAAGGCTATTTATCTGGTGGGTCGCCGTGTACGCCCCAGTCCGGTCGTCCCCGCCGATGCTGCTTTCCCGTTCGACCTCTTCCGAATCAGGGTCGCTCCACTCGTACGACACATCTATCTCGCCCGCGTCTTGAACCGTTACTGTCCCGGTGCTCCCGGCCTGTTCGACCGGCGATGTGAGACGGATGGAGGACTCTTCATACCGTCCTGGAATCCTGTACTGGACGGAATCCCCCGTCTGGATCGTGATCGACGTGCTGTCGTCCAGCGGTCCGATCCAGTCCTCATCGTCACTGTCGGATCCTGTGTGCGACAGATACGTGGTGGATCCTGTCGTGACTTCAATCCGTCCGTTCAATGTCACCAGGGAGCTTATTTCATTGTCCTCGAAGCTGGGTACCGAGTTTGAGACTGCATCGCCGGTGAAATCATCGATGTAATAATCCGTCCGCATGTACGGGCCGTCGAATCCTTCCTCCTCGTAGAACACGATGTCACAGGAGACATCCCCGGTTGATGACACGTCGTCCCCGATATGGAGGTTGGTGGAGTCGCCCGTCACTGTGAGACTATCGCCAGAAAACCCACTGTCAGTGTAGAGCGTGGCACGGCAGGAATTTCCGCCGGATAATCTGATGGAGCTGGCACAGTTCCCCCAGTTCCCGCGGCACCAGAACCACGGTGCGTTCCTGCCGAGATTCCCGAGGCGCTCCACATCGCTCTCTACCGTTACACTGTTGCCGTCGTAGTCGGCGTGCTGGAACAACGTTGCCTCGCATGAGGCTCCTCCGTCGATTTCGACGGACCCAGCGGAATCGCCTATGTGAAGCGTGCTTCCGCCGGACGTCTCCAGCTTCCCACCTCTCTGGTGTGGGTCGCTCCACAGCGTCACTGAGCACAGCGGGTTCTGTTCCGTTGTCCCGAACCGGTCGGTGTCCTGCCCCAGCAACGTCGACCCGCCTGAACCGGTGGTCTGCGCTTCAACGGTCACCTCGTCGCCGTTTTCTGGGGTGAACCCGAAGCTGGTGCTGCATGATCCACGGCATGTCACTGTCTTCCTGTCGACGACCCGGTTCTGCCCGTCGTTGTTCACCCTGAGCGCCACATCCACCTCACGGGTGCCGGACGTGTCAGACGGGTTGAGCCGGACCGTCACCCCGTCATCTCCCTGGAAGGAGGCCTGCACCGGATCCCGAACGGTCTGGGAGGATTCTCCGGTGGTATCCGCTGTCTCGCTTGTCTCTTCTTCCCCGGTTTCGACGGTGGTGTCGCTGGTGTCGGCCGTGCTGTCGGGTGCAACCACGTCGTCTTCCTGAGAAGCCGGTTCTCCCCGGGCCTCGTCGAAGTCTTCTTCCGTCGCCTCGGTCTCTTCCCCTATGATACCGAACGTGTTCGGGATGAGTGTGGAACTCCCGACTATGACGGTCAGCGCGACGGCGATGAGGATGAGTCCGAGAACCACGTATTTCAGTGAAAACGTCTGGCCGCGCCGATCCATAGCCTTACCTCCTGTCTCTCGGTATAAAAAATCTCCGCGCCTGGACGGCGGGAGACATAACTCTGTTATATTCAAAAAGGTTGCAGCGCCGCATCACTGTATGAGTTCTG
>CAZTXA010000065.1:0-3224 GCA_964617945.1 uncultured archaeon
TCTCCTCCATCGACACCAGCACCTTCTCCGTACCGTTGATGATGAAATACCCGCCGGTATCCTCCGGGTCCTCGTCGTTCTCGATCAGTTCCTCGCGGTCCATGTCTGACGTAGGACACAGCGAGGACCCGACCATAACCGGGATCTTTCCGATGGTCACAACCTCGGGTTCCTGCCGCCGGCCCTCGAAGATCGGTGTCATCGTGACACGGATCCGGGAAGAATAGGTCAGGTCACGGCGCCGCGTCTCCGCCGGAGTGAGATGCGTCATGGAGCCGTCCGCCTCTTTCATCATCGGCTCCTCCACCTCGACGTCACCGAGCTTGATGACGAGTTCCTCGCCGCCTGGCAGCTCGGGTTCGACCTCGCCGACCTCGTTCAGAATCTTCTGCAGTCGGTTTTCAACGAAGTCGTTGTAGGACTTGATCTGGTGGTCAACAAGCCGGTTCCCTTCGACAGCCTGGTCCATGAATGCGTTCTTCATATCGATCTATTCCTCCACGACGACCCTGTAGTACGTTGTCTCGCCGGCGGTCGGCGAGTCACGTTCGATCATGATCACGTCACCGACCTCCGCCTCCAGCGATTTGAGGGCGGCATCGTTCTGCGGGATCTGCGGCAGGTCGCCCTTCGTGATCTCGTACTCGTCCAGCAACTGCTCGACTTCGTCCTCTTCCATGACCGTGTGGCTGGGCACGAGTTCGTGCTCTGTGACGTCCATGCTACCGCGTCCCTCGCTCCCTTGTTGGCCGGCAGAGCGCCTGTAGAACAGTTTCTTGCAAGGTAGACACTGGTTTAAACACAAGTTTTATAAACCTACAAGGGCGGGCGCTGCGGCCGGTTCAGCCGTCTTCTAGATCCACGACTACCGCGCCGTCCTCGACCGTCACCGTGTACGTGGGCTCGGGTTCGGTGGCCGGTGGTCGCGTCGGCTCACCGGTGTCCAGGTCGAACTTGGCGGCGTGACACGGACACACAATCTCGTCATCTTCCAGCCAGCCGTCCGACAGCAGGCACCGCTGGTGGGTGCACACGTCACCGATCGCGTAGAACTCGCCGTCAACCTTCGCCACCAGTATCTCTTCGCCGTCGACCTCGAACCCGGCAACGTCGCCGTCGTCGAACTCGTCCGCCGCACAGACCTCGGGCATACCAGGGCTGTCGGGCGAGAGGCTTAAATGGGTTCGGCGGCTATGGAGCGGCATGGAGCAGACCTACCGGTCGGTGGTCGATGATATCTACGACCTGCAGCGGTTCCGCGGGACGCTGTCACTCGACCCGGTCCAGGAGCTGATGGCGGAACTCGGGCATCCTGAACATGACGTCCCTGCGGTCCACGTCGCGGGGACGAACGGGAAGGGGTCGACCGCGACGATGCTCGCCCGCGTGCTGGAGGAGTCGGGGTACCGCACCGGCCTGTTCACCTCGCCGCACCTCGTGGACTTCCGGGAACGGATCCAGGTCGACAGCACCTGTATCACACAGGAACAGGTCGTCGACCGGTACCAGCGGGTTGCAGACGCAGATGTTGATGCATCGTTCTTCGAGTGCATGACTGCGATGGCGCTTGACCACTTCGCCGAGGAGGATGTGGACGTTGCCGTGGTGGAGACGGGGATGGGTGGGAGGCTGGACGCGACCAACATCGTCGAACCGGTCCTCTCGGTCGTGACGAATGTGGCCCGGGAGCATACGACAGTCCTCGGGGAGACGCCGGAGCAGATCGCGTACGAGATAGCTGGCATCATCGGAGACGCGCCGGTGGTGTCCGGCGCCACCGGAGGGCCTGGAGCAGTGGTGCGGGGGGTGGCGGAGGAAGCGGATGCGCCGCTCCACACCGTCGACGATTATGTCGATGTAGAGACCGGCGGGATGGAGCTGGCACTGGAGGTTGACGATACCCGCATCGAGACGGGACTGGTCGGCCGGTATCAGGCGGATAACATCGATACGGTGCTTAGCGCCATCGACGCACTGCCGCTGGATGTCCCGGATACGGCGGTCCGTGACGCGCTCACCGGTATCACGATACCGGGGCGGATGGAACCTGTCGCCCGGGAACCGCTCACCCTGCTTGACGGCGCCCACAACCCTGCCGCGGTCGACCGATTGCCGCGGACGCTGGACGCGCTGGACCGGGAGCGGACGGTCGCGGTCGTAAGCACTATGGCGGTCCAGGAGTACGGGGAGTTGCTGTCAACAATCGAGCAGATGGCTGATACTGTTATACTCTCGGAGGCGGAGATCGACCGTGCCGCCGACCCGGCGGACCTGGCCGCCTGCATCGATGCGGTCGACTGCGAAGTGGTACGATCCATCCCTGCCGCGCTGGCCGCCGCCCGTGACATCGCCGAACCGGACGATACTGTGCTCGTCACTGGATCTCTCTACTTTGTCGGCGACGTGAAGAACGAGCTCGGGCACGGGCCCGGATTTATCGGCGACGGTACGTGACGACCTCGATCTCTCCGATGTCGTCCCGCGCCACTTCCTCCCACTCTTCCTCGTCCCACTCCGGGAAGTACGTATCGCCGTCCGGCCGCTCCGGGATTTCGGTGAGTATCATCCTGTCGAGCATGTCCTGTTCGAGGAACTGCCGGTAGATGGATTCGCCGCCGATCACATAGGCAGTGTCGCTACCGGTATCCGCCACGGCTTCTACGGCTTCATCCAGTCCGTGGACGTTGACGATGCCGCCGTGCTCAAGCTCTTCATGCGAGATGACGATGTTTGTCCGGTCCGGCAGCGGGCCGTGCTCGAACGACGCCCATGTGCCACGGCCCATGATGACCGGAGACCCTTTTGTGGTCTCCTTGAAATGTTCCAGGTCTTCAGGGTATTCCCACGGGATGCCGCCGTCTTTTCCGATGACCCTATTCTCCGCGACCGCTGCGATTGCGACCAGCTCCACTATTCTGCCACCTCGAACCTGATCCCGTCGTGCGACCGGTAGTCCTCCAGTTCGATGTCCTCATACTCCAGCTCGTCGAGGTCCTTGTCGGCGACACGGATGCGCGGCCGCTCCATCGGTTCCCGCGACAGCTGTTCGAGGAGTCCGGGGACATGGTCGTACCCGTCCTCGTCCTCCGCCGGTGCTGTGTCCTCCACCCACGCCTTCACCTCGCGGAATCCGGACCGATCGTTCACATTGCTGATGCGGTCCGACAGTTCCGCCATGTTGTCGCTGTACCACGCGCCGCGGTCGCCCTTCCCGCAGTAGATAT
>CAZTXA010000066.1:0-3173 GCA_964617945.1 uncultured archaeon
GGTCGACGATGACCGGGTCGGACTCGTCCTGGTCCTCCAGCGTGTTCTCGTCCAGCCCGGGGATGGTGTGCTTCAGCTGGTAGTACAGTTCACGGATGGATGCGGTGCGTCCCTCCTGGATCAGTTCCTTCGTCTTGGACGCGATCAGCATCTGCTGCATAAACTTCCGCGCATGCCCGATGTTCATGAAATAGCGTTCGGAGGTGGAGTCGCCCAGCGTCAGCACGCCCTTGTCCTCGTCGTATTCAACGTTGCTGCGGCTGCGCACCGGCTTCTCGATGCTCGGGTTCTCCCCCTTCTCGATCTGCTCGATGACGTCGCGCCCGAGCTGCTCCAGTTTTTCGATCGTCTCCTGGTCTTCATCTAGTTCCATCTTATGCGTCCACCTCTACCTCGTCGACCTGGTAGTTCTCCTGCAATAGTTCCGCGAGGTTCGCTGTGATATCGTCCTCGTCCACCTCGGCCAGCCGCGCCAGCGCGGGGACCATCTCCTTCGAATACGCGGACAGTTTCTCCGCCTTCTTCTGCTGCATCTCCCGCTTCCGCTTCTGGCTGATATGCCGCTTCAGGTCCCGGCCTGCCTCCTGCAGCGCCAGCTTCATCTCCTTCTTGATCTCCGGGTAGGTCGCGACCGCCTCCTTCCCCTCGGAGGTGAACGGTACCCAGACCGAGGCGATGTGGACGAGGATGTACACCGGGCCGGCAGGGCGCTCCCCGGACTCGTCGAGGCCGTACCGGCCCCAGTCAACGTCCCGGATCGCCTCCGTGGTCGCACACGCGTTCTTCTTATACAATAGCGGGACCTTGTTCGCGTACCGCAGCGCGTTGTACGACCCGCCGCCCTCGATGTCGCCGCCCCAGGCCACGCCGACTTCGATCTGGAACGGGTTGCCTCTATACACCGCCGGCTTCCGCGTGACCGCGGTCACGAACTCCGGATTGAGCTCCTTCTTCAGCCCCTCGACGATCAGGTCCTCGCCGAGCGGGGAGATACAGTTGGTCGGCGGGTTCTGCAGGTCGGTGTCCTGCATCGCCTGCAGCAGGTCCTCGATCTCGTCCTTCTCCAGCGTGTTCGGCCGCTTCCCACCGTCGATATCCGTCTTATCGATAATGTCTTCCGCGGAGGTCCTCCCGACACGGGTGAACTCGTTCTGCAGGAACGACTTGACCGTCCGTGCGGAGGAGTTGTTGATCATCCGCATCAGGACGCCGAGCTCCACGCCGTGCGGGTGGGGCTGGATCTCGTCCGGGGTCTCCGGCATCTGGTCCGTCACCCGCGGGTACTCGATCGTGTTCCCGTCCGGCTCGTTCAAGACGATGCGCGCGTACGGGTTCATGATGGCGGTATGCTGCAGGTAGTTCTTCACCGAGTGGTGCCCGCCCGTATACTTGCCCTCGATCGCCATCTCGAGAGACGTTCCATGATCGAACTCGTAGTCGTCCACGATCCGGTCCTCCAGCACCTCCGGCTCGTTCGTCTCCGTATCGATACGGACCTTGAACATGTGCGTATCCTCCTTCCCCTTCTGCCGCGAATAGATCTTCACCGGGTTGCCGGTGGTCAGCTGTGCGTACATCCCTGCCGCGGAGATCCCGATACCCTGCTGTCCCCGTGACTGCTGCAGCTTGTGGAACTTGTCAGAATACAGCAGTTTGCCGAACACGTTCGGGATCGCGTCCTTCGACAGCCCGATCGCGTTGTCCTTCACCTGGAACCGCAGGTTCTTGTCGCCCTCTTCCTCGATGGAGACATGGATCTCCGGCAGGATATCGTCCTTTTCACACGCGTCCAGCGAGTTGTCGACCGCCTCCTTCACACACGTGATGATGGCTTTCTGCGGGTTGTTGAACCCGAGCAGGTGCCGGTTCTTCTCGAAGAACTCCGCGACAGAAATCTCCTTGTGCTCTTCCTCGATCGTCATGTCGTCGCTGTCAGCCATTGTACCACGTTATTGCTTGATCTTCCCCAGGTTCTTCTCGATATAGTTGTACGCGGTCGAGTGGGAGCGCCCGTCCAGCAGCATCCGGACCGCTTCCCGTGCCACCTGGACGTTCTGTACGTTCCCGAGGATGGACACGGTCTTCCCGTACACCGCGATCTCTGTGTTCGTGTCGTTCTGTATCTTCGCCCGGGTCTCCCCGTCGCGCCCGATCACCCTGCCTTTCAGTCGCTCCTTGGCGTTATCGGTCGGGGCGAACTCCGACACGTCCATCACGCACAGGTCCGTGTTATCCTCCAGCAATCGGAGTGCACGGTCCGGTGCGAAGCCGCGGCCGACCGCCTTGACGATGTTGAACGCGCGGAGCTCCTCGAGCGGGTCCGCGTCGATCGTTACCTCGACACCGTCGACAGCGATGTCCGCGTTCGTGAGGTCCTCCACCTCCTGGAGTGTCTCACCATCCTCCCCGATAAGAACGGAGACCCGCTCTTCAGGGATTCTCAGGTGCCTCACTGTACGAACGCCTTCGTCCGAACCTTTAAATACCTTCTTCCGGCCTCTACACCTGTTTTACAGGGTTTAGAGGCCGTCTCAACCGGTTATCCGGTCCACCATTTCGTCCGGTTCACGGGCGATATCGTACCGGCGCTGGAAGTGGTCGAGAATATTCTTCACGTCCCGCCGCAGCAGCTCCTCGGCGCGGGGGTGCGCTTTCAGGACCGCCTGTGAGAAGTCGATCGGCCGGAGCTGCTCCTTCCACAGTAACACGTTGAACGCGGACAGGTCGCCGTGTACCATGCCGCCGTCCTGCCACAGTGTCGCCATGTAGTCTTCAAGCCGGTCGATCGCCACCGCCGGGTTTTCGAGATCCACCTCCTGCAGCTTCGGGGCAGGACTGTATTCCTGCCCGATGAACTCCATGACGAGCACGTTCTTCTCTACGGCGACAGGTTCCGGTGCAGGGATGCCGAGGTCGCGCGCGGCCTGCAGGTTGCGGAACTCCTTCTGCGCCCAGTTGAAGATGATGCTGCGGCGGTCCGTCGCGGCGTCCTCGAACCGGGGGTCGCCGACCAGGTACTGCTCCATGTCCCGGTAGTTCGAGGCCTCGACCACGTACAGCTTCACCGCGAGCAGTTCCTCGCCTTTCTCTGCAACTGCGACCTTGGACTCCTTCCCGTCCTTCACGAACCCGCCGATCACGTCGAAGTGGCCGTCCCCGGCCAGGTCGTACAG
>CAZTXA010000067.1:0-3144 GCA_964617945.1 uncultured archaeon
AGCTAGAAGAGGCCGGCAAGGTAATACAGAACGACTACCTTCTGCGGTTCGACGGCGACGAGGAGTTCACGCTGTTCCGGGACGGCCGGATGATCGTCGAGGCGGACAGCAGGGAGGCGGCGAAGGACGTGTATGCACGGTTCGTCGGCAGCTGACGGCGAACATCCTTAAACTTTCTTTGATGATCCGCAGGTATGCCGACAGAGGACGAGATCCGGGAACAGCTGAAGGAGGTCATCGACCCCGAGCTCGGGATCAACATCGTCGACCTCGGTCTGGTATATGAAATCACGCCGGAGGCAGAGGACGGCGGCGTCCATGTCCTGATGACGTTGACGACGCCGGGCTGCCCGCTGCACGACATGTTCCGTAGCGAGGTCACCAAGCACGTGTCGGAGCTCGACGGTGTGGAGGAGGACGATGTGGAGGTGGAGCTCACGTTCGAACCGCCGTGGAGCCAGGAGAAGATGAGTGACCAGGCACGGGCAGATCTCGGCTTCATATAGTTCTCTGCCAGGGCAACGAGGGGCGAAGCCCCTCAGTACTGTCGACTGCTACGGCAGTCGTCTGAGACAGGTTTTAATACCGGCGGCCACAATCGACAGCTATGAACCTGCAGCGGCTGCGCGGCGCCGCAGAACCGGTTGACCTGGCGATCGTCGCAGCACTCTCCATCATCGCGTCGATCCCCGTGTTCGTGATCACGCCACGGATCGATGCACTGGTGGCGTTGCAGCCGCCGATCCCGCTCGGCCACCTCGTCCTCCTCCTGCTCGTTCTGCCACTGCCTGCCGCCTACGTTGCATCGATATCGGGTGAACGGTTCCGACCCGAATCGCTCGGCGCGGCTGCGACCCTCCCGCTCGCACTGTTCGGGACACGGTTCGCCGCGTTCTCCGTCGGACTGGTGCTCGGCCTGGCACTGGTGTCGTACAAGGCGAGGAGCATCTTCAACGGTGACAACCTGTTCTGGACCCGGTTCAAAGCGTCTGCCGCGCTCCTCACCGTGATGGCGCTCGTCGCAGGGGTGGTCGCCGTCCAGGGATACGCCGGGTCGGCCGCGGTCCAGGACGCGGTGCAGGACAACGTTACCAGTGTCGCTGTTGAAACCGCGTCAGGGTTCATCGACCAGTCCACCGAGGCCCGTACCGGTGACGTGTTGACCGGGCTCGCCACCATGGCGGCCATGAACGCGTCACGGTCCAGTATCGCGGCCACGGAGCGCACCGTGTTCACCGCGGTGAACGAGTCCGGCGGGTTCTCGTCGGCGCAACGACAGGTGCTGCGGACCGCGTTCGACCAGGCCGGGCAGGAGGTACCGCAACAGGTGGCAGCGGGGGCCGAGGAACAGGTGCAAGACCAGTTGCAGCAGCAGGCGGACGTTGATGAAGCGGTGCTGGCCGGCCGTATCCAGCCGGTCGTTGAACAGGTCACCGCGCCGCAGCCACCGGTGCTCGCCGTCCTGTTCCTCACGGTCGCATCGCTCGTCTACATGTTCCGGTTACCGATCGGCTTCATCGCCGCGGTGTACGCGATGGTGGGGCGACGCCTCAATCACCTGACCGACAGCAGCGGCGAGGAATCCCTCGAGGCAGGGCAGCAACAGCCCTGACAGCCACCTTTTAAAGCTCGGCCGCGGCGGGTGACGCATGCCTGATATCTCTTTCGTGGACGAGGAGCACGCGGACGACTCGCTGCCGGACGAGTTCGAGCCGTACGTGACGGACTGGTTCAACGACCGGTTCGACGACCTTACCGCGCCGCAGCGGCACTCGTTCCAGCTCATCCATGAGCACGAGAACTCGCTGATCTCTGCGCCGACCGGGTCGGGGAAGACGTTGAGCGCGTTCCTGTCCATCCTGAACGAGCTGTTTCTGAAGGGAGATAACGGCGAGCTGGATGACCAGGTGTACTGCGTGTACGTCTCCCCGCTCCGTGCACTGGGGAACGACATCCAGCGCAACCTGGAGGTGCCGCTGGAGGAGATCAGGGAGGAGGCAGAGGAGCAGGGATACGAGGTGCCGGAGGTGCGGAGCGCGGTCCGTTCGGGCGACACGCCGGACTCGGAAAAAAGCAAGATGCTCGAGACGCCGCCGCACATCCTCATCACAACGCCGGAGACGCTCGGTATCGTGTTGAACGCGCCGAAGTTCCGGGAGAAGCTGAAGAACGTGGAGTACATCATCACCGACGAGATCCACGCGTTGAGCGACGGGAAGCGGGGCACCCACCTCTCCCTCTCGCTGGAACGGCTGCAGCGGTTCGCGGACACCGACCCCACCCGGATCGGCCTCTCCGCGACGCAGGCCCCGATCGACGAGATCGCGGAGTTCCTGGTCGGGTACGACGAAGAGGGGGAGACGCGTGGCTGCACCATCGTCGACACCGCCGGCTCCAAGGATACAGACCTGCAGGTGCTGTCACCTGTCGACGACCTGATCCACACCGCGCCGGACGTGGTCAACGGGAAGATGTACCGCACCATCCACGAGCAGGTGCAGGACCACACCACCACGCTGATATTCACGAATACGCGGGCGGCGACGGAGCGGGTGGTGAAGAACCTGAAGAACCGGTGGCCGGACGAGTACGAGGACAACATCGGGGCGCACCACTCCTCCATGTCGCGGGAGAACCGGCTGGAGGTGGAGGAAGCACTGAAGAACGGTGAACTGGATGTCGCGGTGACGTCGACCTCGCTGGAGCTCGGCATCGACATCGGGTCCATCGACCTCGTCCTCCAACTGTCGTCACCGAAAGGCGTGTCCCGCGCGTTGCAGCGGATCGGCCGGTCCGGACACGAGGTGGGCGAGGAGGCGAAGGGACGCGTCCTCGTCATGGATAGGGACGATGCGCTGGAGTGCACGGTGATGATGCGGGCGGCGAAGGACGAGGACCTGGACCGTGTGCGTATCCCGCAGGCGCCGCTGGACGTGATGGCGCAGCACATCGTCGGCATGGCGTGCAACCGGAAGTGGAACGTGAAAGAGGCGTTCGACACGATACGGCAGGCATACCCCTACCGCGGTCTGGAGCGGGACGACTTCGACAAGACGTTGAAGTACGTCGCCGGCGAGTACGCCGACCTTGAGGACCAGCACGTGTACGGGAAGATCTGGATCGGGGAGGACTACCCGGAAGGCG
>CAZTXA010000068.1:0-3044 GCA_964617945.1 uncultured archaeon
CGAGGAGGCGTCATGGACCACCTCCCTCTCTCAGATGCCGACCCGGATGCACACGACGCCCTCAGAAACGAGCTCTCCCGGCAGGAATCGGACAGCCTGGAGATGATCGCGTCGGAGAACTTCGTCAACCAAGCGGTGCTCGAGGCGCAAGGCAGCGTTCTCACGAACAAGTACGCGGAAGGGTACCCGGGCAACCGGTACTACGCCGGGTGCGAACACCACGACGAAGTTGAGGACCTCGCGCGCGAGCGCGCTACAGATATATTCGGTGCGGACCATGCGAACGTGCAGCCGCACGCAGGCAGTCAGGCCAACTTCGCCGCCTACTTCGCGGTTCTTGATCAGGGTGACAGGGTGCTCGGCCCGGTACTATCTCACGGCGGCCACCTCACCCACGGTCACCCGGTCAACTTTTCCGGCACACTGTTCGACTTCGACACGTACGCTATCGACCCGGAGACGGAACGGTTCGAGCGTGACGAGATCGTGGAAAGCGCGAAGGAGCACGACCCGGACCTCATCGTATCAGGATACTCAGCCTATCCCAGGGAGATCCCGTTCGACGCGTTCCGCGAGGCAGCGAACGAGACCGGTGCGACACTGATGACGGATATCGCGCACGTCGCCGGGCTCGTCGCCGCAGGCATCCACGACAACCCGTTCCCGGACTGGGACATCGTCACCACGACCACGCACAAGACGCTGCGCGGCGCCAGGGGCGGGATGATCCTGTGCCGCGACGAGTTCGCGGACGACATCGACAAGGCGGTGTTCCCATTCTCACAGGGCGGCCCGCTGATGCACCAGGTCGCCGGGAAGGCCGTCAGCTTCGGCCTGGCACAGCAGCCAGGATTCGAGGACTACCAGCAGCAGATCGTCGACAACGCGCAGGCACTCGCAGAAGGGTTGCAGGACAACGGGTTCCGGCTGGTGTC
Source organism: uncultured archaeon (assembly GCA_964617945.1). Classification (GTDB taxonomy): domain Archaea; phylum Nanohalarchaeota; class Nanosalinia; order Nanosalinales; family Nanohalalkaliarchaeaceae; genus JALIDP01. The sequence continues at coordinate 936 of CAZTXA010000068.1, forward strand.
GGGCGGCACCGACAACCACCTCGTCCTGGTCGACATGACCAGCAAGGGGATGAGCGGGAAGGAAGCATCGACGAATCTGGAGGAAGCGGGTATCGTGGTCAACAAGAACATGATCCCGCATGACGACCGCAGCCCGCAGGTCACCTCCGGCATCCGGATCGGCACCCCGGCGCTCACCACCCGCGGCATGGAGGAGTCCGAGCTGGAATACATCGCGGACCTGATCGGGCGGGTCATCGACGACGGTGACACTGAGCAGGTGCGCGGCGAGGTAGAAGCGTTGCTGGAGGAGTTCCCGGTGTACGAGGACGCTGACAATACGTACTGAGCGAACGGCCTGTTCTTTACAAATTTTCGCAGCAATAAGTAGTTGTGACTCCAGAGTACAAAGAAGTCTCCTTGCGGGCGCTCAGCAGGAACCCGTCGCTCCGAGAAGAGTTCAGGGACGGGACAGCCCTCGCCATCGATGACGGGTTCTATGCACGGATGCTTACACCGGCGGAGGAACGCGGCGGGTACGCAGACTGGCGCGTGTTCGAATATCCCGAGGACGGACCGATCATCGAATGGGTGTATTCCGACGAGGCGGAGCGTTCACGGGAGATCAACCAGCACGGACCACACAGCCGGTACCGCCCGGACCACACCGTGACCCGGTTCGAACACGCCTTCGGGACGATGCTCCTGGAACGGATATTCGACCGGGGCAGAGATGCACAGGTCGCCGCCCTCGTCCACGATACCCATGGCCCGTTCTCCCACTGGGCGGAGATCGTCCTGGACAAGGACCACGACTACCACGAAGCGAAGCGGGAGGAAATCATCAGGGAGTCGGAGTACTGGGACGTCCTCCGGGACGCCGACGGGATAGAGGCAGACGCTGTCCTGGAACCGGAGCGGTACAGCTCCCTCGAACGCTCCCGGCCCGACCTGTGTGCGGACAGGATAGACTATGCGCTGCGGGACATGCACTTCGTCGCCGGGCGGGAATACCGCGGCGACCAGGACGACTACCTCCTGCACGGCACCGAGATCGGTGTGGACTGGGAGGACGTCCGGGAGTTCGGCCGTTCCCTCGTCCTGCTGGAAGACGGGGAGGACGGCGTGTTCGCGATGCCTGTGAATCCGGGAGAGCGGTTCGTGAAGCAGTTCTTCCGGCTGGACAGGAAGCTCTATTTCGACCCGGTCAACAAGCTCGTGGACGTTGTGACCGCGCACGCCGCCCGGGAACTGCTGAACGATGATGTCGTATCGGAGGACGAGTTCTGGCGGATGACTGACGATGACATCTGGGCATCGCTGCACGACCATCCTCCTTCGCGGCAGCGGATGGAACGGTTCGAAGACGTACTGGAGGAGAACAGGTACCGGTGGGGAACGATGACGACGACCGCGGACGACGCCGACGTGACCGTAAGCTTCCGGTCCGCCACCATCGACCCCATCTTCCTCGGCGAGGACCCACTCCACCTTGAAGGGATGGGCGGTGTCGTCCCTGCCGACGACATCGAGCCGCTGTCCGTCGACGAGATGCTTGCATCGAGCAACGTCATGTACGGCCATCTCCTGGAGCGGGCCTCCGACTTCCCCGGCGGCGAGTACCACATCGAGGAACAGGAGTGGCGCGGCGACACCGACTTCCACTTCGACCTGCCGGGCTGGGACTACGACCCTGTAGAACTGGAGTGACGCTAGGCTTCGACACCCATTTATTTCTTCTATGACCAGAGGGCAGTATGGAACAGTACCTCGATCTGGTGCGGCGTGTTCTCTCAGAGGGAAACTACAAGCCGAACCGGACCGGGGTCGACACCGTCTCCACGTTCATGCAGAGCTACGAGATCGACCTCCAGCAGGGATTCCCGCTGCTGACGACGAAGAAGATGGACGGGTTCCGGTGGAACTCACTCATCCACGAACTGTTCTGGTATTTCTCCGGCGAACACCACATCCGGAACCTGCGGGAGGAGACGAAGATATGGGACGACTGGGCGGACGACGACTGGAACCTGCCGACCGCGTACGGCCGGTTCTGGCGCCGGTACCCGTTGCCCGACGACGGCGGGCAGCTGGAGGGGGAGTGGTGGCCGGACGAGGACGCTGACTGGA
>CAZTXA010000069.1:0-3034 GCA_964617945.1 uncultured archaeon
TGACCTGCTTGTAGTAGGTTTCACCGTCTTCCTCTTTCAGGAGCCGCGCCATCTTCACTAAAAATGATTTTATAGAACGTTTATAAAAACAGTTGGTCGTGCGGGGAAGAAAAAGAAAAAAGGAGGAAGAAAGAGGGTTAACGCCGGTCCTCGATGTAGCGCTCAGCCTCGTCCTGGAAGACATCCCTCAGCCCCCATCCTGCCGCGATGGCGAACGCGAGACCGCCGGACGCGATCATGATGAGCAGGATGTTGTTCAGGAGCTGTGTCGGGATGCGCGCCATCTCGAGAGCGGTGGCGAACGCGACGTACAGCACGAAGAAGAAGATCGTCTTGCCGAGCAGATCCGCATACAGCGTCTCTGCTCCGACGATCTGGTCCTTCGTGTAGATCGCGATGCCGTAGCCCGCCAGGAAGACGGCGATAGCCCCGATAACTCCTGGGATGTATGTGACGAGTGCCTCGAGCACACGGTTGATCGCTGCGACGCCGAGCATCTGGCCGGCCTGCCAGAGGAACGCGAAGTAGACAATCCACTTCGCCAGGTCGGCGAACAGGTCACTTAATTGCAGCTCGAGGTGGCCTTCCTCTTCGAAGTACTCGTCGATCTCGGTATGCTCAAGGACGCGGTTCACCACGGAATAGGTGACCCGGCCGATGATGTAACCGACGACAAGTATGACCGCCGCAAAGAATAGCGACGGCAGGAAGGCGCGTGACTGTTCCAGGATCGGCTGGAACGCGGCAGCTACCGCAGTTTGAACCATGACTATCACTACAGGTTTTACGCGTTCTCGTATATAAACTACAGGGGCCGGCCAAAAAAGGGTTGTAACGGTGCTCGACCGGTTTTAGCAGGGTTTAAAATAGGTTGCTGTGACTGTGGGAAGGGTATGTGCGGGATTACAGGGTACAAAGGGAGCGGCCCGGCAGGAGATATCGTCTCTGAAGGGCTTCAACAGCTTGAATACAGAGGGTACGACTCGGCAGGCGTGATCGCTGCCGGAGAGGACGGGTTCAAGCTTGTCAAGCAGCCGACCACTGTTGAGACGCTCCGCGACGAACACGACGTTCCCCGCAGCGGAGACATCGCTGTCGGCCATACGCGGTGGGCAACGCACGGCGGGGTTACACAGGCGAACGCACACCCGCACACGTGTGGCCATATCGCGATCGTCCACAACGGTATCGTCGAGAACTACGAGGAACTGAAGGCAGAGCTTGCAGACCACGATTTCTCGTCGGAAACGGATTCCGAGGTGATCGCACACTTCCTTGCAGACCGGATAGACGACGGGGCATCGCCGTCTGAAGCGATCGAATCATTCCTCGACGCGGCCGAGGGGGCGATGGCGGTCGTCGCGGTCGACCGGGAGACAGGAGAGCTGTACGGGTTCCGCCGCGGCTCTCCGCTGGTCGTCGGGATGGGTGGCGACGGATGGTTCCTGTGCTCGGACGCGAACGCGTTCGCCGAGCACACACGGGACGCTGTGTTCCTCGAGGACGACGAATACGTCATCATCGACGATGAACCACAGTTCTACCGGCATGGTGCCGGTCGGATCGAGAAGCAGCCGGTGGAACTGGGAGAGACGCAGCTTGAGGAGGGGAAGCAGGGATACGAGCACTACATGCTGAAGGAGATCGAGGAGCAGCCGGAGGCGCTGCGGCGGCTGGACAACTCGCTGGCGACGACACAGGAGGAGGCGCTGCAGCAGTTCACCGACCTGATCACGGCCAACGAAAAGGTGATATTCACCGCCGCAGGGACGTCGTACCACGCCTCGCTGCTCGGTGTGTACTACCTGCAGAAGGCGGGGGTGGAGGCGCAGACACTGATCGCATCGGAGTTCCAGAACTACGAGCGCGTGGACGAAGACACGCTCGTCGTCGCGGTGTCACAGTCCGGGGAGACCCGTGACACACTGGACGCGATCGAGTATTCACGGGAGAAAGGTGCGGATATCGCCGCGGTGGTCAACGTACCGCACTCCACGATCGAACGGGAGAGCGATGTCGCATTACACATCGAGGCAGGGAAGGAGAAGTGCGTGGCTGCAACGAAGACGTTCACGACGACAGTTCTAGCGCTGCTGCGGCTTGCAGACGAGCTGGGATACGACACAGATATTGATGCGGCCGCGGAGAAGGTGCGGTCCACTATCACCGAGAACCACGACACTGTGAAAGAGCTAGCGGACCGGTTCGCGGACGAGGACGATATCTACATCATCGGCCGCGGCGAGACCTATCCCGTGGCACGTGAGATAGCGCTCAAGTTGAAGGAGGTACCGTACGTGCACGCGGAAGGGATGATGGGCGGTGAACTGAAGCATGGCACCCTCGCGTTGATCGAGGACGGCACCCCCGTGTTCGCACTGGTCGAGGGCGACGACGATGAGATACTGTCGAACGTGTCAGAGATCGAGGCGCGCGGCGGCGAGGTCGTCCAGATATCGCCGGACGGCGGCGCGTTCGACATCCCGAACGGGAGCGACGCCTACCCGGTGGTCGCGACCACGATCGGGTTCCTGCTCGCGTACGAGCTCGGCCGGTCACGGGACTGTCCGATAGACAAGCCGCGGAACCTGGCGAAAACGGTGACGGTCCGGTAGCGCACAAACGTTTATGTTGCTGCACGAGCGTTCTACCGTATGGACGCAGACCGGACGCGGGAGTTCCTCGGCAGGTACGACGGATACGCGGTGCTTCGGACCGGGCTCGGCCTCATGATTTTCGTCGCCGGGGTACACAAGCTGGCGAACCCATCGGTCTGGTCGGCGTATATCGCGCCGTGGGCGCTGGACGCGCTCAGCCTCGTCGGGGTGGCGGCGGACGGGTTCATGCGGGTGAACGGTGTCGTCGAAGTGGTGACCGGCGCGGCCATCCTCATCGACCGGTACACTGTACTCGCGGCCGGGATCGTCTCCCTCTCTCTACTGGGCATCGTCGTCAACATGGCGACGCTCGGCACCGCGTTCTTCGACGTGCTAATCCGTGACATCGGCCTGCTGGCGCTGGCCGTCGGTGTCAC
>CAZTXA010000070.1:0-2968 GCA_964617945.1 uncultured archaeon
GGCAGAATACAAGTGACAGATCCCTATCACGCTGCTCCAGCAACGTGACGAGGACAGACAGTTTCCGGTCCGGTTTCACGTCGATATACTTCTCCTGCAGGTTCCGCGTATGCTCTGTCTTCTCGATGCGAACCGTCTCCGGGTCGATACCGTACTTGTCGCACAGCTCCTTCAGGTTCCGCGGGATGGTCGCACCGAACAGCAGGTTCTGTCGCTCGTCCGGGCAGAACTCCATGATCGCCTCCAGCTCGTCCTGGAACCCCATGTCAAGCATGCGGTCCGCCTCGTCCAGCACAAAGTATTCGATAGTACCGACGTCCAGCTTCCCCTGCTTCAGCAGGTCCAGTATCCGGCCGGGCGTGCCGACGACGATGTTCGCGGTCTTCGCCCCCTCGATCTGCGGGCCGTACCCGACACCGCCGTAGATTGTCACCGTCTCCACGTTGTCGCCCGCGACCTTGTCGATCTCCGCGGAGATCTGCTTTGCAAGTTCGCGCGTCGGTGACAGGATGAGCGCCTGCGTCTCGTCGCCGTCCACCTCCTCCATGATAGGCAGAGAAAAGGCGAAGGTCTTTCCGGAGCCGGTCTCCGACTCCACCATAACGTCCTTCCCCTCCATGACGAGTGGAATTGACCGTTCCTGTACCTCGGTCGGTTCCGTGATACCTTCCTCCTCCAGCCGCTGGATAATGCCGTCAGAGATTCCGAGTTCGTCGAACATGTGGCAGTCCCCTCGCGCCCTGCATGGGACAGGCATTCTTTTAAACAAGGAACCGGTACCGCGGCGCATGGACGCGGCACGGATCGACCATGTCAACATCCGCATCCCACGGGACGGTGTCGAGGAGGCCGTCTCGTTCTACCAGGATGTGCTCGGGTTCGAACCGGAGAAACTGGAGCTGTACCGGGACGGGGAGCGGACCTCGTTCGCGTTCCGCCTCGGGGACACTGCCATGCTGCACGTCCGCCCGGTCGACGACTTCACGCGGCCGGAGAAGGGGAACTACGATCATCTCTGTATCGTCGTCGACACCGGTATCGGCGAGCTGAAGCAGCACCTCGACGACCACGACATCGAAATCGACCGGGAGGGGACGCCGTGGGGGAGTACCGGCCGGGCTCCCGCAGTCTACATCACGGACCCGTTCGGGTACAGCATCGAGCTGAAGACCAGGAGCTAGGAGAACCGGCGGGTGTGCTCCACCACGTCCGCCACAAACGTGTCGAACCGTTCCCGGTAGTCCGCATCCACCAGCGCTCCGTCGTCGCTGAACACGTCCTGGACGCTGGATACCGGGAGCGACGGGCCGGGCCAGCCGTTCAGCGTCAGCACGAGGTCGTTCAGGTCTTTCTGCGCGCGGACACCGCCGAACCCGCCGCCGGACACGGTGACGAAGGAGAACGGCTTGTCCTCGTATTCGGGGTAGAGGTAGTCGAGCAGGTTCTTCAATGCGCCAGGGTAGGAGTGGTTGTATTCCGGGGAGACGAGGATGATACCGTCAGCGGATTCCACCAGCTGGCCGAACTCCTCAACGTCCTGCGGTGGGTCTCCCGGGTCGGCGTACCGCCGCGTCTGGAGCAGCGGCACGTCCCGCTCCTTCATATCATACAGGTCCGCCTCGTGACCCTCTTCCTGCAACAGGTCGGTGACGTACCGGGCGGCGTGGACTGATTTCCGGCCGTCGCGGACCGTCCCTTCGACCACCAGAAACCGGAGTGTATCGCTCATTCGGTAGATTTATTATGCGCCACCAGCTTCTTAAGGAACATGGACTTCGTCCAGGAGCCGGACGTGGAACGGTTCCAGGTGCTGGACGCTGACGGTGCTATCGTTGACGAGGAGGCTGTCCCGGACCTGTCGGACGAGGAGCTTGTCGACCTGTACCGGTACATGGTGCTGGGCCGGACCGCGGACGAGAAGTTCCTGAAGCTGCAGCGGCAGGGCCGGTTCGGTACATATGCGCCGATACAGGGGCAGGAGGCGGCGCAGGTCGGCAGCGCCTACGCGTTGGAACAGCGCGATTGGATGGTGCCCGCATTCCGGGAGTCCGCGGTCTGGCCGATCCGCGACCTGCCCCTGTCGATGCTCATCCAGTACTGGCAGGGCGACGAACGCGGCCAGGACATCCCTGAACAGAACAACGACTTCCTCGTTTCCGTCCCGGTCGGGACGCAGGTGCCACACGCGGCGGGTATCGCGTGGGCGTCAAAGAAGCGGGGAGACGATGCTGCGACACTCGTCTACTTCGGGGACGGTGCGACATCGGAGGGAGACTTCCATGAGGGGATGAACTTCGCCGGCGCCTACGACCTCCCGATGGTGTTCCTGTGCCAGAACAACCAGTACGCGATCTCCATGCCAAGAGAGGAGCAGACCGGTGCGGCGACGCTGGCGCAGAAAGCCGTGGCGTACGGGTTCGAGGGGATACAGGTGGATGGGAACGATGTCTTGGCGATGTATGCAGCGACGGAGGAGGCGTTGCAGCGGGCGCGAAGCGGTGAGCCGGTGATGATTGAGGCGTACACGTACCGCCGCGGCGACCATACCACGTCCGACGACGCTGACAGGTACCGGGACGAGGAGGAAGTCGAGGAGTGGCGGGAGAAGGACCCGATCGACCGGCTGGAGACCTACCTCAACGACGAGGGCGTACTGGACGAGGACCGTATCAGAGAGATTAAAGAGGAGGCGGAGGACCAGGTGGATGACGCGGTCGACGAGGCGGAGAGCGTGGACGACCCAGAGGTGGCGGATATCTTCCGGTACATGTTCGACGAGCTGCCGCCGCGGCTGGAACGGCAGCTGGAGGAGCTGGAAGAGGTGGAATCTGATGAGTGAGATGAACCTGGTGGAGGCTGTACGGAGCGCGCTGGACACGGAGATGGAGCGGGACGACTCCGTCCTCGTCATGGGGGAGGACGTAGGAGTTGATGGCGGCGTGTTCAGGGCGACGGAGGGACTGCTGGA
>CAZTXA010000071.1:0-2957 GCA_964617945.1 uncultured archaeon
CTCATCACGAAGAACATCGACCAGGATATCGATACCATCCGCGACGTCGCAGACGTCATCGAGGACGAGGTACGAGAACAATGATCGAGGCTGACACGCAAGAACAGCGGGACGAGATCGCACAGAAAACACTTGCAGAGAAAGCAGAACTCGCACGGGAAACAGTGCGGGAGGCGTTTGAACAGTACGAGCCGGGGAACTGCGTCATCGGGTTCACCGGCGGCAAGGATTCAACGCTGACAGCATACTTCGTCAAGGAGGTATGCGAGGAGGAAGGATACGAAAAACCACGGTTCATGTTCGTCGACCACGGCCAGCACTTCAACGAGATCGAAGAGTTCGTGGAGCGCATCTCGAACGACTGGGGGTTCGACATCCTCACCGCACGGAACGACGACCTCATCGAACAGGCCGACGAGCCCGGCGACAAGGTCCCGGTCGAGGACCTGAACGAGCGGAACCGTGAGGAAGTCGAACGGCTCGACACGGAGTACGTGGAGGTGCCGTGGCTGATGGATACGGAAGCAGGGAACCACCTGCTCAAGACCGTGGCGATGAACGAGCTGCTCGAAGAGCGCGGCATCGACGCCGTCATCAACGGTGTGCGCTGGGACGAGCAGGAGGCGCGGGCGGACGAGACCTTCTTCTCGCCGCGTGACGAACCGGAGCACGTCCGCATCCACCCCATCCTCCCGTTCAACGAGAAGGACGTGTGGGACTTCACCTGGAACCACATCGTCCCCAGCGAGGTCGAGGAATACGACGGCGGGATGCCGTCGGGCGTGGACGATTTACCTGACGGCGTGTCACAGGACGACCTCCCCATCTCTCCAAAGTACTGGGAAGGGTTCCGCAGTCTCGGCAGCGAGGTATCCACGGACAGCAGCGGGAAGGAACCGGCGTGGATGCAGGACCTGGAAGGCACCGAGGAGCGGGCTGGACGTGCCCAGGACAAGGAAGGCGTGATGGATAGACTGAGAGATTTGGGCTACATGTGAGACCGGGTCGCCCCGCCTCCGCCGGATGGAACCGTTCCAGTTCCTGCACGGTCATGGAATTTTGACACTGTTTGAAAGGAGTCGCCGCTGTATCCCGGCAGCGGTGGAACACCGTGAACATCGGAACCTTTGCAATACTCGGCTCACTCCTTGCGGGGCTGCTGTCCGTCCCCGCCACCGGTGCAGCGATCACCGGTGACATCACCGCTGCCGGAGCTAAACTCTCCGGCACCTCAAACACGTCGTTCCAGGACACGCCGCGCACCGTCACACAGGAGACCTCGCCGGACGAGATGGTGCGGACCATCGAGACAGCGTACGGCACCGTCACTATCCGGTCGACCGGCGACACATTTTCTGCAGACCTCGAGACGCCGCAGCACGACGTCTCGGTCGAGCAGGAACCCGGGACACGCCACATGACGTTTACAGGTGACGGCGTTGACCTTGCTGTTGAACGGACACCTGACCACGTCACCGAGACCTGTACCACGCCAGACGGGACGCTGGCGACGGAAAAAGACGGCGGCGACACGACCGCCGAGTTCTCCGGGGCGAACCAGGCAGACGTCGAGGCCACGTGCGACGCGGCCCGCGGACAGCTCGAGCAGAAGATGCAGCTCGTCAACGACGTCGCGGCCGACCTCGGCCTCGTGCGGGACGTCTCCATCACCGCTGTCAACGAGTCCACGGAGCATGTCGTGATCCGGAACACCGGTGAGACCCCGGTCACGCTCGACGGCTGGACGCTGTCCGACGAGTCCGACAACACGTACACGTTCGGGATCGACACGCTGGAACCGGACGAGACCGTGACCGTGTACAGCCACGACGCGGGCGACCCGGCCACCTGTGACGAGACGGACGCCCCAGCGTATGAACGGTGCTGGGACCGGTCCTATGTCTGGAACGATGACGGCGAGACCGCAACACTGACCGACACACAGGGAGAGACAGCCGATACGTTCACCTACCAGTGAACCATGTGGGCGGGGGCGTCCGTCCCCGCCGCCTCTCTCCTTCTCCCCTTTACAGTAGCTCGCCCGGATCGAAATCGACGTCCGCCAGTTCAGCGGTTGATCCCGTCACGTCGGCCTTCCGCTGGATCAACTGCTTCAGCGGGTGCATCCACTTCATCTCCCCGATGATCGCCGCACCGACGATCCGCCCGTCCTCCAGCACGAGCTTCCGGTACCGCTGCGACTCCTGGTCGACTGCGGTGACGACCTCCTTCCCGTCCGTGTCCACCGGGTCGCCGAGCGAAGCGACGTTCAGCCCGAAGTGGTTGACCGTGTATGTATCGACGAAATCAAGTTCCTCCCCCGCCCCGACCATGTTCCGTCCTGCGACCGCGCCCTGCTCCTGCGCCGTGATCCACGACCCGCCGAGGTTCCGCCGCTCCAGCACCGGGTCGTAGTACTCCGCCACGTCGCCCGCCACGTAGATGTCCTCGTCTTCGGTCTGCAGGTATTCGTCACAGCGGATGCCGGTAGCTGTGTCCAGTCCCGCCTCCTCCGCCAGCGCTGTGTTCCGGACGTGGCCGACAGCGATACCGACGACACCGGTCTCGTACTCGTCCTCGCCCGTGACGAGGTGGACGCCGCTGTCTGTCTCCTCCATCCCGGTACATTCCTCCTCCAGCCGCAGGTCGACGCCGTGCTCCCGCATCGCCTCGTGCATTATCGCTGCACCGTCCGGGGTGAGGACGGAGGGCCACCACCGGTCCTCCCGTACAAGGTATGTCGCGTCCACCACCTCGTTGAACGAGCCGATCAGGTCGAACCCGAGCAGCCCGCCACCGATGACAACGCCGCTGTCGGCCTGTTCGAGGTCGTTCCGTAGCGGCCGGCCGTGCCCGTCCAGCGTCCACAGGTGGTGCACGTTATCCACCCCGTCCTCCATCGGCAGCGTCCGCGGCCTCCCACCGGTTGCCAGCAGCAGTTTCTCGTATCCGTACTC
>CAZTXA010000072.1:0-2956 GCA_964617945.1 uncultured archaeon
CCAGGCGGTCGACGGGATGGACGACGCACAGGTGCGGCAGATCCTCGACCACCACCGGCTCGGCGATATCGAGACATCGGAACCGATCTATGTCCGGATCGAGCCTGTCGGTTCTACTGCCACGATCGTCACGGACATGTACAACGAGGCCGGCGTCGAGATCACACAGCCCATGGCGGGCCTCCTCCTCTCGGGCCTGTTAAGCGATACCGTGGTGCTGCGGTCGCCGACCACGACCGACGTGGACGAGGAGGTCGCCCACCAGCTCGCGCAGGCCGCGGACGTGGACATCGAAGAGTACGGCAGGGAGCTGCTGGCGAAGAAGTCGCAGCTCGGTGAGAAGTCGCCGCGGGAGATGGTGCTCGGTGACTTCAAGGAGTACGAATGGGGCGGCGACACCGTCGGGATCGGGCAGGTCGAGACCGTGGAACCGGAAGCGGTGCTGGAGCAGAAGGACGCGGTGCTGGACGCGATGGACAGTATCGTCGAGGAACGCGGCTACCCGCTGCTCGTGCTGCTCGTCACCGACCTCCTGGAGGAGCACACCGAGGCGTTCGTCGCCGGCGACGAGGAGACGTTCGCTGCAGCGCTCGACGCCGAGGTCGAGGAGCGGCAGGCGTCGCTGCCCGGCGTCATGTCACGCAAGAAGCAGGTCGTCCCACCGCTCGAAGACGCGTTCGCACCGTGACACGGTCTACTATAGTTCGACCTGTTTCAGGACCGCGTGCCGGAGTTCTGTCTCGATCTCGTCCAGTATATCGGTGTCATCGGTGCGGAGGAGCGGCCGTGTCCCGGCCATGTAGGCCGTGGTGCGTTCCACGGCGTGGTCGACACCGTCCACACGGTCCTGCGGAAAGATGACGCGCACGTTCTGCGGATGCATGCGTTCCTCGTTCCCGTTCTCGTCCCATCCGACCAGGAGCTGTCCGACGGCGCCGACGTCAAGGAACTCGACGGCCTCGTTCCCGTTATAGTCGAGGTACGACTCATTGTACTCCCGCCACCTGACCTGTTTGGTCGGCATTTCTGCGGGATACGTGTCGTACAGGTGGACCGATACGTCGCGGGGATCCATCAGCCCGCCGAACCCGTCAGCATGTTCTCCAAGTGACCGGGCAATCCCGTAGAACCTGTCCTCCTGTAACGGCGTGCTCCACTCTGCAGCGTACCGTCCTACGGCGCTGTCAGAGGGTTCGAACGCGGCGAAACGACCGTTGACAGCGTTTTCCCCGTTGCTGGTCGTTGCCGCTATGTCCCAGGCGACGTACCGTGCTGCCTCTTCGCCGTCCCTGTCGTAGATACCGTTATCAGCGGTCTGTATGTCTACCATGGCGTGTCCTCACAGTGATGCGTATTCCCAGATGTCGGTGTCCTGTGTATAGTCAGTGATATCTGCTGCCACGCGACTGATCTCCGCGGCGTCCTGGTCCGGCGCCGTCACGAGGATCTGGGTCTCGAGGTGGTCGCGGAGACTGATGTCCTCCGGGTGGTAGTCGATGACCCGGGGGTTGAACGTGACGCCGACACGGTGGTTCGGTGCGTATTCTCGCTGGTACCGGCTCCACGAGACCCGGTACTCTTCGGGCGGGCCGCCGTGCCTGAGTTCGAAGGCGTCCGGTGCGGACAGCCGCTCACCGCGGTGCCGGTGCTCGACGTAGGTCGTCCGGAACGGGCTTTCCTCGGGGGCCGCCTCCGAATATATCAGCACCTCAGGGTTGCAGCCCAGCAACACATTCCCGCCCGTGACCGGTGCGGTCCCGTCCATCACATCGAGCCAGTCCGCCTGGTGGATCGGTGACTCCCATGCCAGTTCGACCGTGGTTATCAGGTCTTCCTCGCGGCGCTGGGAGACCTGGAGTTCGGCGGAGTGGTCATCGTCCTCGATATCCCAGGCGATATAATACGCCTGTTCGTCTCCTTCAGTCCTGTAGCTGCCGCTGTCGACTTGGTTGACTCTCGGCATCCCTGCGTGCCGCCTGTCCCCGAATTTTTTATTGATTCCTCAGTGGTCACGTCAGAACTGGTCGATGCCGGACTGCTCGCTCTCCTCCACAATCCGCTGCGCCGTTGACCATGACATCCGCGTCTCCTCTGGCAGCTCGCCGTGTTCCGCCAGGTAGTCCTTGAGGAAGTCGATGGTGTCCTGGTCGTGCGGGTAGCCGGTGCGGAAGTCCACCCCGTACTTCTCCTTCAGTTCGGCGGTGTGCGCCTCCCGCGCACTCTTGGCGAGGATGGAGGCCGCGGACACGATAGGGTACGTGTCATCGGCCTCGTGCTCCGCCACCATCTCCACGTCCTTGAACCCGTCCGGCAGTTCTTTCCGTATCTTGTCCGCGAACCGTTCCCCGTCCGGCTCCGGCAGGTCGATGAAGGCCTTGTCCGGCTCCAGCTGTTCGATGATGCTGGCGAACGTCCGCAGCTCGATGACGTTGAGGTTCGTGACTTCCCGGAGCTCGTCGATCTCGGACGCGGTCACCTCCGTCACAACGGTGTCGACGGCCAGCTCCTTGATCGGCGCGACAAACCCCTCCCGGTCCGCGTCGGACAGCTCCTTCGAATCCTTGAGATTGAGTGATTCCAGCTCGTCCATGTCGTCCTCGTCCACGAGGACGCCGCCGACGAACAGGCTTCCGAGCACTGGCCCTCTTCCGGCCTCGTCAATCCCGAGGATTTTCATGATAGACGGTATTTGGGCCGGAACAACTTAAACACGAGGTCAGTTCCTGTCCAGTGCGTCGAACGGGTCGGAAAGGAACCATTCTCGGCCAGCGTCAGTGACGCGTTCCTCGATCGCATATCCCTGCTCGCGCAGGTCGTTGATGACTGTCGTGTATTCGTCGCGTGCCAGTCCGTGCAGCCGTTTGAAGTATTCGTTGTTCATCGTCCCTGTGGCGAGGTCGCCCAGGACTGCCGTCTTGTCGTAATTGAGTTCCATCGTCTTGTTCACCATTGATAC
>CAZTXA010000073.1:0-2956 GCA_964617945.1 uncultured archaeon
AGGAGGAGCTGCAGGAGATGGGGTACAAGGGAGCGCACGAGGAGATCCAGAAGATCAACGGGGTCGGGGACAAGGTCGCTGACTGCGTGTTACTGTTCAGCCTCGGATACCTTGAGGCGTTCCCGCTGGACACGTGGTCGTGGAGCGCGATCGAGGAACACTACCCTGACCATCACCACGAGGACTACCACGCGACGGCGGACAACCTGCGCGACTACTTCGGTGACTACGCGGGGTACGCGCAGCAGTACATGTTCCACCACATCCGGGACCAGGAAATGTAGTCACCGGGCGATACATTCTCCGGCACTGACCGTCTTCGATCCATCTCCAGCCGAGTATTCGAGAGAAACACTGTAGGTTTCCCCCGACGATATCTCCGCCGGCACCGTCACTGCCCCGACACCACCGCTCTCGGCAAATGACTGGTCGCTCCAGTCCTGGTCCGGTACGGTTTCTACGACCTCTTCCCCCTGGTTCACAGCGACGGTGACCTGTGTCAGATCAAGGCTGACGCCGTCGTTGCTGAGTACGAGTTCAATCTGGTTCTGGGCGCCGTCACAGGAGACCGACTGCGCTGTCAGGCGGCTGGCGAGCGCCTGTTCCAGTTGCTGTTCCTGCTGCGTCTGCAGATCCTCCATGGTCGAGACGAGGAACCACTGTGAGACCAGTGCCAACCCGCCAACGATGACCGCGAGGATGACGACGGGGAGCAGGAACGCTGCGGCGGCGCGTGCCAGGGAGAACCCGTGAAGCTTCTCAATCCCGCGTACCTGGGCATACATAACGTAGAGGATGCCGATGAAGTTGACGACAGGAATCCATCCGAGGAACGCCTGTATCGCGGTCACGTAGGCGACGACGGTAAGTGTCCGTTCCATGTCCCGCCCACCGAGGAGGTAGATGAACACGTGCAGAAGCGCCGCTGATACGAACACACCGATGATACCGCCGATAATAGTGGTTACGCCGTTGGTAAGAAGCGTCGTGACATCGATACCGGGTATCAACTGTGGTGCGGCGACCATGAGAATCCCGCCCAGGACGGCGTCGAGAACCGCCATCATGAGGAGGGACGTGGCAGCGAACTTCGCCGCGTACCCGGTCGTCACCGGCCCTTGGAACCTGTCGAAGAACGTGGCCGGCCCGACCAGAAGGCTCCTCGCCTGCCGGAACCACTCGCTGAACCACTCCATGCTCACATACGCCTGCTTCCCGGCTTAAAATATTACCGGTCAAGCGCCTCCATACGGAGAATCTGCTCGAGCTCGGTGAACGTGTCGATGACGTAGTTCGGTCCGACCCCGCTGAGTTCTGCGGCCTCGTTCTCGTCGGAGGTGAGCCCGACCGTGAACGCGCCGGACTGGTTGGCGGTAGCAAGCTCGGCCGGGATGTCAGAGATGAAAAATACTTTGTCGTACTTCGTGGTGAGCGCGGCGAGGACGTCTGACAGGTCGTCGACGTGCGGTATCTCGAAATCGGTCTCGAGCAGGTCCTCCACCGCATCGATCTCGTTGTCGGTCACGATCCCGATCTCCGTCTCCCGGTCATGCATCGCCGCCACGAACGCTGTGATGTCCTCTTCACGTTCCTCGAAGTCGTCGCGGAACGACCCGCTCCAGGAAAACACGATGGCCTCCATGCTCTCCCCCTCTCCCCTCCACATACTTAACCGTTGGCCGTATGAAGCGGTCTATGGACATCTCGCTGAGGATCGAGGAAGAGGGGAGCGGCCGGGAGGAACAGCAGACGGTCAACGTTGCGGAGGATGCGACGGTCGGCGATGTCCTGGACGCGGCAGGGATCAACCCGGAGACGGTGCTGGTGGAGCGGGACGGCAGTATCGTGCCGAAAGACGCGGAACTCGGTGGTGCTGGAGAGCTCCGCATTCTAGAAGTTATTTCAGGCGGGTAAGGTTTAAATGGAGTTCAGTTCAGATGAACAGTATGTCGTTCGTGGAGATCGACGACGCGAGCGAGCTGATCGCCGCCGCGCTGGACATGTCGGAGCTGGAGCGCGACTGTTTCTTCGCGATGCGTGACGGCGAGTACACGGTGCAGGAGCTGGTGGAGGAGACCGGGCGGTCCCGTTCCATGGTGCAACGGGCACTGAAGGACCTGCACGACAAGGGCGCGGTCGTCCGGGAGGGCCGCACGGACCGGACAGTGTATTACGTCTACCAGCGGGCGCCGCTACACGAGGTGCGGGATACGGTTGAGGACATCCTGGACGAGTGGTACCGGGAGATGAAGCAACTGCTGGAGGGGTGAACCCCCGCAAAACTGGATATTTATAAGTTACCCCTCTCGTGAGGTTATGAAAGGCCGGTAATAACGGTCTAGAGCCCATATAGGTATAAAAAGGTGAAGGTACAACGTCTGCGTAGGTGATTACTCATGGCAGACATTGTCAAGAAGTCTGGAGTCCGTGAGGCCGCACAGGGCGTCAACGTCGGCGCCGACTTTTACGAGGAGCTCGACGCACGAGCGCAGGAAATGGTCGAGCGAGCGGTCCAGCGGGCCCAGGAGAACGGCCGGAAGACAGTCAAGGCGCGGGACGTGTAAAAAGCGTTCCGTCCGTTCCTTTCTTTTTTCTCTCTTATTCCGTGCCACCCCATCCTGCGACCGTATCCATTTCAATCGCTCACATGTGATGGCGCCGCTAAAATCTGAGCATGTGTGAAGGTATTTAAGCCGGGCCGCCAAATTCGCGGTTGCACCACAACATGTAGTGTGCGGGGAAACATATACACTCTAGATGGATGTTTTCTCGCACATATAACGGAGCCCAGTATTACGTGGTCGTAATGAACTGCACAGCGTTCCTCGAGAACGCTGTTCGAGCAGCATTCCGGTGGAAATGATGCGATGCCCACACTGTGACAGCGCGGACTCGCGCGTGCTGGAGACGCGGGAGAGCAACACTGCCGGTATCCGTCGGCGGCGGGAGTGTGGCG
>CAZTXA010000074.1:0-2895 GCA_964617945.1 uncultured archaeon
GGCGGCGAGCGCCAGACCTATAACGCACCGAGCGGTATCTCCTCCGATATAACAGTAGACGCTACGCTGACGGTGGACGACGGAACAGCGTCAGCCGACGATTCAGACTCCACCACCATCACCGTTAACGACGTTTCCGGTGCCCTGGACGAATGCGGTCCGGACACAAGCAACACATGTCCAGGTGACTCCTCCTGCAGCTACAGTGGGATGTGCGACGGATCCGGCTCGTACACAACGTATACCTGCCAGAACCCGAGCGCATCTGACTCTGACTGTGTCGCTGAGACAGTGACCGGCGGGAAGTGTTCGCGGTCGGTCGCCCCGCGGTGCGGGGACTCGTGTACAGCAGGGCAGGGCGTCTGTGAGAACACGGGGACGGTGCAGCGCGACGGATCATGCTCCGCCTCACCCGGGAGTCCGACGGAGACACCGGAGAATTCCTGTGACGGCCTGGACAACGACTGTGACGGGCAGGTGGACGAGGGCGGTGTCTGTGACGCCGAGGCTCCGTCAACCGGGATTAACGCGCCAAGCGGTTGGCAGAATACGCCGGTCACGGTCGAATTCAATCCGTCTGATCCGGGCGGTGCCGGTATCGCCAGGACAGAGTTCTGCACCGGCCCGGACTGTAACCCGGGGCAGGGTCAGTCCGGGAACAGCATGACCATCGACTCGGAAGGTATCCATACAGTCAGGTATCGCAGCGTCGACACCCAGGGGAACTCCGAATCCGTCAAGACGGCGACGGTGAAGGTCGATCTGGGTGCGCCAGCCGTCACCGTGGACGCGACGAATACAGCGTCCGGGGAGGAGTATACTGGCGGCATCAGCAACGAGCCTATCCGGCTCGGTGTCGGCTGTAACGACGGCACCTCCGGCTGCCAGGGACAGTCCCAGCAGGGCCTCCAGTTTGTCGGTGGGCCGGGTGTCTGTCCGGGCGAGGGCGACCGGTTCGCCGCTGACACGTTCGACAACTATGATGTGGATGTCGGGAACGTGCTCGGGGACGAAGAGGGAGAGGACGGAACGTACTGGGTATGCGCCGCAGGGAAGGACCAGGCCGCTAACACCGGGTTCGGTGGGAGTTCACCGGATGCCGAAGAGGTACAGGTCGATACGACCGATCCCAGCGTGACGGCGTCGACCAGTTCGCCGACAGACGACCGGCGGGAACCAGTTGACTATGACGTTGACGAGTCAAATCTGGATTCCTGCAGTGCGTCGGGCGGCGGTATCAGCGGTGCATGGGACTGTTCGGAGTCGGATAATAACAACGACGACGTGTACCAGGGAACATGTGAGCCGCAGGAGGATATGAGCGACGGCGACCACGATGTAACGGTGACGTGTGAAGACACTGCCGGGAACACTGGCAGTGACACTGTCGACCTGGTCGTTGACACGACCGCTCCCTCAGTCTCCTGCGGCGACTGCGCCGATCCGAACCCGGTGCAGTCCGGGACGGATGTCACCTTCGACCCGGACGTGTCGGACAGTGGCAGCGGCGTGGAATCAGTCACCATCTGTGCGGACGAGCAGTGTACGGATACGTACTGCTCCACCTCCAGCGGAACATCCTGCAGCTACACGACGCCTGACAACACGTTCGAGACCGAAGACTTCTGGATCCAGGCGACCGACAATGCAGGGAACACTGTGACGGTCGGTGCCGGCGGTGGCGAGACAGACCCGTCCACAGAGGAAGTGGAACAGTCCGGCGAGACGTTCACGATGAAGAAGGGGATCGGCGAGCAGTGTAGCTCCAACGTGGCCTGTTACATCGGGAGCTGTATGTCGGACGAGGTGACAGGCCTGCGGACGTGTGATGCGACCGTGATCCCTGAACCGGGCATCACCCTCCGATAGTCCTCTGCCTTTATGTCAGCGCCCTCCCATGTGAGAGGTATGGTCCAGATGCGCTGCGGCGTCTCACCGATACTGGCGACAGTCGTCATGATTATAATCGCGGTCGCGATGGCGACCGGTGCCGCCACCGTCCTGTCCCAGAGTCAGGACGCAGTCACCTCGGCGGCTGAACAGGGACAGCTGGAGACGGTGAACACGACGTGTCTCCCTGACCGTGTCACGTGGTGGATCAACAACACCGGGGATACAAGCCTGAACGGTGGCAACTCCGCACTGTTCGTGGAGGACAGGGACGGGCTGAACACGACACTCACGCAGGACGGTCTCACCGTGACGGCAGGGTTCACCGACGCCGGCGGAGTCGGGACGTTCTCCATCACGCCGGACAGGCCGCTGGAGCTTGGTACACAGTACGCGATGGAGCTCTCGATGGACGATGCCGCTGTCTCGACGACATGTACCGCCGGAAACCGGTGGTGGGACGGTGAATGGACGTACCGCCGCGCTATCGACATCGACGAGCCGTCGTCGGACGTCACCGTACAGGTCCAGTTCGACGATACTGACCCGGTCAACGTCGAGGCGATGGTCGACAACGGCAAGATGCGGAGTGACTGCGCCGACCTCCGTGTCGTGAACCACGGCGAACCAGCGTTTTACGATATCCGCCAGTGCGACACGGATGCATCGGTCCGTGTGCGCGCCAACCTGTCACAGCCCGAACCCGGTACCGCATACCTGTACTACGGCAACCTCCAGGCCGGGTACGCGAACGTGTCCGTCGACGAGGCGGTGACGCATACGCCAGAGCTCGGTTCGGAAGAACGCTTCCGTCTCCGCTAGGCAGGGGTTACTCGTCGAGATTCGCAACCTGTGCCACGCATCGACCGCTGCTCAAGCAAGTGGCTCACTCATCGAGGTTGGCCACTTGCGCCAGGAAACTCTCGATCTGCACATCAGGCGAGCCGCCTTCGATGATGCGGAACTCGTACTCTCCCATCTCCCGGATCAGTTCCAGCTTCGCCT
>CAZTXA010000075.1:0-2864 GCA_964617945.1 uncultured archaeon
GTACCGACGAGCTCTTTGGACCGTTTCTCCTCCATGTCGTACCTCTCCCGCACCACCTTTAAAAGGGCTTCCGCCATGTCCCGCGACGACACGTACAGGTTGTACCCGCCGTCCTCCCGTGTCACGTCCGCGATGAAGTCCTCCCGGTTCTGGTCCGTCACCTCGGCGGCACGGTCCATCACCACCTCCAGCACCTCCTCCAGGTGTTCGCCGCGGAGCTGGATCACGTACTCGTAGTACCCGCCCTCGAACTTGGAGCACGGACCGCACTGCACCGTCTCCACCACGAGCGTGGTCTCGACCTCCTGCTGCAGTCGTTCCCCGTCGACGTCGTCCTCCACCATGAGCGTCAGCGGGTAGCGGTCGCCGGACTCTGTGAACGAGACCGCCGTCACCGATCCGGTATCGACCTCGTCCTCCAGCACCACTGATATCATCTCGCGGACGTTGTCGACCTCCACCCAGTCCATGCCGCGGCGGACCCGGCGGCAGTGGCTGCACCGCTCCACCGTTATCTCGTCAGGGACATCGATAAGCTGTTCGTCCTCCAGGAAGCAGTCCCGGCACAGGTTCCGCGGCCCGTATCCGTCTGTATCTTCGCCGCACGCGGGACATGGCGCCTCCATCGGTCACACCCGGAACAGCTGGACGTGCTGCACGCCGTCCACGGTCTCGACCTCTTCTGACTGTACAACGCCTTCTGCGACGAGGCCGTCCACGAGCTCGTTCCCGACCAGGTTTGCGGTGAAAAAGTTGCGGAGTGCTGCGACGACCGCGTCCAGCTCCACCTCCTCGCCCCCGTAGAACTCCTCGGTCACTGCGACCGTCACGCCGTCCTCTTCATACGTGTCGCCGAGGATGTCAGCGTCGCAGGCCGCGACGATGGTGCCCTTGTCGGTCCGGATCTGGCGGCAGGAGAACATCAGTCCTCGAGCGGTGTCCGCGCGCCGCAGGCCTCACACTGCAGCAGTTCCACACCTTTCTCCTTCCCCAGTTTCGTGTCCGGCCGGCCGCACTCTGGACAGACGACGTATTCCTCCGCGTACGCCTCGATCTTGTCGTCGATGGTGCCGCGGCGGAACGACCCGTTCAGCACGAGTTCGGTGCCGTCGACGTGGCCGGACGTCCCGAGCTCCCCGAGCAGGAACTTGGAGAGGTGGCTGCTGGAACGGTTAAATTTGTCGACGAACACCCCAAAATTCCGGACGACAGTCTTACTACCCTCTTTCTGCGTCTCCACTTCAGGTATTTCGAACCGTTCGCCGCTGCCGACGTCGTCGGGAACCTCTTCCCTCCCTTTCGCGAGCATCTCGTCGTAATCCATGCAGAGAACAGGGGCTGACAAGCTTTTAAACGCTTTATCAGGCGTGCTACAGCTTCTTGATCCGGCCGGGCCGCGGCTCGTAGCACGTGCCGTCGCTCAACAGGTCGTTGATCACGTCCTCCAGCTCCTCCTCATCGATCCCCGCCTCCTGTCTGATGTCGCCGTATTCCACGCCGTCCCCCTCGTCCAGCGCCTCGATGGCCGCGACAACGGCCTCGCGGACGCTCTCACTGTCCTCTTCTTCCCCCTCGTCTTCAGGCGCTGCGGCGTCCTCGGTATCAGGGTCTGTCCCCCCGGTACCTGTCTCCGTTGTCGTGGCGCCGGTCTCGGTGACGAACTGGAGCACACCCTGTGCGTCCCGCTCCGGCAGCCCTTCGCCCTGCAGCTCCTGCAGGACGTGGTCGTCGCTCTTCCCGTCCTCCTTCAGCTCCTCCGCCAGTTCAACGTACTCCTGCCACTCCTCCTGCAGCTGCTCCAGCTCCAGCGCCCGGACCAGCTCGTACGTGGGGGAACGGTGCGCGACCAGCTCCGGGTTCACGTACCGCTCGCCGTCGTACTCCTTCACCTTCCCGACAAGCTCCACGATATCCCCTTCCTCGATATCCTCCATCATCTCGAGCTCCTGGAAGAACTTGCCGCGGATCGTCCCGCTCCCATCATCGACTGTCACGGCGCCGTACGACTCGTCGTCGTTCACGAACGTGTCCACCACCGTACCGATGACGCGGCTCCGGGACACGACCAGGCCGTGCGGTGTGAGAACGTAGTTCGGGTCGAACCCCTCCTGCTCGTAGTACTCGCCCTCCTTGACATCCTGGATCCGGACCTTCCGTGCCGTCAACCGGTCGCGTGATTCTGGCATCGCTATCCTCTATAATGTGGAGACGCCGCCCTGCTGCGGCCGGTACACCTCGCCCTGCTGCTCCAATCTATTTAACGCTTCCTGTGCGTTTGCCTCCGAAATCCCCTGTTCTTCGGCCTCCGCCAGCACGTCCTCCACCGGCACCGGTTCATCGTCGTCCTGCAGGTCCGAGATGATCCGCCGCAGCGTCATCACCCGGTCCCGCTCCGACGACGCCATCCCGGACTCGATCCGGTCGATATCGAACTCACCCGTCTCCGGGTCCGTCCCGATCTGCTTCAGCGAGTGCGTCAATAGATCGATGGCGCGCTGCGCGTCCTCCTCCTCCACCGTCTCGCTGAGCCGGACTCTGGCCGATGCTTCGCTCAACCGGATCAACGCCTCCAGCTGCCGCGCGGTCATCGGCACTGAACGCTCACCTTCCCGGTCAGACCCTTGGCCACGGATCTTCACGTAGAACTCCTTCAGCTTCTCCTTCGCCTCGTCCGTCACGTCCGGGCGGACGTTCTGCTTCCCGTACGCGATGTACTTCCGCAGGAACTCCGTCTCGATGTCGCCCTGGTACTGGTCGGGCTCGGTATGCATATCCATCACGTGGGCCGCCAGCTTCCGGTCCTTCTCCTCGTCCGGCTTGTCCTTCACCGGGAAGATCAGGTCGAACCGGGACAGCAACGTGTC
>CAZTXA010000076.1:0-2849 GCA_964617945.1 uncultured archaeon
CGTATGCGTCCCCGGACGGTTCTCCCCGCCGCACTCTTCCTGTTGTTCGCCGGTACAGCTGCAGGCGTGTCCTTCTCCACGACGACACAGGCCGACTGGGACGCGGGCACGTTCTCCGGTACCACCGCCTCCGGCGGCACGCTCCAGGTGGATGGCAGCGGGAGCGGCGAGTACACCTCGCAGGTGTTCGACGCCGGCGACAACTATACGTGGAGTACTGCGGAGGTCGCCGCCGACGTGAGCAGCGGGAGCGCCACCCTGACCGTGGAGACGTCGTGGGACGACTTCGCCTCGGTCCAGGACCGGGATACCGTCTCGATCGACGGGAACACGAGCTACGATATTTCCGTCGGGGATGCGCGGTACGTCCGGTTCAACTATACGCTGGAGGACCCTGCCACCGTCGATAGTACCAACATCTCGCTCAGCGACAGCTCCTCGTTCATCATCCGGGACGGGACGTGCCAGTCCGATGAGCGGGAGCTGTTCTCCATGAACGACCGGACCAACGCACATGCGGGCGACCCCGGGTACTGGAGCCACGCCGTGTGCGGCAGCGGGTTCGACTCGCGCCACTTCACCAGTACGTGTGCGGCGGACGAGACCGCGATCCTGTCATTCTTCGGCTCCGAGCAGAACACCACCCACCTCGCCACCGACCCGACACTGTTCAACTACAACCTGTGCACCGAAACCCTTACAGTCGGCGTGCGCAGCGAGTGCCCGGACTCCACGAAGGCACTGGTATCTATCTACGAGGAGGACGAGGACCATATCGCCGAGCCCGGGCACTACAGCAACCAGTTATGCGGCGCGTTCTTCGACTCGGTGACCGCGATGCTCCAGTTCCACTACGGCCCGAACACCACCATCAGCATCAACGATACGACGGACCCGGACCAGGGGATCTACCGGGACACCGACGGCCGTGACTCGTGGTACATCGCCGCCGCCAACGACACGCTCGTCACCGGCATCGTCTCCGGCCAGAACACGATCACGACGTCGACAGGGTACAGCGAGGACGGCGACATCACGTTCAACATGACGCAGGAACGCGGCGCCTCGTCCTATTTCCTCCCGTTCACCACCGGCGACGCGGACGACATCGGGGACCGCATCGACCTGATCGAGAGCGCTGCCTTCCTCGACGAGTTCAACCCGAACTTCGGGTTCACCCTGGCGGAGGAGATGACGGTACGGCTCACCCTCGAGTTCATCGATATCAACCTTGCAAACGACCTGACGCTGGACGCGGGCAGCCACCGGCTCGTCATCGAGAACATGGACGGCGCCGACACGCCGAAGGTGAGTATCAATGCCACACGCTAGCGGATCCCGGAAAGGACAGTCCCTGATATCGCTGCTCCTGTTCACCGGGATCGTCCTCATCGGTGTCGGCACCGTCATCACCGTGACCGGCCCGGTGCTGGACAACCTGCAGGACTCCGCGGCCATCGACGGGGCGCAGGACATCCTGTCCGGGCTGCAGGACCAGGTCGAACGGGTGGCAGACGGCGGCGAGGGCTCCCGCATCGGTACCACCGTCTCGTTCGGCCGTGGCACGTTGCTCGTGGACGCGGACGCGGACGAGATCGCGTACGAGGTGGACACCGGGGCGGAGATCATCCCGCCGCACACGTCGGAGGAGATCGGCAACCTGCTGCTCAGCGCGATGGCGACGACGACGGTGACCAAGGTCGAGGTCGACGGACAGGACTGCTGGCGGATGGAGAACGAGCACGTACAGGTCTGCATCCGTGACGTGAGCGAACCGGGGGACATGATCGGGACGGACACTGTCGGGTTCTGGCGGTTCACACCGGGCGGGGGACAGGTCGTGGTGGACAACTCCTCCCACGGGAACAACGGCACGCTCGGGAGCAGCGACGTGAGCGAGGCCAGCGACCCGTCCCGCACCGGAGGGCTGCGCGGGAACGGGCTTGACTTCGATGGGAACGACGATTTCGTCGATATCACCTCGCCAGACCTCAGTCTTTCCGACCAGATCACCGTCACGGCCTGGATGAAGCCCAGCACCATCAGCGGGGACAACCGCCAGTGGATTGTTGAAGCGGGCGATGACGCGTTCATGAGCTACCTCGCCAGCAGTGACAGCGACCTCCAGTTCCGGGTGGACGCCGGCGGCAGCGAGACTACCTGGGATACCGGCCACACAATCAGCACCGATACCTGGCAGCACGTGGCACTGGTGTACAACGGTAGCTATATGACGGCATACGTTGACGGCGCGTCCGCCGGGACGAACCCCAAGAGCGGGGATCTGGCGTCAACAGGAGATGTCCAACTCGGCGGGGATGCCGGCGACGACGGGGACTGGTACAATGGGATGCTGGACGAGGTCCGCGTCTACAACCGCTCCCTCACCAAGGAGGAAGTCCAGTACCAGTACAACACCTCCGGCTACCTGGACTACATCGATACGCGCGACCTCCTCCTGGAGTACCGGAACAAGGACGAGGGCACGAACCTGTCGCAGGACTTCCATGTCAAGATCAACACCGGGCTCGACGACGGCAGTGAGGACGACGCGTTCACGATGAACGGGACCGGGACTGTGACGCCGGCGATCACCGGCGACCACCTCGGCCGCGGCCGCCTCACCGCAGAGATCGAAAGCTTCTACGGTATCGACTACAACATCATCTTCCAGCTGTTCAGCGACTCCGACTTCCTCCATGTGAACGTCGAAGAATGACGGCCCTGCACTCATCCGAGGCCGAACTGCCGCATCATCTTCTCCATCCCGCCACGCTTCCCGCCGCCCTGGAACTTCTCCATCATGTTCTTCGCCTGCCGGTACTGCTTGATCATCTGCCGCACGTCGC
>CAZTXA010000077.1:0-2830 GCA_964617945.1 uncultured archaeon
ATGACAGTACAGGAGTTCTGCCACCGGAACGGTATCGACGCCGAGTTCATCGAGACCGACGGCTCCGAGACCGCGGAGGACGCGGCACGGGCGCTCGACACCACCGTTGACCACATCATCAAGAGCCTTGTGTTCATGGTCGAGGAGGAGCCTGTGCTCGTCATCGTCCGCGGCAGCGACCACGTCAGCGAGGGAAAAGTGTCCGGGGCGCTGGACGTCGACAGCTGCCGGCTGGCCGATCCTCACGAGGTGGAGGACGCTACAGGATACGCTGTCGGCGGTGTCCCACCTGTCGGCGCCGGGCTCGACAAGCTGGTGGACGAGTCCGTCCTGCAGATGGACAAGGTGTACGGCGGTGGGGGAGCGGAGGACCGGGTCATCGGGCTCGACCCGCGGTTCATCGTCGGGGAAGACGATCTTGTGGCGGACGTGACGGTGTAGGCGACCGATTTAAAGCTCGTTCTCCGCGCCAGAGACATGTACGACGACGCAATCGACTATCTGGACAGTGTTGACGCTGCCGAGGACGTGTTGATCGTCCACCACTGGGACATGGACGGCTCCGCCTCCGCAGCCATCATCTCCGAGATCCTTGAAGAGGTGCGCGGGGAACCCGCAGATACGATATGCCTGCCGCGCGGCCGGAAGCACACCGTGGGAGAACGGGCGGAGAACGTGATCCGGAACGCGGGCATCGACCGGCTCGTCGTACTGGACATGAACGTCCCCGGGGAGCGGCTCTCGGAACTGGCCGCGCTCGGTCCTGACATCCTGCTTATCGACCACCACAGCTTCGATACGATCCCGGAGGACGCTGTGTTCGTGAACCCGCGTATCGAGGACGAGGAGGCGTACGTGCCCGCCGCAAAACTGTGCAACGATATCGCGGCCGAGTTCGGCCTGGACCGGGACTGGATCGCCGGCCTTGGCATCGTCCAGGACTTCGCTGTAGAGGGCCACGAGGACCTGTTGGAACGGCTGAAGGAGCAGTATCCTGACCATTTCCCGGCGGAGATCTCACAGCATGCGATGGCGAAGGAGTGCCGGTACGGCAAGTATTCCACCGTGATGAACATCAAGCCGTACAGCGACACGGACCGGTGTGCACGCCTGGCGCACGACGCACTGGTGAACAGCGACGGGCTGGAGGAGCTTGAATTGCAGGAGGAGTACGGCCGGTTGAAGGAGTACTACCAGCAGATGCAGCGCGAGCTCCAGGGGGTTATCAAACGGTTCGATACGGAGAAAGAGGTGTACGAGGAGGAGAAACTGGTGACGTTCCGGTTCGACTCCGACTTCCACATCAACTCGTCGATCGCGACCAACGTGTCGATGGAGGACGAGGACTGGGTGTACCTTGTGGCGAACACGCACGGCGGCGAGGCCAGCATCTCCGCCCGCTGCCAGTCAGGGCGGATCGACCTCGGCCAGGTGATGCAGGACGCGCTGCCGGAGAACGTGGAGGGCGAGGCCGGGGGACACCACGCTGCTGCAGGTGCGTCGGTCCCCGCCAGGGCGCTGGACCGGTTCCTGGCGAACGTCCGCGACCAGCTCTAGTACTGGAGGACGAGGAACAGGTGGTCGTCGTGGAACGGTGCCAGCGTCCTGCCTGCGACGATGTCGAACGTCCCCTGTAGCTGTTCCTTGACCTCTTCAAACACCGCTTCGGGCTGCTTCTCTGTCGATATCGAACGGGCCTTGACCGCGATCATCGCGTGTCCGCCCGCTTTGAGAAACAGGTCTGCATTGCGCTGCAGGATGCCGACCTGGTCGCGCTGCGCCACGTCCTGGTAGATGACGTCGACGCTGGAGCAGAGCGGGGCGTAGTCGTCCGGTGTCCGGGCGTCACCGATGATAGGGGCGATGTTGTCCCTGTCCTCGGCCAGCGCGACGAGCTGTCGTGCGACGGCCGGCGCGTACTCTACCGCGTACACCATCCCGTCTGTGACGATGTCGGACACGTGGGAGACAGTGGTGCCTGTCGACGCGCCGAGGTACAGTACGTCGCTGTCCCGTTCCACCGGGAATGATTCCAGGTCTTTGGTCAACGCTGCGGCAGCCTTGGACCGGTCCGGATCCCAGTACCGGTACTCCGCTCCCTGGTGATCGACCAGGTCCTCGCCGTACACGGCAGTCCCGGGCACCAGGTTCTCGGTGTACAACCTATCGTCCTCGGTGTAGATGCCTGGCGTGACCTCGTTCATACGTGGCTGCACGCACCGTAACATAAAATAAGGTGGGGCTCTCAGCCGGGTTTACGGCGGACAATATGAAAGATCAGGACGTGCTGGGGTCGGACTGGGACTATCTCATCGTACTGGACGCCTGCCGGTTCGATACGTTCGAAGAGGTGTACGACGAGTACCTGACCGGGGAACTGGAGAAGCGGCGGAGCACGGGATCGTCAACGCCGGAGTGGGCGTCAAAGACATTCACCGGGCAGCACAGTATCACATACTTCTCTTCCAACCCGTTCATCAACGGGCTGGGCATCCCGTTGAACGAGATGGACTGGGGGTCCAGCTGTGACTATGACTGGGCTGCAGACGACCATATCGACACGATCATCGACGTGTGGTACTCGTCGTGGGACGAGGAGCTGGACACCGTCACCCCCGAAGCCATGAACGAGGCGGTGCGGTCGCACCAGGAGGAGATAGCGGAGACGGAACGAACGGTTATCCACTACATGCAGCCGCACGCACCATACATCACGGAGGGAAAGGGGCGGAAGGTGGGGCGGATCCGGAAAAGCCTTGAGGAGGCGAAGGAGGAAGGCGCGCCGGGGAACAGCGTCCTCGCCCCCGTCCTCGACCCGGTGCTGCCGCGG
>CAZTXA010000078.1:0-2791 GCA_964617945.1 uncultured archaeon
GGGCTGTTGTTGTATGGGTTGGATGCAGGGATACTCCCATCCCGGTTGAACCGGAGAACCTTGCCGTTGAGGTACTCTTTGAACGAGGCGGCACCGCCGTTAGACGCGTCACCGGTCGTTGCATACAGTTTTCCGTCCGGTCCGATCTCCAGTCGGCCGCCGCCGTGCATCGTGCTCCCCGGTAGATTATTGACGAGCACGGTCTCGTCTGTGAGCTGGCCGTCGACCAGCTGGAACCGGGACACCCGGCTCCGCACGTAATACTTGCCCTCCCGGAGTTCCTGCGGGAACAGGGAGGAGTTCCGCCCGATCTTCTCGTAGGTGTAGTACAGGTACACGAACCGGTTCTGTTCGAACTCTGGGTCCACCGCCATCCCCATCAGTCCTACGAGGGAGTAGTTGTACGTGTCTATGGTGCCGACGACGTCAAGCCTGCTGTCCCGGTACCGGACTACCCGTCCGTCCTTCTCGGTCACCAGAAAGCTTCCATCCGGAAGGAATTCGAGGTCCCAGCTTCCGGTCAGGCCAGGGGTGATACGGTCGATGCTGTAATCCTCCGCGGTGAAGACGGAT
Organism: uncultured archaeon; assembly: GCA_964617945.1. Classification (GTDB taxonomy): domain Archaea; phylum Nanohalarchaeota; class Nanosalinia; order Nanosalinales; family Nanohalalkaliarchaeaceae; genus JALIDP01. The sequence goes on from CAZTXA010000078.1 coordinate 574, forward strand.
TGGACATGGTTCGCTGGATCAGTGACGATAGAAACATCGTCAACACCGCTGAACGTCCTGCTGCATGGATCGTTGATGATAGGGAGGTAGCCGCTGCCAGGGTACCACTCCTCACAGCGTTCAATGGTCTGGATGAGTTGACGGTTGCTGCAGTCCTTTGAAGAGTCGGAGCAGTCGAGGACAGTCGCTCCGAGACTGTGGTAGAGGACTGAAGTGGCAATGATTCCGCCGACTGCGACAAGAGCCAGTGCAGCGACTCGGCGGCGGGAAAACATAGCGCCGCATTATTTCCGACAATTTAAATCCCTTCTGTCACCCGTGCTGTACCGTGGAAACCGGCGCCCCATTTTTAAGTCATCGTCGACCGCGAAGAGCTGTGACGCCGGAATACAGGACTCGTATCAGTGACGCTGTACGTCGCCGTCTCCCTGAACCTGACAGAAAATCGGTGGCGGTATCCCTCCTCTTGCTGTTGGCCGTGATAGTGGGCGCGTTCCATGTCGGGATTGGTGACTATGAGCGACGGTTCGAGGAACGGGCCTACACCGTTCAAGACAGTGTACGTATATCCTCACTCAACGGGACAAGTCCCCCGGTCATGGAGCGGCACGGTGACGAGTGCCGGCTTCTCCGTCCCATCGTCGTCGCTGGCAGCGGATCACTGACAGTGGACGGGGACCGATGCTCTGGTCTCAACATGCTCCGCGGTACAGGGATACTTGTCCAGGGGACGGCACGGTTCAACGATGTTGATGTCCAGTCATACAACCCGGCTACCGACAGGCCTATCCGGGGCGGGGATGTCTGGGATCTCACCCGGCGCCCCTTCATCGAGACGGAGTCACGGTGGAACCAGGGAGCCGAATACGTGGAGGCCGTCAACTCGACCTTCTCCTACCTTGGATATGAACGACCGGTATCACTGTACGCCGAGCATGGTCGGACCGAGAGTAGATGGGGGTTTGCGCTCTACGACATGGACGGGGCGCGCATCGTCAATTCTACATTCCACCACAATTACTACGGGTTCTACACCTGGAATGCGACCAACATCGACATCATCAATTCGACCGCCTACCATAACATCAACTACGGGTTCGACTTCCACGACTATTCGCACAACATCACGATCATTGAGAGCACAGCATTTGCGAACGAGAACCACGCCATCATATTCAGCAGGTACAATAGGGACAACAGGATTGTGAATAACACGGTGTACGACCATGACAGAGATACCGGTGTGTTCGGACTGTCCTCCTCTCCCGACAGCGGGATAGTACTCGACTACCACTCCCACCGGAACCTGGTGGCCGGGAATACCCTGATCAACAATACGGTGGCGATCCACCTGCTCCGGCAGAGTAAACAGAATGTCGTCCGGGAGAATATCATAGGGAGTCCGGACGGGGTCGGTGACAGGATTGAGATCGAGAGCGGGAGCGACAACAATACTGTCGTGAACAACACGTTAGCAGGGATACCGTCTGATCCGATCCTGATACGGAACGCGGCCGGGAACCGTGTAGCCGGGAACAAACTGGCCGATGAACAGTCAGACAATATCCCGGCAGCACTCCGCCCCTATGTTAAGTGACGACTGACCGGGTCACGCCGGGCTGAGCCGGACAATACCTTTCCCGTCCCCCACCACCCAGAGATCGCCGCTGTGGAACTCTACATCACGGATACGTTCCGACAGCGCATCGCCGGGGATATAGAACACGGTGTCGTCGACGATTTCGCCGTCATCGATGTGGAACCGGTGGACGTGGTTGCTCCGGAGTCCTGCAACGAACAGGTCGCCGTGCCACGGGTGGCCGGGCTCGTCGACGAACGTCGCCCCACTCGGCGCCAGCGTCCACTCCTGTAGACAGGCCTGCGGCCCGTTCGACTTAGTCAGGTACTGGGAGAAGAACTCCGCTGTGAAGTTTATCCGTCCAAGCTCCCTGTCGAGTTCTTTGATACCGGGGAGGACATCCTCCTGACATTTTTCGGTAGTTTCATTGTTCCGGGCGGCCTGTAGGCACCGGGCGATGTCGCCACCGTCCTTGTTAGAGATATCGTTGCAGCGGAACGCAGGCCACCCGTACACCTCGCCGGCCTCCAGCTTGTTGACCTCGTCGTACCGCCAGTTGCCGTGTTCGTTCCCCCACATGGTCCCGGTGTCGGGGTTCCATGCGATGCCTTGTGGGTTGCGGTGGCCCATGGTGTAGAC
>CAZTXA010000079.1:0-2754 GCA_964617945.1 uncultured archaeon
AGGAACTGGTACATCGTGTTCATCGCGTCGACCGCGACGGTCCGGTCGTTCATCTGTTCGAAGTCGATGCGCTCCGGCTCGACGAGGTCCCCGAGGTCGGTCCCCATGGCTCAGGGACTGGTGCTGCAGCGTTTTAAACCCGGTTACGGGTGCTCCCAGTGGTCGTCGAGGAACGCAGCGGTGAACGCCGGGAGAAACAGGTAGTCGCCGGTCTCGTCACGGACGCGGTGGTCGACCGCGCTCCCGTTCCGCTCCACCCTGACCGTGAGAAGGAGATCGTCCGCGTGGTCGTACTCCGTCCCGGAGGCGTCGAACACCTGGAGGTAGCCTGCGTCCGGTTCCTCCTCCACCGCCAGGACGGCATAGTTCTCCGGCGCCTCCCCACCGTCAGGAGACTGGCCGACAAGGTTCTGCTCCTCGTTCAACGCGTCCTCCAGTCGGTCGGCGTTGTGGTCAAGCAGCTCGCCGATGCCCGGCCGCATACCACCGGGTTGCCGGTCGAGCCTTTTCTATCACACCTGGTGCTGCCCGTCCTGATACGCTGTATCCCTGTCCGGGCTGTGACCGCCGGCCGTTATCGCGGCCGCCGGGAGGTCGTCGAGACGTTCCGGACGGAAGTACGGCGAGTTGACGACCCGGTAGTTGACCGTGGCGACTGCGTCCCGCCACGACGGGGCCTGCCCGTGCTGTTCAGGCAGGGCATCGTACGCCTCTGGGGCCGCGGTAACGGCGTCGACACCGATACGTCCTGTCCCGGTCTCCAGTTCGAGCTCGTAGAACGGTCGCTCCTGCCACTCCTGGTATACCTGCAGCGTCTGTGCCCCGGTATCGACCAGGTCGACCGCGAACGTTGTCTGCCGCGGCCCGTCGTACTGCCGGTCCAGATTCTCCTCTGTCTCCTCCCGAAACTGTTCGAGCGTCCCCATGCCGGTCGCGGAAAGCCTTTCCTCTTCCTGTTCTCCGGAGAGGAATTCCTTCAACCGACGGAATGTGTCTTTCATGCCCTGTCCACCGCCTCACATCCTTTTAAACGAGGACGGGGAGGGAGAGGGTATGGCCGGGACCTGCGACCACTGCGGGACTGTCTCGGAGAACCTCGTCACATGCGACGCGTGCGGCGCCACCATCTGCCCGGAACACCGGAGAGGATACGGCTGCGACGTGTGCAAGGGTGGACAGGTAACGGTGTGACCGCGGGGCACCGACAGGTTGAAATAGCCCCTCCCCCGCTACACGCTGGGGGAGGTGAGCGTGGCCACGTACTGGAAGCGGTGCCGGGAATGCCACACCTTCTTCCGACTGATCAAAGACGAGGTGTGCCCGGAGTGCGGAACCATGCTGTACGGGTAGAATCTTTTACAGCCGCTGCATGTCCTCGACCTCGACGGAGCTGACCCCGTCGATCCCGGCGACCGCGTCCTCGACTGCGTCGGTCCCACCTTTCTCGTCGCTGACGATGGTCGATACCTTGAGCGCGGTCAACCCGAACGCGACGTCTTCCTCCTCCAGGTCTTCGACATCGACCGCGTCGCGGATCGCGTCACTGATCCTGTCCATATCTGTTTCGGCGTCGTCTGGCATCACCTTGAGTACAACTGCAACGTCTCCCATACTATCACAACACTATCTCCATACCGTCTTCAGCCACCTGGAACCCTGCGTCCTCCACCTGCTGCCGCTCCTCCGAGTCCGGGTCCAGGACAGGGTTCGTATGGTTCATATGCGTAAAGATGATGTCGGTATCGGTGTCGGCGAACACGTCAAGGCTCTCCTGGATCGGTGGGTGCGGGACGCGTTCGAACCGGTCGATCTCCTCCGCCGACCAGAAACACCCGTCGACCACTGCGATGTCCGCGTCTTCTACTTCCTCGATGGTGTCCTCGGTCCACCGGTCGATATCGGTCACGTAGAAGAGGGTGGTATCTGCCGTCTCGATGGTGAACGCATGCGTATCAGTCGTCAGGTAGCCCTTGTTTTCCACAGGGACCGGCCGTACTGTTACCCCCATGATCGAGACCGGGCCGCCGCCGAACGTGTTCACCGCGATGTTCTCCCGGTCGATAAGCTGCCGGTACGGCGACGTATCATTGAGGAAGGAGGCGACGGTCTCACTGCAGTTCACCGGGACGCTGTCCGCGTTGAACGCCTCCGTCCCGAAGTACAGCAGCCCGGTGATATGGCCGATGTGGGCGTGGGAGAGGAACACGCCGTCGATGAACTCGTCCCCGATATGTTTCCGGAGGTCCGGGGAGAGGTCGAACAGGTAGTTCGTATCACGGTCCTCGTCAGAGATCTTCAGGCTCGCCGCCGACCGCTGCCTCGACGGGTCCTCCCTGGCCGCGGTACACGTATCACAGCTGCAGCCGAGGTGCGGTACACCGCCGTCCTGCGCAGAACCGAGAATCTCAGCCTTCACTGCCGCCACCTACGGACCTCTGAACCCGCAGTCCTCGCATTCATAGTCGTTCCGCAGCTTCTTGCAACGGCGGCACCGTTCGATATCCGTGCCGCACTCCGGGCACGGGATGACGACAAACGACTCGGCCGCGTCAAGGTTTTTCCCGCAGGTGGTGCACTCCTCGTTATCCATACCCCGCGATTACCCGAACAAGCTTTAAATACTGGATGCTGTTCCCAGAGCAGGATTCTTATTAAAACAGGATGCGGACTCCTGACTGAGTCCCCGTGGTCTAGTCTGGACAAGACGGCACCTTGCGGAGGTGCAGATCCCCGGTTCAAATCCGGGCGGGGACG
>CAZTXA010000080.1:0-2743 GCA_964617945.1 uncultured archaeon
CCGAAGAACTGCTGGCCGAGACCGGTGGCGCCGCGACGGTACAGCCGACCGACCGGTGGACCACGGTCTGCCTCGGCAGCGGCTGTATCCCTGCGGTCGACACCCCTGAATACGTTCCTGCCAGCGAGGTCGCCTGGCTGGAATCCGGTGACCAGATCCTGGCGGTGTCATCCGGGGACGATGCTATCGGTGTCCCGCTACCGCTCCTCCGGTTCCACGGTGTCGTGAACACATGGATCGGTGGGACACCGGTAGCGGTAACGTACTCCCCGTATTCCGACGTCCCGGCGGTGTATAACCGGTCCGTCGGTGGGCGGACGCTGGCGTTCGAGCATTCCGGGAAACTGTACAACGGGAACATGGTGATGCAGGACCGTGCCACACGGACGCGGTGGAGCCAGTTCACCGGTACCGCGATCGACGGCGAGCTCGCGGGCACACGGCTACAGCGGCTGGACGCGCATACGCCGCGGTGGAGTATCTGGCGCAGGAACAACCCGCAGGGAGGTGTTGCCGCCCGTCACACAGGAATATATGAACCGTCCCGGTACGAGGACACGCCGTACTTCGCGTACCACCGGTCCCGGGACGTCCCGGTGCACGGTGCAGAGTTCTCGCGGCACCCGAAGCAGGTGGTGTACGGTCTGGAGATCGCGGGGAAGGCAGCTGCCTACCGCGTGGAATATATCCGGGCGGAGGATGTCATCGAGGACGTGGTCGGTGGGACACCGGTCCTGGTGGTGCAGGACGAGGAGCGTGACCGGTTCCTCGCCTTCGACCGCCGGGTGGACGGTCAGGCCCTGTCGTTCACACTGGTGAACGGGACGTTACAGGACACGGAGACCGGGTCGACCTGGACAGTGGATGGCAAAGCTGTTGACGGGCCGATGGACGGGTCAGCGTTGCAGCGCATCGAGTTGACACGGAGCTACTGGTTCACGTGGCGCCTGTTCCACCCAGATACAGCCCTCTACCGGCTGCAGGGTTAGGCTTTTGAACCTCTGCACCGCGTCCCAGTCCATGGTCGACGTGGGACAGCGGGCGCCCGGGTTCACCGCGGAGAACCAGCACGGGGAGACGGTCACGCTGGACGACTTTGCCGGCCGGAAGCTGGTACTGTACTTCTACCCGAAAGACGACACACCCGGATGTACGACCGAGGCATGCAATTTCCGCGACAACCTTGCCCGCCTGGAGGACGAGGACGCTGCGGTGGTCGGTGTCAGTGCTGACACTGTCGGATCGCATCAGGAGTTCGCAGACAAGTATGACCTTGACTTTCCGCTCCTTGCGGACCCGGACAAGGACATCATCGAGGCGTACGACGTGGGGGGACGGTTCGGGAACGCTGCCCGCGTCACCGTGCTGATCGATGAGGAGGGAGTGGTTCAACAGGTGTACGAGGATGTGGACCCGGACGCCCATGCCGAGGAAGTCCTGGAGGACCTGTGATGCGGTACAAGATCGTGTACGACAGGACCGGGTGTATCGGTGCAGGGACGTGCGAGGCGCTCGACCCGGACGACTTTGAACTCGTGGAAGACGGTCTCGCCGATCTGAAAGGTGGAGAAGAGGTGTCCGACGGGGTGTGGGAGAAGGAGATTCCGGAAGAGCAGAAAGATGCGGCGCTCGAGGCGGCGAAGGGCTGCCCGGTAAACGTCATCAAAATCATCGACACGGAGACCGACGAGCAGCTGTACCCGTAGCCATGGAGTGCGACATCTGCGGCGAACTGATGATCGCGTTCGACTGCGAACTCATCTGCCGGAACTGCGGCTACGTCCGCGACTGCTCGGACCCGTGAACGATCTCACGCAGCTCGGCCAGTCCGTCCACCAGGCGGGGCCCGGGACGGTTCAACAGCGAGTCATCGACGACATGCACATTCCCCTGCTGGACCGCGGATAGCTCGTCCCAGCCGTCCCGCTCCACAACCTGCTCTTCCTCTGCCGCCTCGCCGAACCCGCAGTAGTGCAGCACGATATGTTCCGGGTCGAACGACAGGATTTCCTCGGTGGAGACTTCCCGGCTCCGCTCCCCCTCCGGTATCAGGTACTCGCCGCCCGCCAGGCGTACCATCCGCGGGATCCAGTTTCCTCCGATCATCGGCGGGTCGTGCCACTCCTCGCAGTACACCCGTGGCCGCTGTCCCGGTGCCTTCGCGGTGTTCTTCACCGCTTCGTTCATGTCCGCCACAAGCTTCCGCGACCGCTTCTCCCTGTCCACGAGTTCCCCGATCTCCTTGATCGTGTTGAACACGTCGTGGAACCGGGTCGGCGTCACCTGTTTGACCGGGAGCCCGGCCTCTGCGCACTGCCGCACCGCGTCGTCCTGCAGCTCGTCCGACGCCAGCACCAGGTCCGGGTCGTGTCCCCCGATTTCCTCGATATCCGGGTTCGTCCACCCACCGACCGACGGTTTTTCCGTGGCTGCGGCGGGCGTGTCACAGACAGCGGTCGTCGCAACGACCCTGTCCCCTGCGCTGAGTTCGTACAGGATCTCGGTGTTGGAGGGGGCGAGGGAGACGATACGCTCATATCCCGTCATATATCCCTGTGTGCGCCGCCCGCATAAATTCCTTGACGTATTTAAAGATTCCAGCACCGGCTGTCTCTGCTGGCGGCCACAGCGGAGGGGCAACACCCGTTCCCATTCCGAACACGGAAGTTAAGTCCTCCAGCGCCACCAGTCGTACTGGCGAGAGCCGGGATCCTGGGGACGCTGCCAGCACTCCTTTTCCCTC
>CAZTXA010000081.1:0-2742 GCA_964617945.1 uncultured archaeon
CGTTCATCGCCGACGAGTTTGACCGTGATGCGGAGCTGATGGGGTCGACCGCGAAAGGGACGTTCATGGCCGGCGACAAGGACCTGGACATCTTCGTCTTCTTCCCTACCGGTGTCGCCGAGGACGAACTGGAGGAACAGGGACTTGAGATCGGGGAGGCCGTGTTCGACGAGTTCGGCGGGGAGTACCAGGTCGAATACGCGGAACACCCGTACACGAAGGGCGATATCGACGACTACGAGGTAGAGATCGTCCCTGCGTACGACGTGGACACTGGAGAGGATATCAAGAGTTCGGTGGACCGGACCCCGTTCCACCGTGACTGGGTGAACGAACAGCTCACCGAGGCGGAGAAACAGGAGGTCGTGCTGCTGAAAGCGTTCCTCCGCGGCCAGGAGCTGTACGGCTCCACGCTAAGGATCGAAGGGTTCTCCGGGTACCTCTGCGAGCTCCTTATCGCGGAATACGGGTCCGTCGACGACCTGCTCGCGGCTGCGGTGGACTGGGAGCAGGAGGAGGTGATCGATCCTGCCGGACACCACGACGACACGCTTCCCGCACACCTCCGCAACAAGTTCGAGGACGAGAACCTGGTGGTTATCGACCCGGTCGACCCGGAGCGGAACGTCGCCGCGGTGTTGAACCGGGAGAACTACGCACGGTTCGTGTACGCGGCATGGCGGTACGTGCAGGAACCGTCGACAGACTTCTTCTTCCCCGCCGACCCTGAACCCGGAGAAGACGCGATAGAAGACGCTGCTGCACGTCGCGGCGACTTCATCATGCTTGAGTTCCCTGCACCGGACCTCCTGGACGATATCCTCTATCCGCAGCTCCGGCGGCTGCAGTCACGGCTGGACGCCATACTGCAGGAACACGAGTTCCGGCTGATGCAGTCCGGGTTCCATGTCGGCGACGACACCGTCCGCATCCTCTTCGAGCTGTACAGCTCAGAGCTCCCGGCGACACGGAGACACGGCGGGCCGAAAGTATTCCATAACGAGGAACACGTCAGGAACTTCACCGACGCCTACGACACGGTATGGGTGGAGGACACACGGCTTACCACCGTCGTCGACCGCGAGTTCACGGCGGCAGACACGTTGCTGGAGGACTTCCTCGGCCGCGACCTTGCCGAAGAAGGGGTGCCGGACAATCTCGTTGACGCTGTCGACGCAGCGGAAGTGACGGGTTTCACGGTCGACGGAGAGGACTGGCGCAGGTTTTTAAGAGATGAATTTCACCTCGGGATAGGACAATGAACCTGGTCGTTCTCGGGCTTCCCGGCGCCGGCAAGGGGACCCAGGCGGATAATATCTCCAGTGAATACGGCGTACCGCACATCTCGATGGGAGACATCCTGCGGAACAACAAAGACTTCGAGACCGCCTCGGGAAAGACTGTGGGCGAGATCATCGACGGCGGTGACCCGGTCGAAGTGGAGACGCTCAAGGAACTGCTCTCACACCGCCTGGAGCAGCCGGACGCCGCAGACGGGTTCGTGCTGGACGGGTTCCCGCGGACGGGAGAGCAGGCCGCGGCGATGGACGATATCGCGGACATCGACGCCATCCTCATCCTCGAGGTCGACGAGGAAGCTATCTACGAACGGCTGACCAAGCGCCGTGTCTGCCCGGACTGCGGCGCCCAGTACCACCTGAAATACGACCCGCCGCAGGACGACGAGGTGTGCGACGACTGCGGCACGGAACTGACGCAGCGGGAGGACGATACCCGGGACGCCATCCAGGAACGGATCCGGTGGCAGCGGGACGGGCTGGCGGAGATCAGGGACTACTACGGTGGGCGCGGCCTCATCGAGGACATCGACGGGAACCAGGGTATCGAGGAGGTCTGGGAGGACGTGAAATCCGTGGTGGACCGGTATGCCTAGCATACGCAAAGGGTTCGTGACGCAGGCCGGCATGGACGCTGAAGCAGCAGTGCAGAAGGCCGGCGAGTTCGGGTTCGACTTCGTCGAAGTGATGATGGACGGCGACAACCGGCGCGAGGCGCTGGCGCAGCGGTCCGACCGGCTCCGCACCGTCCTCGACGAGGAGGACGTGTCCCTGTTCGTCCACCTCCCGTTCACCGTGGACATCGGGTCGCCGCACGAACACGTCCGCCACGGGTCTATCGAGGAGATCCGTGCCTGCATCGAGACCGCGGCAGCGCTCGGCGTGGAGAAAGCAGTGCTGCACGCCAGTTCGGAGGCGTGGAGCGCGGTCTGGGGCGAGGAGGAGATGCGGGATCGGATCCTTGACGGGGTACGGGAGCTCGACGGTGCGGCGGTCGACCACGGCGTCGAGATCTGCGTCGAAAACGTTCCCGGCGGGTTCTTCACTGTCCACGACTTCCCGGAATTGTTCGAGGAGACCGAGGCCGCGATGTGTCTCGACACCGGTCACGCACGGATCGACGGGATGGACGGCGACGACCTCGGCGCCTTCGTCGGGGAGCACGCGGACAGGATCTCCCACGTCCACCTCAACGACACGCGGCAGGAAAAGGACGAGCACGTCCCGTTCGGCGCCGGCAACTTCGACTTTGAGCCGGTGTTCCAGCAGCTGCAGGACGGGTGGACGGGCACGCTCTCGCTCGAAGTCTTCACCCCGGACTGGGACTATATCGACATGAGCAAGGAGAAACTAGACGAACTGATTTAATTTCTGCAGTACAACCTTGGCTATGCCGCGGTGGCAGGTGTGGGAGTACGGGTACGGTGACGGTGCCCGGATGCAC
>CAZTXA010000082.1:0-2723 GCA_964617945.1 uncultured archaeon
AATCCGCCCGGACCCACTCTCCGTTCTCCCCCGCCAGTCTGTGGCGTGTTCTCTTTAAGGTTCACAGGGAAGGAGTAGCGTATGCGCGCAGCACGCTACAACGGCGAGGGCGATATCTCCATCGAAGAGGTCGACAAACCAGCACTGCAGTCCGGCACCGATGCCATCATCAAAGTGACACATACGTGTATCTGTGGCTCTGACCTGTGGCCGTACCGCGGCCTGAGCGACCAGGAGCCCGGCACCCCGATCGGGCACGAACCGATGGGACTGGTCGAGGAAGTCGGGGAGGACGTCGAGACCGTGGAGGCGGGCGACCGTGTCATCCTCCCGTTCTCCCTCGGCTGCGGCGACTGCGAGTTCTGCCAGGAAGGACTGTACACGTCGTGCGTGGACATGACCTTCTGGGGCGAGGAGACCGGCGGCGGGCAGGGCCAGTACGTCCGTGCGCCGTACGTCGACGCGAACGCGGTCAAAGTGCCGGCGGAGTACGCGGACGACGAGGAGATGCTGGAGCGACTGCTTCCATTGACGGACGTGCTGTGTACCGGGCACCACGCCGCTGTCAGTGCGGACGTGGGCGATGGCGACACCGTCATCGTGATCGGGGACGGCGCGGTCGGGCTGTGCGGCGTGTTAGCTGCGGACCGGCTCGGCGCGGACGAGATCATCGCACTGGGGCAGCACGACGACCGGCTCGCGGTCGCGGAACAGTTCGGTGCGGACGAGACCATCAACGCTTCGCCCGAGGACGCGGTGGAGCAGGCGCTCGACCTGACGGACGGCGGCGCCGAGCACGTGATGGAGTGCGTCGGCCTGTCCGAGACGCTGAACGAGGCGGCACAGGTCTGCCGCCCGGGCGGGACGGTCGGCTACGTCGGTGTGCCGCACATCGATGAGGCGTTCGAGCTGGAGACGTATTTCAGGAAGAACCTGACGCTGCGCGGCGGCGTGGCACCGGTCCGCAAATACATCGAAGAGCTGATGGCGGACGTGCTGGACGGCACGCTCGACCCGTCACCGGTGTTCACGAAGGAGGTCGGGATCGACGGCGTGCCTGAAGGCTACGAGGCGATGCACCGGCGCGAGGACATCAAGGTCCTGGTCCGGCCGTGGCAGGACGAGTAACTGTATCCTACACGTCCGCGTGGTCGAAGACCGGCCTGCACGCCGGCCGTAACGGCTCGTCTGAATCCTCCAGTTCGTCGATATCCCAGAACCGTGCGGCAGATACTTCGTCGCCCGGCACCGGGTCCACCGACGTTTCTAGCTCGGTGTAGAAGACCGCGCCCACGACGTGCCGCTCGCCGCGGCCGAAGGAGAGCGTTGTCACGAGGTCGATGTCGTCAGGGTCGGCCGGGACGCCAGCCTCCTCTTCAAACTCGCGGGCGGCCGCGTGAGGGAAGGACTCGTCCTGTTCCACGAAGCCGCCGGGGATGTCCCACGTCCCTGCATCAGGGTCGTGGCCGCGCTTCACCAGGAGGTATGTTTCCCTGTACCGGGCGAGCAGCCAGGCGACGGGTTTCGGGTTCTTCCAGAACACGTGGTCGCATGCAGGGCAGTACCGCCGCTCCTTCCCATCGATAGTCTTCGTGCCGAGGTCGCCGCCGCAGCCGGGGCAGTACGCCCATTCCATACCACTCCTCTCGGGAGACGAGAATTAAACTGTAAGGGGTCAGCCGAGGTGGTCCCGCATCGCCGTTCTTTCGTCGTCGTTGATGGTGTGCCCCATGTCCTCGTAGATCCGGAGGTCGACATCGGCGTCCAACTGTTGGAACACGTCCGCGGTCTCCTGTACACGGTCGAGCGGGATGTACGGGTCCTGGTCCGAGCACCCGATGAACACCGGGGTCTGCTCCATGTCGCCGTCGAACTCACCGATCTCCTCGCCGATGAGGCCGCCGCTGAGCACGGAGACACTGCCGTACCGGTCCGGTGCGGCTGCGGTGTACTCGGCGGCGAGGCACGCCCCCTGCGAGAACCCGGCCAGGTGGATCGTACCGGTATCGAAGCCGCGGTCCCGCGCTTCCTTGATGACGGCTGCGACGCGGTCGAGGGCGGCGTCGAGCCATGGCTGGTTCTCCTCGCGCGGCCGCATGAACGGTTCCGGGTACCACTGCCGCTGCTCCGCCTCCGGCGCCAGCAGCAGCGCATCGTCGGCCACGTCGCGGCCCAGCTCCATGATACTGTCCGCGGCGGCGCCGCGGCCGTGTAACAGGATGACAGCCTTCTCCGGCGTCCCCACGTCCTCCTCCAATAGCCTGCCGTCGGCGTGGATGTCGGCCACGGGTCACACCCCTGCACCGGTGTCTGCGTCGGGCAGGTCGTACTTCGTCACGTCGATCCCGAGGTTCTCCAGGGCCTGTTCCACGTGCTCCTCGTCGGCGTAGTCCGCGCCCGCCTCTTCACGGACGCGCTGCGCCTCTGCAAGTACCTCGCCGCGTCGCCCGTCGGGGATGTCGTACTTGTCGGTGGAGAGTTCGATGAGGAGGCCGTTGTGGTCGCGGGTGTACAGGGAGTGGAAGATGCCGCGGTCGAACATGTTGAACTGTTTCCCTGCCGCGTCCAGCCCGTCCATCACCGCCTCGAAGTGGTCGGGGTCGATGTGGAAGGACAGGTGGTGGACCGCGCCCACCGCGGTCTGCACCGGTGACGGGTCTGACGCCCTGTCGTCGTTCACGAAGAAGGTGAGGATGCGGCCGTCCCCGGTGTCGAAGAAGAGG
>CAZTXA010000083.1:0-2671 GCA_964617945.1 uncultured archaeon
ACCGTAACTGTTTTAAATCGTCCCGGCATCTAGCCGCACCAGAGCGATGGGCGCGTCCGCCCGTCAACGACACGAGGAGCAGCGGGAGCAGGAGGAACGGGTCCTGCAGATCGAGGGAGCCGACGCTCGTTCTATCCAGGAGTACGACCCGGACGACGCGTACGACGAGCTCGGCGCCGCCCGGTTCGAAGAAGTCGTCGACGACGGCGTGGAGCAGGACGGTACCGTCATCGCGCCGGCCGACGCGTTCGACACCGACCCCGGCATCGACCCGGACTCCGCCACGGAATGGCTCGGGTACGCGTACGTCACCGCCCGCAACACGGTGATGAAACCGGTGTACCGGCTCGGGCAGCGCACCGTCGACACCGACGTCGAGGAAGACGAGCTGGAAGCACTCGAACAGGAACGGTGGACGCCCTCCCTGAAACACTACGCGCCCGCCGTCGCCGGTGGCGCACTCGCCCTCGGGGAACTGGTCCTCGGTGACGCGGACCTCGCACTGATGACGGGCGAACTCGCCGCAGGGTACGGCACGAAGTGGGCGGTGTTCAACAGCAGTGCGGCGTACCATGCGGGCCGCACCAGTGCAGCGAGAGACGCACGGACACAGGAACAGGCCGAGGAGATGCAGGAGGACGGGTACCGCATCGTCGCCGTCCCCGACGAGACCATGGAAGATCAGGAAGAACTGGAGCAGGTCGTCGAGGCGCTCGACTGAAGAGTTACTCGTCCCGCTGCAGCCGGTCCCGCACGTCACCGACGTTCTCCCGGACATTCCTGTACAGTGACGACGAGGCGGTCACCCTGTCGTGGAGCATGCCCGCCCCGAACTGCAGGATTTCACGCCAGTCGCCCGGCTCCGCGACCTGCGCCAGCGACCGCATATCAGCGTCCAGCAGCCCCGCCATCTCGTCGACATCCATCTCGTTCAGGTCGTGCATCAGCCGGTCGTACCGGTCCGCCGACAGCCCGTACATCAGTTCGCCGATCCGCACATCCTTCGCCCGTCCGTGCCCGACGCGCTCCATCCACAGGTCGTCGTAGCTGGAGAGCACGGACGCGGACGTGTCCCGCGGTTCCCGGTTCAGCGCGTCGTGCGCGACCATCGCCGCCGCCCGCCCAGACTTCATACAGTTGTAGATACCTTCGCCCCACTTCGGGTCGATGCTCGACACGGTGTCGCCGACAAGCATCACGTTGTCGGTACTCTTCTCCTGCTGCAGCACCTGCCAGTACGTGTCGATGTACGCCGACCCGATGTGCACCTCCGACCCATCGATAACCTCCGCATCCTGTAACCGTGGATCGTCGTCCACCCAGTCCATCAACCGCTCCTTCAGCACTCCGTCCCCTTGATGCTTGGCCTCGATCCAGCACGTCCCCACCTTGGCGGTATCCCCGCCGGTGTGGAATATCCAGGCGTACCCGCCGCTCGCGACCTCCGGCCCGTACCGGAACAGCATCGCGTCCTCCGCGTACCGCAGGTCAACGTTCTCCATCTCGTACTCCCACCCGGACGCGTACCGCTCGTCCTGTAACTCCCGCATCCCGAGCGCGGTCCCGATCGCTGCACGTTCCCCGGTCGCGTCGATGACCAGGTCCGCACGGGCCTCGTTCCCGCCGACGTACTCCACGCCCGTCACCTCGCCGCCCTCCACCACGGGACCGGTGACGCGGGCACCGGTCTCCACCTCGACGCCTTCCTGCATCGCCTTCTCGGCGCGCCGCCGCTTGAACTTGGGGAAGTCCAGCACGCCGCCGTACCGGTCCATCCGGATCCACGCGTCGTCGTCCTGCGGCGCCGCCGGGCTCTCCAGCGCGCCGGCGGTGGTCTTGTGCTGGAACACGTCGTCATCGATATCGAACTCGGTCATCGCCTCCGCGAACGTCCCGCCGGTCGACTTCGGCGGCTGCCCGAGCTCGTTCGCCGCCTCCAGGAGGAGGATGTCGTAGTCGCCCTGCCGCGCCAGGTCGTACGCGAACTGCGTCCCTGCCGGTCCCGCGCCCGCGACGACCGCGTCCCACTCAGTCTCTTCCGCTGAGGGTGCGCTGCCGTACTCGCCTGTTTCCATGCCTCCACACAGCGCTCCTATTTTTATAACCGTTCGACCGTCACACCCTGGTTCCAGTCCGCCGCCGCGGTGGAACCGTGTGCAGGACCGGGAGCGGATGGAAATACCACGCACCTTTATGAACACTCGACCGCACCGGAGGGCTATGGCCGAGGACGCGGCAGCGGTCGGGGACAGGGACGGAGCGCGCCTGGTCGAGGAACTCAAGGAGTCCCTGCGGCAGGCTGCGCGGGGGGAGGGCCTGACCGAGACGGACGCTATCCGACGACGCGTCGAGCGAATCCGAGGGGATCAGTGATCCGGTTCTCTAGATCGCGCGCCTCGCTTACCGGTCCGGGACCTATTTCAAGCCTGACCGGGAACAGTCACCTATGACAGACGTGACCGCGGAGAAACCGGACAGCCCGTTCCACACCACCGGCGTCGACCACATCACCGTATGGGGCAGTAACGAGACGGACACCATCGCCTTCTATCGAGACCTGCTCGGGATGCCGCTCGTCCTGCGACAGCCGAACCTCGACGCGCCGGAGGAGACCCACCTCTTCTTCGACACCGGGGACGGCCGCATCCTCACCTTCTTCGTGAACGACGAC
>CAZTXA010000084.1:0-2631 GCA_964617945.1 uncultured archaeon
TTCCTGTCCCCGATCTCCCAGAACGAGATCTCCTCTCCCTCTGCAACATCGAGGTCGTCGGGGAGCTGCATCTCCTCCGTCTCGTACGTGTCCATGTCCATGACCTGTGCAACAGTTCCGTCCTTGGACACGACCTGTCCGGTCTTCTTCTGGATGTTCGGGGTGAGCAGCTTGTCGTCGGCACCCCACTTCCCGTTGTAGGACTGGCCGTCGAACACGCCCTCTGCACGGATGCTGACCTTGGCGTGGCCGTGCTTCCCTGCCATCGACTTGCTGGCTTCCTTCACCTGGCAGGGCTCATCCTCAATAATCACGTAATCGCCCTTTGAGACGCTACCAGCTTCCACTTGATGCGCCATGACTGGTGAAACGGAGGCAATCAACCTTTAAATAACTGGTTTAGGGGCGGACGCCGGGGGAATGGACGGGAACAAGAGGTAGAACTGGAGAAAGAAAAAAGAAATGTGAGGCGTCCCGGCCCGTTAGAATGCGGCGGTACCGGGGAGGTACCGCCGGGTGAGCGACTGTGTGGGGGTGGGGGAAGGCAGTTGTATCGCTCCGGGCGGGGACGCCTTGCATGCATATGGTGGTCAGTGATCGACCACCTGGAGGCCGAGGTCTTCCATCTCCTTCACGTCAGCCTCCTGCTCCTGTTCGTCGACCGGGCCGAGCACGTACGGTGATTCGACACCGGTGATGATGGAGATGACCTGGATCTTGCCCTGCAGCTCTGGGTTGACTCTCGCACCCCAGATCACCTGCGCGTTCGGGTCCAGTTTCTCCATCACGTTCTCGCCGACATCGTTGATCTCGTTCAGGGTCATGCCCTCACCGCCCGCGACGTGCACCAGTGCGCCGTTCGCGCCCTCGAAGTCGACGTCGAGCAGCGGGTTGGACAGTGCCTCCGCGATGGCTTCCTTGCCGCGGTTGTTCGTGTCCGACTCGCCGTACCCGACGACCGCGACGCCGCCCGAGTGCATGATGGACTTGACGTCCGCGTAGTCGAGGTTGACGAGGGACGGTGTCGAGATCGTCTCTGTCACGCCCTTGATCATCGTGGTGATGAGCTCGTCCGCGACGCCGAACGCCTGGTCGAGCGGCATGTCACCGGCGATGTCGAGCAGCTTGTCGTTCTCGATGACGATCGCGGTGTCGACGTGCTGCCGCAGCCGGTACAGCCCGTCTTCCGCCTTGGACTGGCGAGCGCCTTCGATGGAGAACGGCATCGTGACTGTGCCGATGACGATGCAGTCCTCGGACCGGGCGATGTCCGCCAGGACAGGGATGGACCCGGTACCGGTGCCGCCGCCGAGCCCTGCGCAGAGGAAGACCATGTCCGCCTCGTTGAACAGGGACCGCAGCTCTGACCGGTTCTCCTCCGCCGCCTTCGCACCCTGCTGTGGGTGGCCGCCGGCGCCGAGTCCCTCGGTCAGGTCCTGGCCGATCAGGATCTTCCGGTCGGCGTCAGCCATCTGAAGGTGCTGCTTGTCCGTATTGATAGCCAGCGTTTCCGCGCCCTCGATGTCCTTGCGCTGCATCCGCGTGACCATGTTGTTGCCCGCACCTCCTGTGCCGACGACCAGGATCTGTGCATCTTTCACGTCGCCGAACTCCTCGGACTGTGCGTCCGTACCGGTGCCGGTGTCAGCCGGCTGGTTCTCGTGTTCAGTTTCAGGGTTTGTGTCGTTCTCTTCGTTGACCGCGTCTTGGATGACGGATTCCATTGTATGGTTCACCAGGGGTGATTGGTCGGGCGCCGAAACGCTTTTAAGGCGGCGCGACCCAGCTTCTATTGTGAGAAGTCTGTGCTGACAAGGTACAGATGAATATCCAGTTGAAGCTAGCCCAAGAACGCTTCACACGGTTGCCCAACACGGTTCGATTCGAACGTCGCCCAACGTTCGACCGATCGTACAGCCGGAATATGTAGCCCAACTCGCGTAGTCGTGCCGCCCAAAGCACGATTCGAGTAGTGTGATTACCTCTTTTCTACGCCGGTTTATAAAAGTTACTCCGGAGCGGCCGGTACGAGTGTTCTTTCCCAGTGAACAGCGGGAAGGATTTTAATGCTTGCCGCCGCACGCTGCTGCATGGTCAGCCGCGACGAGGTCGAGGAGGTAGCGGAGAACGCACGGCTCGACCTGGACGACGGGGAGATCGACGCGTTGCAGGAGGATATGAAGGACATCCTTGACAGCTTCGCCGCACTGGACGATATCGATACCGATGGAGTGGAGCCGGCGCTGCATCCTATCGACCACGAGGACCGGGCCCGTACGGACGAGGCGGAGGCGTGCCTGTCGCAGGCCGAGGCGCTCTCGAACAGCGAAAACACCGAGGACGGATATTTCACAGGGCCGAGGGCGACGGAATGAAGGGCACATCAGTACAGGCGTTTGTCGACAGCGGGGAGGAGATCGATGCGGACGCGTTCTTCACACACCTGCAGGAGGTGCAGGAGGAGACCAGGGCGTTGCGGTGCACCGCCGACGGGCTGGAGCACGGGGAGGGGCGGATCGAAGGGCTTCCTGTCTCGGCGAAGGACCAGATCAGCACCAGCGACTTCCCCACGACCGCCGGCTCGAACATCCTGGAGGACTACCGGCCGGTGTTCGACGCGACCGTCATCGA
>CAZTXA010000085.1:0-2613 GCA_964617945.1 uncultured archaeon
GCTGGCCGTGCACCCTGTCGGGGAAGGCCTCCTGCCGCACGCCGAGGTGGAACCCGCGGTTCCCGGAAAACTTGACCGAGACGGTGCCGACGCCGAACGACCGCAGCTCCTGCAACAGCTCCACCGCGGTGATCTTCGCGAAGTGCAGGTCGTCGTCACAGTCGATGTCGATGACCAGGTCCCAGCCGCTCCGGAGCTCCGCCGCGTCCACCTCATCGATCAGCAGCGGGTTCCGCCACCGCTCCACCGAGCCGTGGAACGCGACCGCGCCGTCCTCCACCAGCCGTTCGAAGTCGCCGGGAAAGTTGACGGCGTCCGGCCGCGACCCGTACCCGTACGGGAAGGTCGGACCGACCTCCCGCCCCTCGCAGATCCGGACCATCTCCGCCTTCACGTCGTCGCGCAGGTAGTATTCCTCCAGCTGCTCTGCACGCTCGTCGGAGATGTCGATATCCATACACCGCTGTTAGGGTTCGAATCTGATAAAAAGAAAGGAAAAAGGGCGGAGGCTACCGCATGCCTCCGATGATTGATGCCGCAACGATGAGCGCTGCCGACAGGACCACGAAGTCGCCACCGGCCGATACACCGGCCATCGAACTGCCAGAGGTGACGACAAACACGGTCAGGTAGAACCCGATGATACCGAGAATGATCATCACGACGAACGCGACGATATTCTCCACCAGGTCCGACAGCGCACTTCCGATTCCTGCCATTGAAACCACTCATACCTGTCTTCCCGCCGGAGGGGTTTATATGTATCGGTCAGCGGCCGCAAGCAGTGGTTCGCGGTAGCGGTGGACGAGTAGGCCGGCTGTGACGCCGAGCACCGCTCCCGCGAGGACATCGCCGGGGAAGTGGAGGCCGAGGTACATCCTGGAGAGACCGACAACGGCGGCCAGGACGAAGAACAGGTAGTTGGAGCCGTCGATCTCCGTCTCCAGCACCGTGGCCAGGGCGAACGCCAGCGTTGTGTGGCCGGACGGGAACGCGTACCCGGGCGGGTAGGCGGTGATGAGCGGGGTGACGACCTCTGGCCGTGGCCGCGCCACGATGATATTCAGCACCTTTTCCACGGCCCCACCGATCAGGATAGCGGAGAACGCCAGGACCGCGGTCTCGGTCTGGTCGAAGTGGTAGAGCGTGTATATGATGATCAGGACTGTGAACAGGGAGCCGAACGCTGTGACCGCGACCGCGACCTCGTTCAGCACAGGGGTACGGAGGCCTTCCAGGAACAGTAGCGTCGCAGTGTGGAGCATCCGTTTATTCCTCGATACGCGGCGCTAACACGTAGGACAGCTGCAGCGTGTCCGGTACCTGGAACTCGAGGCGCATCGGGAAGTCGTCACCGAGGCGGATGTGCACCGTGTCGCTCAACTTCTTGGCCTTGATCATCTTGTTCAGGTAGTCGATGGAGAACATCGACTGTACCGCGGCATCCGCGTCCAGGTCCATCAGCCCGTCGCTGCCCGCATTGATCGTCGTCTCGACCGTCGAGTTGTCGCCCTCCGCCTGCAGCCTGATCGCGTCCGCATCCGCGTGGAGCGTGACCGCGTCACCGACCACGGAAGCGTCACCGACTGCGTCGTCCAGGACGCCGGTGGTCACGTCCGCCGCAACGGAGAAGTCGAGGTCGTCCGTGGACGGGATGTCCTCCTCGTCCAGGTTCAACAGTGCGAGGGAGAAGCTCCGCTCGGAACCGTTGTGCATCCGGACGTGCAGCTTGCTCGCCTCCTCGTCCAGCTCCAGCTCCAGCGTTTCGGAGGAGCCGGCACGCCGCACGATAGAATACAGGTCTTCGATATTGACACCGACCTTCGCCGGGTCGTCACATTCATACGCGTCGAACGCGTCCTCCTCCAGCTCGAAGTCGACCATCGCCACCATGGCCGGGTCCGCAGCCACCAGTTTCACGCCGGTGTCGGAGAACTGGAACACGCCCTCGGTGATGATGTTTGAGATAGACTGGAGCGCGTCTTTGAGAAGTCCTGCATCCGAAAGTTCTGCCCGTACCATGTCTTATATGCCTCTATACTAGTCGCCCGGAGCTGATATTTTTAACAGTACCTCATGGGATACGCCGCTTCCCGACCGCGTCTACCACTTCCTCGTACATGTCCATGTCCAGGTCGGTCATGTCCTGCACCAGTTCGGCCTGCATCTCGAACGCGTCCGCCGTCGGCAGGACGCGGCCGAACACCCTGACGCGCTGCCCGTCCTGCACCTCGTCGAGGTCGTCAGCGTCCGCGAACACTTCCACCGTCCCGGTCCCGTCGTCCAGCATCAGCGAGTCCTGCCGCGTCTCCAGCACGGTGCCGAGCACCCGGACCCGGACATCGTTCTCGGCATCGATGTCAGTCACGTCGCGCGGGGTCGCGGCCTGCCGCTGGTTGTCCCGTTCAGGCATGGTACACGGGACAGGGACGGATTCTTTTATGCGCTTCCCGCCGTGCAAGGTATTTAAACGAGGTATTCGGAGTAGGGCGTATACGGGGTAAACTCGCCGGAACAAACTATGTGGGGGTGAACTACAATGGCAGAATGCATCACGAAGGCAGGTGTGCGCGAGGCCGCCGGCAGTATGAACGTCGGCACCGAGGTCTATGA
>CAZTXA010000086.1:0-2583 GCA_964617945.1 uncultured archaeon
AGAACAGGTTCCGGACCCTCCCGTTCACCGACCGGTGGCTGGAGAGCGTTCCTGCCGCCCGCGTCCAGACCGCGGTCCGTAATCTTGTGCGTGCCGGCAGCATCCACTCGTACGAGGTGCTGACAGAGGCAGACGACGGCATGGTATCGCAGAAAGAACACACCGTCATCGTCGAGGAAGAACCGGTTGTGACAACGCGGTAACTCAGCCGAAGTAGTCCGCGGTCGCTTCCTGCGCGGTGTCCTGCGCCTCCATCCGCTCCACCTTCTGCTCGAACTCTTCGATGTCGTCGTCGCTCGCCGTCGGCCGCGCGTCCCCGAACGCGTCATCGAAATGGTCCATCGTCACGGTGTCGCTCTCCTCCCGGATGGCATGCATCCCTGCCTCGCGGCACACGTTCTCGATGTCCGCGCCGACGAACCCGTCGGACCGGTCAACGAGTTCGTCGAAGTCGATATCGTCGCTCAGCGACATTCCCTCGGTGTGGATTTCGAAGATGCGGCGCCGCGCCTCGTCGTCCGGGTGCGGCACATGCAGGTGGCGGTCGAGCCGTCCCGGTCGCAGGATCGCGGGGTCGAGGATGTCCGGCCGGTTCGTCGCCCCGATGACGACAACGCCACTCATGTCCTCGACGCCGTCGATCTCCGACAATAACTGGTTCAGGACGCGGTCGCCGACACCGGAATCACCGCGGCTACCGCGGCGCTGCGCGATCGCATCGATCTCATCGATAAATATCACCGTCGGGGCGACCTGCCGCGCCTTTGAGAATATCTGCCTGACAGCTTTCTCAGACTCGCCGACCCACTTGGAGAACAGCTCCGGGCCCTTGATACTGATGAAATTCGCATCTGATTCGTTCGCGACGGCTTTCGCGAGCAGCGTCTTCCCCGTTCCCGGGAGGCCGTACAGGAGCAGCCCGGTCGGCACGTCGACGCCCATGTCTTCGAACACTTCCGGTTTGTCGAGCGGCCATTCGACCATCTCCTGCAGCCGTTCCCGCACCTCGTTCAGGCCGCCGACGTCGTCCCACGTGACCTGTGGCACCTCGACCATGACCTCCCGCATCGCTGACGGTTCCACCAGCCGCATCGCTGTCGTGAAGTCCTCGCTGCCGACAACCAGCTTGTCCAGCACCTCCTCATCGATCTGGCTGTCGTCAAGATCTATCTCCGGTAATACGCGGCGGAGCGTCGCCATCGCGGCCTCCTTCGCCAGTGCCTCGATGTCCGCACCCACGTACCCGTGTGTGCGGTCCGCCAATTCGTCAAGGTCGACATCCTCCTCCAGTGGCATGTTCCGCGTATGGATCTGCAGGATCTCCTTCCGCCCGTTCCTGTCAGGGACGCCGATTTCGATCTCCCGGTCGAGGCGGCCTGGCCGCCGCAACGCCTCGTCGATGTCCTCCGGCCTGTTCGTCGCCGCAATGACGATAACGTCCTCGCGCGCCTCCAGCCCGTCCATCAGGGAGAGGAGCTGCGCCACGACGCGCTGCTCCACCTCACCACGCGCTTCTCCCCGCTTCGGGGCGAGCGCGTCAAGTTCGTCGATGAATATGATTGCGGGCGAGTTCTCCTGCGCCTCCTCGAAGATATCCCGGAGCTGCTTCTCGGACTCGCCGTAGAACTTCGACATGACCTCCGGCCCGTTGATACTGGTGAACCAGGCATCGGCCTCGTTCGCGACGGCTTTCGCGAGCAGCGTCTTCCCTGTCCCTGGCGGCCCCTGCAGCAGGACGCCGGACGGCGCCTCGATGCCGAGCTGCTGGAACACTTCCGGGTGCTTCAGCGGGAGCTCGATCATCTCCCGGACCTTCTGAATCTCATCCTCCAGCCCGCCGATATCCTCGTACGTGACCTCTGGGACCCGCGGCCCCATCTCGCCCGCGGTCTCGACTGCCTGTGGCTTCACCTCGATTTCTGTGTCCTCTGTGATAGTGACAGCGCCTTCCGGGTGTGTGGAGACGACCATCAACTTGGTCTCGCCGAACGTGAAGTCGAAGAAGTCATCGATATCGAACACGTCCTCGAAGAAACTCCTCCGGCGTTCCCTGCCCGAGGAAGGTACGATAAGGTCGCCGGACGTGACGGCGCGGTCGACCAGCGTCCGCTTGAAGATCGACGGCGAGGACACCTGGATCGTAACACCCTCCTCCGCTGGAGCCAGCACGACCTTGTCCGCCTCCTCCAGTTCCGCCTTCTCGACGTTGACAGTCTCTCGCAGGGACGTGCCGGCGTTCTTCCGCAGGTACCCGTCCATCCGGACGATTCCGAGGCCGACGTCCGCAGGGTAGGAGCGTGCAGCGCGTGCGACCGTTTCCCTGTCTCCTTCGATCCGGACGGCGTCGCCCTCCCGGATTCCGAGCTCCTCCATCACGTTGGAGTCGATCCGGACGATACCGCTGCCGATGTCCTCCTGCGCGTTCGGCGGGATCTCTCCCACCTTCAGCTTCACGCTGCCGTTCTCGTCCCCGTTCGCGTTGTTACCTTCCATCGTCTATCGTATCTCTCTCCTCGAGCGTTATCAAGTATATCTCGGTGCGGATTTTGCCGCGCCACTCCCTGAAGTACTGCCGAAACTTTT
>CAZTXA010000087.1:0-2560 GCA_964617945.1 uncultured archaeon
TCCTCCAGCTTCTCCCGCCCGGTCACGAACGCGGAACCGTCGCTGTTCGTCTCAGTTGAACTCTCGTCGCCGTGGTAGAAATGGATCGAGCCGTCGTGGTACACCCCCTCCTTCAAATTCACTGGGCGGTAGTCGGACTCCACTAGGTCGGCGTCCAGCCAGTCCGCCAACGCTTCCGCGTTACTGATCGTCGCCGACAATCCGAGGAGTTGAAAGTCGAGAAGCTCCTGCAGCCGCGTCAAGGTGACCTCCAGCGTGGGGCCGCGCCGCTCGGAGTTCAGTAAATGGATCTCGTCCACCACGACCAGGCCGACCTGCGAGATCCACGACGGGTTGTGCCGCAGCACCGCATCCAGCTTCTCCACCGTCATCAGGATCAGGTCCTTCGTCTCCACGTAATCTGCAGAGGAGTCCCGGTCACCGACCGACAGCGCGACGTCCACGTCCTCACCGTCGAAGAACTCCTGATAATCTCTATACTTCTCGCTGCCGAGCGCCTTCAGCGGGACGAGGTACAGCGCCTTCCGGTCCGTCTCCTCCAGTAGCTTGGAGATGGCCATGGTCGCGATCAACGTCTTCCCGGACGCGGTCGGGCTCGACACTACCAGCGATTCCCCGTCCAGCAACCCGTGTTCGACCGCGTCCACCTGCGGCGGGTTGAGCTCCGTGATCCCCTTGTCGAGGAACCGGTCGACCGCGGACTGCGGCACGCCACGGTCAGAAAGTGCTGCGACCTCCATACCCGCAGGACAGGTGTTCAATAGTTTTAACCCTACAGGGGAGTATCACCAACCATGCCGGACGGAAACGGTAACGACGGTGACGGGCTGCTGATCGTTATCGAAGGACTTGATGCCAGCGGGAAGCGGACGCAGGCGGAGCGGCTGGTGCAACGCCTCGACGTAGAGGGGAACGATGCGGAGTATATCGAGTTCCCCACGTATGACCGGACACGGATCGGCAGCCTCATCCAGCAGTACCTCGAAGGAGACTACGACGTCCCCCCAGAGGTAGCAGCACTGCTGTACGCCGCCGACCGGTACCAGATGGCGGACGAGATCCGGGATGTGCGTGACCGCGGCGGTGTCATCGTCGCGGACCGGTACTCCCAGTCCAACTACGCGTTCCAGGCCGCCGCAGCCGACGACGGAGACGAGATGCTGGCGTGGATGCGGGACGTGGAACGCCGCCTGCCGCAGCCCGACCTCGTCGTCCTCCTCGACATCCCGCCGCAGACATCGCGGGAACTGATGCAGGAGGACGGCAAGGACCAGGACGTCCACGAGGAAGACCTCGCATTCCAGCAGGACGTGGCGGAACAGTATGAACAGCTCGCGGCGGAGAACGACTGGGTCGTTATCGACGTGGTGGAGGACGGTGAGCTCCGGTCGAAGGAGGACATCGCTGCGGAGATCTGGGACCGGGTCGAACCGCTACTCTAGTGTTTCTCCCCGACTTCGGCCTTGCCCGGCGGCAGCGCGCGGATAACCGCGTCCAGGTCGAGGCCCGCATCAGTCACCTCGTCGAGATGGTGCTTGACCTCCTTCGCTACATCGCTCGGCTTTTCGCGGCCCTGCCGCAGCTCCACGTACCGCTCGCACTGCTCCTTTACAGCAGGGGTCGGGCCGCCCATCGGGACGTACCCGTCCTCACGCTCGTACGCGCCGACCGCGGCCTCGACCGGCATGTTCCGCAGGTAGGTGCGGTCGCCGCGGATCACAAAGCTGCCGGTGGGCAGGTACTCGCCTGATTCCGGCTCCTGCGTCACCTGCTCCGGCGCCACATAGTACGCGTCGTCCGCGCCCACGCCGGCCTCCCACGCCTGCGCATACGTGACCGCGAACTGGCCCGCCTCCTCCAACGTGCTCTCCGGGATGTCCTCGCGGTCACCCCCCTCCTCGTTCTTCACCACGACCGACGGCGCGCCATCGAAGTCCGCGTGGACGTACACGTCGTTGTTCTCCATGTACTTCTTCACCAGCATGTCGTTCGTGGTCGCGTCCCGCCCACCGATGACCAGGTAGCCATCGCTTGAGTAAAACCAGCGGAACTTCTCGTACCACTCCTTCTCCTCCTTCTTCTGCTCCTTGTCCTCGAACTCGTCCTCGACGTCCACCGCCTCCATCTCCAGGTTATCCAGTTCCGTGCGTGTCGCCTCCAGCGACCGCTTCAATCCGGGGAGCTTGTCCTCCGCGTCGCTCGCCTTCTCGTAGTACATCTCAGCGTTCTTCTCCACCGACGTGTCGATCTCCAATCGGACCTCCATCCCCACGTCCACGACCACCTCGTTGTTGTCGAAGTCCAGACGTTCGATCGCCTCCGCTTCCGGCACGCCTTCCGCTTTCTCGCTCTCCAGCCGCTCCTTGATCTCCTCCTCGCCGTGCTGCTCCCGCGCCGTCCGGATGCTGTCCAGCACGTCCTCGACCAGCCGGTAGTTCTCGTAGATGAGGTCCGCCTTCGCCTGGTTCTCCTCTGCGGCCTGTTCCAGTCCCTCCAGCTTCCGCTCCTGCTGCTCCAGCCGGTGCTCCAGGTCCGCCTTCTCCTCCTCGTACCGCTCCCG
>CAZTXA010000088.1:0-2508 GCA_964617945.1 uncultured archaeon
CCTGAATCGGTCGTGCTCGCGTTCGACCCGCCGGACCCGATGCAGACCGGAAGCGGTACTGTACCTATCTCGCCGGTCGCGACCGTTCCCCCTGACTGCGTCGCTGTCTACCCCTCGATCCGCGATGAGGGCGACCGGGTCAGCGGGGACTGCCGTATCCGCGAAATCAGCTACGACCCGTTCACGTACGTGGAGGAGAACCCGTCGGACCAGCAGTACAGCCGGATGGACCGGGCGCACCGGTTCCAGGACCGGGAGGACGCTGTCCGTGCGCTTGTCGAGGAGGAGCTTGCCACGGTCAGTCCGCGCCAGGGGCGGGACGGTACCCTGTCGGCTCCGGACCCGTGAACGAGTCTGCCAGCCGCTCGACCACTCCTTTCTCTGCCTGCGCTGCGGCGATATACTCGTGCTCCTGGTATACGGGGAGGGCGAACCCGTCCGCTTCTTCCGCGACATCCGCCAGCACTGCGTACTGTCCCTGCCCGTCACGGTCGGCGGTGCGGCGGGCGACCTGGTACACGGTGTCGCCGAACCCGTCCACCACCTCCTGCCACAGGTGGCCGCCACCGTCCGTCCGGAGGTGTGGGATCCCATCGACAGTATGGTGTGGCGGGATCGCGTCGTCGTAGACCGCCACCGCGTCCCCACCGCTGTATTCATCGAGCGTGATCGTATCGTACTCTGTTTCGACGCCCGGGACCGGGTCGAGGAGGACGAGCTGCTCGAACTCCGGCCACGCGTCGCGTCCCCGCGCCTCCTGCTGGTACCCTGCGAGGACGGTCGCGCCGAGGCAGAGCCCGATGCCGACAGCGTCGCCACGCTGGTCGAGCCGTGACCGGATCTCGTCCATGTATGTGGAGAGGTCGGTCGACCGGAGCGCTGAGTTCAGCGGCTGTATGGCCTTCCGGGAACTGGACTTCGTGTCGTCGTCCCGGTCGGTATCGTCGTCATCATCGTCATCGAGGTGGAACCGGACGAGGTCGAGGTCTGTACCGTGGCCGTCGACCGCGTCGAGCACGCTCCGTGTTGAGGCGTGCCGCTGTGTATCGGTCGGGAACCCGCCGGCATATACAACACTAGAAGCGTCGTCCACAGGACCACCTATACCGGGAGGACGGTGTCGGCACCGGTGCCGCTGACCTGCGGTGTTTGCCGGCCGTAGACGACATCGTCAAGGTCGTCCTCCGGGGCGACGCCGAAGTCGTCGATGTACGCCTGCCGCGCGGCCGGTACCTCCGCGGTGTCGTAGGGGGCGCCCGCCGTTACCACGCTGCCCCCGGTCTGCCGTGCCTCGGCGAACAGGGCGTAGGCGGAGCGTTCCTGCCAGTCATCGAACCACCGGTACTCGTCGTCCCACGCGGCCTGGATCGCGGCCATCTCCTCGCCGGACGGCCCGCCGGCACCGGTGTGTCCGTGGCTGTATGACTCCCTGATCTCGACGAACTCGTTGTCACCCATCTCGTACCGGTCGAGCGTGGTCTGCATGATCTCCGGCTCCCCGCCCGGCTTGCCGACGTAGGTCTCGAGATAGTCGAGGTCCATACCCGGGGCCTGCCCGATCTGGACCGCGTTGACCCAGCCATCGCCCATCGGGTAGGGCTGTTCCACGACGGAGAGCTGGACATCGCCCCGTTCCGCCAGCTCCTCCACCACGTCCAGTGCGGTCACCGACGACTGCGCCGCCAGGTCGTCTGGCTGCTGCATCAGGAGCCGGCGGGACACGTCACCCGCCTCGTCATACATCGCTGTGACGGTGTGCCGTGTCTCGACCGTCGTCGCTGGTGCTCCGATCCGGCCGTGCAGCGTCAGGACCGGGTAGGTGTCTCCGACCGGGCCGTCGATGTCATCCACGGGTCGCCGGTCCACAGGTGACGGTGCAGCAGGGTGCGGACCGCGGGAGAGCGAGTCGTCCCCCTCATCCGTCAGCGCTGCGATCCCGGCCTGCTCCTCGTACCGGGCGACCGGTGTCACTGTATGGATATCGTCCTGTTCCTCACGGATCACGGGCTGTTGAAGCGGCGGAGCGTTGAACCACCGCTGCGGCTGGCGGTCCTCGAGAAGTGTCTCGACGGTGCTCCGCTGTTCGTCCATCTCCTGCACGATTTGTACGGTGCCCGGCTGGTCGGGGACAGTGTGGTCGATGTCGACGGAGTGGACCTGGTCCGGGACGGTCGCCTCGAGCCGGACCGCGGGAACCGCACGGGGGAGCCGCTCCTCCACCGGTGTCAGTTCGTGGCTCCATGACACGGTCTCCTCATCGACGGTGATCTGTGTCTCCGCGCCGCCGTCCACCCGCTGCCGGAGCTCGCGCTGGCCGGTGAACGATGTAACAGTCACCGTCACGTCGAACACGCCGTCGGCCGCGTCGTCGACATCTACCGACAGCTCGGTATGTTCAGAGACCGTTTCTGGTGTGCCGCCTGGTGCGGCGGACGACGTACTATGTTCTTTCTGTATCACACGCTGCACTGCGGTACCCCCACCCGGGATAACTTATCCCGGTCTGGG